>NZ_JBYFCJ010000010.1:140887-211371 GCF_057652235.1 Arsenicibacter sp. R0_47 | reverse complement strand
ACCTCAGCACCGCTTTATCGAATCCGAATTGCTTTCACTCACTTATGGAATCAAAATTCGGGATGACTCATGTTTTTTGTAGGGCCCTGCTGCGCTGCGACAGGGCTAGGCCTGACCTGACTGCTACTCTGTGCCAGGGCGGTGCAGCACATCTGCTCCATGACAGGACGATGCATCACATCATCTCCATGACAGGGCGGTGCCCTGCCTTACAGATAATGCCCTTTCAGGGCGTTTTTTGGTCGCTCATCGTCTGCGCTGTGACAGGGCGATGCCCTGCCTTACAGATGGTGCCCTTTCAGGGCGGAAGGGGGCTTTTTCGTCCATAGCCTCAAAATATATGGCGACGTCGAAACGTTTGGGAGGAGAAAGGGCGTTTCTTTGCCTGACTAACCATATTCGCTGATGAAAAACCCGTTTTTCTATATCCTGCTGCTGATTCTGGTCGTGCTCGACGGCTGGCTGATGTCCCATCCCAACCTGATCGGTCGCTTCGGGGTCTGGTTTTATGAGTACAATTACCTGCGAACCTTCCCGCGGGCGGTTGGCACCGTGGCAGCGGTTGTCGGTGTGGCGCTGGTATTGGCGCTGCTGGTGAGCCGGCTGTCCCGCCCCGTGGCGCTGGCCGGTTCGGCCATTTTAGTAACGCTGGGTATCCTGTGGCTGATTCAGAGCGTTCAGCAGTTTACATCCGGCGTCTACAAGCTGACGGGTGCCGGATTCAAAGCCGGTGGCATGCTGCTTCCGGCCCTGGTGGTTGCTGTTTTCGCAAAAAGTTTCTACGACGTTTTCCGGAACCGGGTTAAAAAAGTGTAGGATGAACAACTCCCCGAGGCTTTAAAACCCTCGGGGAGTTAACATGAAGGTACCTGTCCGACAGCTGTCAATTTACCTCGCCGGCGGGCCTGCCACCCGGTTAATCGACGCCAGCACGGTATTGAGATTCTCATAGCTCCCTTTCTCCGTCAGTGCCGACAGGTTCACAAACTTGTCAACCACGCGCCGCTTGTTGTAGATAAGAAGGGTATTCCGGGCATTAGGATTGATCCGGTACAGATAGCTCGTCTGTTTGTCGGTCAGCGACGGCACATACAGCACCGGGAGTTCCCGCAATCCATGCTGTTTTGCAAAAGCCGTCAGTTGCTGCTGTACTTCGGGCAGGGGCCGTTTTTTGGGATTGGTGTAGATCAGAAACGCCTTGAACCGATCGGCACCGCGCCGTTGCATCTGCTTTTCCAGAAACACGGTCAACTGCGCCGCATTGTCCCAATCATCGTCCGACAGCCACGCCATCACCCCTGCGGTCCGGTGACCGTATTTGCACATCGGGCAGGTTTTGGTGCCTTTATCAGGGCCCCACACATGCACCGGATCAAACGCCGGACACTCCTCCCCCACAACCAGCCCCGACGAACGGTTATCGCGGTCATAGGCAGCATGCAGCACCAGATCCCGGTGGCCTTCCGCAACGCCATCCCTGCCTTTCTGCAAGGCTACCCCGCCGTAGCGTACCAGTCCTTCGCGCTGCTCCAGCTTGTACCAATACGAGTCTGTCAGTTGCGGATCGCCGTGAAACACAAAATCACTGATCCAATAGGCGCTATGCCGCATGGGTGCTTTCACGATCGCATGTATATGCGCCGGCGCATCGCGGGTGGGATACATACCGGGCTTGATCGTACTGATTTCGTAACGGCCTTTGGCATCGGTCCGGAGCCACCCGCGCAGGTAGCCGTGCCACCAAGCATACGACCGTTTATCTTCGCTGCCCTGTTTCGGGTAGCGCCCTGCCGCATTGGTATGATACGCATACAGCAGAACACCGGCCGCCGGCGTAACCCCATCCGACAGAAATACGGTGCCGGTCAGCCGGATACGTTGTCCGCGCACGGTATCGGGAGCAATGGTCAGCCGGTGAGACAACCCGGCCGGCAGCTTGTCAAACAGGCAATCGGTGCAGGTTGGCGGCTCATCGGACTGGTTAGTGGACGGTGGCAGAAAGGCCGTCGTGGCCAGCATAGCGAGAAATAAAACGGTTCTTTTCATGGTCAAAACGGGATTTGTCGGTTTTCCTGATCCGCCTTCGGAATCAGCGCCTGACACAAACCAAAGGCCCTGACAAACACGCTGCAACTTTACCCGACCAACTACCTGAATACACGACCAGCCGCATCCGGCCGTTAGTCGATGTTTTCTGTCGTTGGTCGAAAAACTATTGGTGATCAAGCACATGCGCAGATGGCAGCTACACTGAAATCGTTGTATATTCGTAGCATTCAACCCGCATTCCCGCTATGCTCAACCGTTTGCTGACACCCCGTTTTTACTGGCAGGCTGCCTTCTGGGTATTCGTTACGATCATTTTTACCTACGACCGGAAATACCTGTTCCAGAAACTGGCCCTTGGTCAGGTGATCCCATGCATCGTGTTTCGGGTCGGGTTGCTGATGGCCCTTGCCTACTGGCACCTCTATGTGCTGATTCCCCGCTTCTGGCAACAAGGACGCTTTCTGCTCTATGGGCTGACACTAACGTTTTCAGGCGTACTTACGCTGCTGGCACAGGGAGCCTATGACACCTATCTCTACGGCTTTGTGATCGGCGACGAATACCATCAGAACCTGCTGGTGAATCTGCCGTTTAATGTCATTGCGACCGGCTGGTATCTGGTGATCATGCTCCTGCTTAAGCTGGCCCTCGACCGCCTTGACCAACCGGCAGCGCCACAGCCGGTATCCGAAACCATGCCGCAACCGGCTCCCGTAGATACGCCGGACCACATCTGGATTAAATCAGGTACCCGCCGGATTCAGGTTCCGCTGCCCGACATTCTGTTTATTCAGGGCCTGAAAGATTATTCGCTGGTTCATACACCCACCGGCCGGCACATTGCCCAGGGATCCCTTAAAACCATGGAAGCGACTTTGCCACAGGGGTTGTTTATCAGGGTCCACAAGTCATTCATGGTGCCAAAGTCGCGCATCCGGACACTGCGTAACGGACAGATTGAACTACCTGATTTACAGATACCTATCGGCCGTGCCTACCGCAAGGAGGTTGAAAAGCTGATTTAACCGGCACGTTTGCGCAAAAAGCGTATTTTTGAGTGTACCAAAACCGGTTTATGAAAACACTTCTCACCTACTTTATCACGTGCCTGACCCTCGGTTCACTCTGTGCCCAACCCGCCAAACTGCTCCGCCCCGACCGTGTATTCGACGGCGAAGCCATGCACGAAGGGTGGGCGGTGCTGGTTCGGGGCACTAAAATCGAGGCCGTCGGTCCCGCCGGATCGCTCAATGCCGGCGATGCCCGGATAATTGACCTGAAAGGCACTACCCTGTTGCCCGGCATGATCGAAGGCCATTCCCATTTACTCCTGCACCCGTACAACGAAGTGGCCTGGGACGATCAGGTCCTGCGCGAAGCCCGCAGCGAACGGGTGGCCCGCGCCACCGTGCACGCCCGGAACACCCTGCTCGCCGGTTTTACGACCGTCCGCGACCTGGGCACGGAAGGGGCCGATTATGATGATGTCGGACTGAAACAGGCCATCAACAAAGGGGTTATTCCCGGACCACGGATGATCGTGGCTACCCGCGCCCTGATTGCCACCGGCAGTTACGCACCCAAAGGCTTTAGTCCGGACATTACCGTACCGCAGGGGGCCGAGGAGGCCGATGGCCACGATGCCCTGATTCAGGCAGTACGGCGGCAGATCGGCAAGGGTGCCGATGTAATCAAGGTCTATGCCGACTACCGCTGGGGGCTGATGGCCGACGCCCGGCCGACGTACACCCTCGACGAACTCAAACTGATTGTGGAGATCGCCAAAAGCAGCGGGCGGGGCGTCGTGGCCCATGCCGGTACGGCCGAGGGCATGCGCCGCGCGATTCTGGCCGGTTGCGAAACGCTGGAGCACGGCGACACCGGAACACCCGAAATCTTCGCGCTGATGAAGCAGCACGGCACGGCGCTGTGCCCTACCCTAGCCGCCGGTGATGCCATTACGCAGTACCGGGGCTGGAAAAAAGGCGTTGACCCGGAGCCGGAACGCATCAAACAAAAACGGGCGACGTTTAAACAGGCCCTCGACGCAGGGGTAACTATTTGCGCCGGCGGCGATGTCGGGGTGTTTACCCACGGCGATAATGCCCGTGAACTGGAGATGATGGTCGATTACGGTATGAAACCCCTTGAGGTACTAAAATCCGTAACCTCGACCAACGCCGATGTCTTTCACCTGACCGACCGGGGCCGCATCAAAACCGGCCTGCTGGCCGATCTGGTTGCTGTCGACGGTAACCCTGTACAGACCATTAACTCGCTGAAAAAAATCAGGTTAGTACTCAAAGGCGGCGAAGAAATAAAACCCTGATCCATCCCGAAAAAAACCATCCGGTTTTCAAGCCATTCAACCCACATTATGACCGGTCATCCAATGTCGGTCATCTTTTTCACCAAAGTACCTTGCATTGCAAAGTACCTTATACTACCTTTGACCCAGTAAACAACAGATAACTCTTGAATTAATTGCGATTGTGTGATTGAGCGATTGTGTGAAATGGACACGCAAATCAATCACAATTCACTCAATCACACATTCACTAAATTTTTAATCCCCGTAAGCATATGAATATAGAGAACGCACAGGTGCAAATGCGGAAAGGAATCCTGGAATTCTGCATTCTGCACATTATCTCACGGGGCGAGGTGTATGCCTCCGACATGCTGGATGAACTGACCTCAGCCCGGATCATGGTCGTGGAAGGCACGCTCTACCCGCTCCTGACCCGCCTTAAAAATGCCGGGCTGCTCGATTATAAATGGGTGGAATCTACCTCCGGTCCGCCCCGTAAATACTACGTCCTGACCGATCTTGGCCGTACATCGCTTGAGGCGCTGAATGCTACCTGGCTCGAACTGTCTGCCTCGGTTCATGCGATTATCGACAAGACCGATAAACACAAATCAGCGACCAACGGGCATGCCGATGTTGCAGAAAGCGCTTCCCCATCTGATCAGGATCAATCGCTGTCACCTGACGAACCGTCTTCCCTCAACTAACCTAAACGCCTGAAAACGAACGTAGAGTCATGAAAAAGACCATCTCGATAAACATTAGTGGCGTCATCTTCCACATCGAAGAAGACGGTTACGACAAACTCAAAAACTACTTGGCGTCAATTCAGCAGTACTTTTCCGGTTACGAAGACAGTCAGGAAATTGTGACCGACATTGAGAACCGGATCGCTGAAAAATTACTGGCTAAACTCAAAGGCGACAAGCACACAGAGGCAAGGCAAGCCATTACACTGGAAGACGTGAACGAGCTCATCAAAGCTATGGGTACCGTCGCTGATTTTGAGGCCGTTGAGGAAGAAGAAGTGTTTCTGGGCAAAGAGCAGGGCGCTGAAAGCAAGCCGCAGTATGCACAAAACCCGGGACCGGGCACACAAGGCAGTACGCCACCGAACCCTACGCCGTATCCCCCTGGTGCTACGCCTCCGCCACAAGGCCCGCGCCGGATTTTCCGCGACTTACGCCGGAAAACGCTGGGTGGTGTTGCCTCCGGTCTGGCCCACTACTTCAATATTGACCCGGTCTGGGTACGGCTGGTGATGGTGATTCTGGTGATTGGGTTGCCACCGGTATTTGGCCCGCATGGCGGCGGTGAGTTCTTTGGCAGTCTGGCCGGCTTCACGATTATCGCCTACATTGCGATGTGGGTTGCCTTCCCGGGCTCCGAAACGCTTGAAGAAGACAAGTCCATCAAAAAGTTTTACCGCAACCCCGACGATAAAGTACTGGGTGGTATTGCGTCCGGTATCTCAGCCTATTTCGGTATTGACACCGGCGTTGTCCGGCTCCTGTTTGTACTCGGTATTGTCTTGTTCGGCGTTGGTTTCCTCGCCTACATTGTCCTCTGGATCATCTCTCCGGAGGCCAATACACTGACCGAAAAAATGGAAATGAAAGGCCAGCCGATTACGCTGTCGAACATTGAAAACAACGTAAAACGCAGCCTGAACATCAGCGAAACCGCTGAAGAAAATCCGGTAACGAAGCTTCTGTTGTTTCCCTTTCGGGCGATTGCGGTAGTCCTGACAGGTTTAGCGCGGGCATTCGGTCCTTTTCTGAACGGTCTGGTAGCGGTAGTGCGTGTGTTTGTCGGCGTTATTATGCTGATCATCTCGTTTGCTACCATGATTGCGTGTCTGGGCGTTGCCGGTGTAGCCCTGGGTGCCAACCTGGGCAGTGATATGGGCGATCTGGAATTTCCGCTGCGCCTGTTCCGTCAGGATATCGGTACGCCAATGGTATTTGCCGCGCTGGTAGCTGCTATTCTTCCGTGCCTGGCCCTCGGTATTGTCGGCCTGATGCTGATTGCGAAACGGAGCCTTATCAGCCCGCGTACGGCGCTTACCCTGCTGGGTATCTGGATTCTGGCCCTGGTTGTTACATCCGCTACCGTTACGCCGCTGGTTGCCAATTTCCGCCGGCAAGCTACCGTCGAAGAAGAAAAACTGCTGAACATCCCTGTTGCCGTGCCTACGTTCGACATCAATGATGTTGATTCTGACTACGACCAGCGCCCGGATATTGAGCTGATGGGTTACGAAGGAACACAGTATAAATTAATGCAGCGTTTTGAGGCTCACGGCCGCAGCCGCACCGATGCCGAAGCCAATGCCCGCACTATCCGGTATAACTACGTTCAACGTGACTCGGTCCTTCGCTTCGACGATGACATTGACCTGACGCCGAACGCACCGTTCCGTGATCAGGAGCTGCACATGGAACTCTATATCCCGTACGAAAAACCGTTCCGGATGACCAAAGACTTTGCCTACTTCATCCGCAATGAGTTTGGCAACAAGGAACTGGAGCGCATGTCGGAAAGCCTCTGGAAGTTTACCAAGGCCGACGGTCTGGTGTGCATCAACTTCCCGCGTGAACGCAGAGACAACTATGACAACGAAGATAACGACGATCTGGGCGACGTTGCCGACGATGTACAGAATGCCATCGACAATGAACTGGGCGATGACTTCGACCGGCAGGGTGACCACAGCCGCCAGTTTGATGCCCGCGACTTTACCGACATCGATGCATCAGGTGCCTTTGTGATCCGTCTGCAAAAAGGAGATTCGTTTAAAATCGTTGCCGACGGCCGCGAAAAAGACATGGACGATCTGCGCGTGGAAACCGAAGGCGGTGTACTGAAAGTGTCCATGAAACGGGGAAAACTCTTCAGCTGGAACAATTCGCGGGCGGTTGGTCTGACGATCACGATGCCGACCGTAAAAGGCATGAAGCTCACGGGCGCCTCACGGGCCAGCCTGACGGGTTTCGGCAGGCTGAATGATCTGGACATTGACCTGACCGGTGCCAGCCGCGTGGTTGCCGATGCCGATGTAAACACGCTTAAAATTGATCTGACTGGTGCCTCAAAAGCGACGCTGCGTGGGCGTGCCGACAATCTGGAAGCTGACCTGAGCGGTGCCTGCCGCCTCGATGCGACTGAGATGACGATCAACCGCGCCAACATCGACGCCAACGGTGCCAGCCATGCCGAGCTGGGTACGGTCACTAACCTGGACACCGAAACCTCGGGCGCCAGCCGTGTAACCCGCCGCAATCAGTAAGCATACGTTTTAGTAGACGCCTCCGGCCTGTTGCAGGCCGGAGGCATTTTTTTGTGGGGGTCTGTTTGCAGGAGTAAAGGCGTAACTTTCCGGACAATAGCCGTCAAAAGCGTAACTTTGACCAAAACGCGCAAACGTATGTCTACGCAAAATCTGCTGATCCGCTTTGACTGGGCAATGAAGCGGCTGCTCCGGCAAAAATCAAATCATGCTATTCTGGAAGGCTTTCTTTCCGAACTGCTGCGCGATGATATTAAAATCGAGCAAATCCTCGAAAGTGAATCGAATCAGGATACCGGTGATGATAAATTTAACCGGGTTGACATTCTGGCATTAAATGCCCGGCAGGAGTTAATCATCATTGAAGTACAGAATAGCCGCCAGGTCGATTATTTCCAGCGGATGTTATATGGTGTGTCAAAAGCCACGATTGAACATTTATCTGTAGGTGAACCTTACCGTAATATCAAAAAAGTCTATTCCGTCAATATCGTTTATTTTGACCTTGGACAAGGACAGGATTATGTTTATCACGGCAAAACCGAATTCATCGGTGTTCACAACGGTGACACGCTGAGTTTGTCTGACAGACAAAAGGAGCTATTTGAAAAAGATGCGTTGTTCCGGCTTTTTCCGGAATACTATGTACTTAAAATCAACAACTTCAATGATAAAGCCCATGACTCACTGGACGAATGGATCTATTACCTGAAAAATAATGAGATACCACAGGGGGCAAGTGCCCGCGGGCTTAAGGAAGTTGATGCTTTTTTGCGTGTACAAGCCCTTAATGATGCTGATCGTTCTGACTATTACCGCCAAATGGAAAACCGTCGTCTGGAAGTTAGTCTTCTGGATACGGCCCGTATAGAAGGACGCGCGCTGGGAGAGAAAGAAAGTAAAGAAGAAATTGCCCTGAAAATGAAACACAAAGGTTTTGATAATAAGACCATCGCCGATCTCACAGGGTTGTCAGAAGGGGACGTTGCCCGATTATGATTTGACATTCACACCCCAAACCGCACAGAAAATCACCAATGCTGTGCCATCACTAATTTTCTGTGCGGTTTTCCTTTACACAGGCCGTGCTTTTTCCTTACTTTGTAATTCTTCAAAGGACACAGCCGATATGCAACCAATCTACTTCGTTAACCTCCCACCCCAGCAACAGCTTGATATGCTGTACTACAAGGGTAACCTGCTGGCTAACCGCTACGGAGACCGGGATATCTTCCTGCTTTACAGCCTTAACGACTTCTTTGTAGAGCTGCGCTACGACGGTTTTACCAACGAGTTTCTCCAGGCAACCGCCTTCCGGGCCAGCGATGAACGGCTCGAACAATACCTCCCCTACCTGTCGCCGATTGACCTCGAATAAGTACTGACCAATACCCAACAACAAGCCCCCGCTGTCTCTCGATAACGGGGGCTTTGCATTTGATAACGTATGGGCTTTATTCAACCCAGAGCACAAGCCCTTTCAGATAACCGCCTTCCGGATGAAACAGGCTGACAGGGTGATCGGCGGGCTGACTCAGATGGTGCAGTACGCGCACCTGCCGGCCTGCCTCAATAGCCGCTGCCACAACCGTGTTATAAAACAACCCGCGGTCGACCACCTGCGAGCAGGAGAACGTAAACAGGATACCGCCCTTCGCCACACGCTTCAGCCCTTCGGCATTTAAGCGTTTATAGCCCTGCACCGCCCGATGCTTCGCCGACAGGCTTTTGGCGTAGGCCGGCGGGTCAAGCACAACCACATCGTATTGCTGGTTATGGGCTTTGAGATACTTCATTACATCTTCGGCATAGGCCTCGTGGTTGGCAGCCTCCCCGAAATTGGCCGCCACGTTGCGGTTCGTCAGGTCAATCGCCTTCTGCGATACATCGACCGAATGCACCTGCGCCGCACCGGCTTTCAGCGCATACACCGAAAAACCGCCTGAATAGCAGAACGCATTCAGCACCTGCTTACCCGACGCATACCGTGCCAGCAACGCGCGGTTGTCGCGCTGATCGAGGAAAAAGCCGGTTTTCTGACCCGTTACCCAGTCAATCAGGAAGGTATGGCCGTTTTCCTGTACGGCATGAGGCGTTTCGCAGTGGCCAAACAGAAAGCCGTTCTGCACCGTCTGTCCGTACTTATCCGGCAAGGTCTCAGCGCTTTTGTCATAAATTGCTTTCAGCTCCGTACCAAACACCCGCTGCAACGCTTCGACAATGACATCGCGGTCGCGGTGCATACCAATCGAGTGCGCCTGAAACACGGCCACGCCGTTATACATATCGATTATGAGGCCCGAACAGCCATCGCCTTCACCATGAACGAGCCGGAAACAGTTGGTGTCACCCATGGCTGAGCCCGGTGCAAAAATCCCCCGCCGGACATCCAGAATCAGGCCTAGTTTTTCGGTCCAGTAATCAACGTCAGGCACGATGCGTCCGCCGTCGATGCTGCCAAACGAAAACAACCGGACAGCGATACTACCATCGTGGTAATGGCCCATGCCGATGTAGTTGCCGTGGCGGTCGAGTACTTCTACACAGATACCATCTGCCAGATCGCCGTCGTAGCGACCGATTGCCCCCGAAAACACCCAGGGATGAAACCGCCGGACCGCTTCGTCGCGGCCCTTTTGTAAATATATTTTTGCCTGCTGCATTACGCGTTTTTCCAAAAAGAACGCAAAGTTAACGACACATTACCAGATCACTATACTACCAGCCGAATATCGGCGTTGAGATACGGGATAAATCTGCCGGCCCACACACACATATTGGGCTCTGAAGCGCAGGCAAAATTGGCCGGAAGTGCTCATAAACCGGAGATTGTTCCGTTCTTTGTAATGAATACATTAACCTTTACAACGCTTTATGCAGATTAATCGACGCGATTTCCTTGTTCGGGCCGGTTTGTTTACCGCCGGTGCCGTTACCCTTGGCCACACTACATCACTGGGTGGTACCTTTAAAGACTTTGGCCTTCAGTTATACAGTGTGCGGGATGTGTTGCCGAAAGACCCGAAAGGCATCATGACCCAGCTGGCGCAGATGGGCTACAAGAAATTTGAAAGCTACGGCGGCCCGCAAGGGTTCCTGTGGGGTATGTCGCCGAAAGAGATCCGGTCGTTTCTGGACGGACTGGGCGTGAAAATGGTCAGTACCCACTTCGACATGAACAAAGACCTCGACAAAAGCATTGCCGATGCGAAGGAAGCCGGTCTGTCGTACCTGTTGTGCCCGTATATCGGCCCCCAGAAGTCAATGGATGACTGGAAGCGCATTGCCGAAAAATTCAATACGGTCGGCGAGCAGGTGACAAAGGCAGGTCTGAAATTTGGCTACCACAACCACGATTATTCGTTCAAAACGGTTGACGGCCAGCTGCCGCAGGAATATCTGCTGGAAAACACAAATCCTAAAAACGTGATGTTTGAGCTGGATATGTGCTGGATTGATGCCGCCGGTCAGGATCCGATTGCGCACCTTCGGAAGTATGGTAAGCGCTACGAGCTATGCCACATTAAAGATTATAACCGGACGGGTAACAAGATCACGCAAAGCGATCTGGGCAAGGGTCAGGTGAACTATAAGGCAATTCTGGCTTACGCCAAAGACTTCACCAACATTAAGCATTATCTGGTGGAGCAGGAAGAATACCCTGAGTCGTCGATGATCAGCCTCAAAAACGACGCTGAGTACATGAAGACATTGACGGTCTAGGACTGTGATTAACATGATTGAATGACTGACTATGATTATTGACTGTGATTAAAGTGATTACGCTGATAGACTATGATTTTTAAAAGAGATTGAAAAAGACTCTCAAAAATCATGTTCGTCTGCGTAATCAAAAAAATCATAGCCACTAATCATAGTCAGTCATTTAATCATTCAAATCATAGTCCTAGGGGAATTTCGGGAATTTGCTGAAGTCGGGTTTCCGCTTCTCCAGGAATGCGTTTTTACCTTCTTTCGCTTCCTCTGACAGGTAATACAGCAACGTCGCATCGCCGGCCAGCTGCTGAATACCGGCCTGTCCGTCAAGCTCAGCGTTGAAAGCAGCTTTCAGCATCCGGAGCGCAATCGGGCTCTTTTCCAGCATCTTCCGGCACCAGTCCAGCGTCACGTCTTCCAGCTGATCGAGCGGCACTACCTTGTTGACCAGCCCCATATCCAGCGCTTCCTGCGCATTGTACTGATCACACAGATACCAGATTTCGCGGGCTTTCTTCTGACCAACCACCCGTGCCAGATACGACGCACCGAAACCACCGTCGAAACTGCCCACTTTCGGGCCGGTCTGACCGAAACGTGCATTTTCAGCTGCAATCGAGATGTCGCATACTACGTGCAGTACATGGCCGCCACCGATGGCATAGCCTGCCACCATGGCAATCACCGGCTTCGGAATCCGGCGGATCTGCATCTGCAGGTCCAGTACGTTCAGGCGGGGCACCTGATCTTCGCCGATATAACCGCCGTGACCACGCACCGACTGATCACCGCCGCTACAGAATGCATCGGGGCCTTCGCCGGTCAGAATCACCACGCCCACGCGCTCGTCCTGCCGCGCCAGCTCCATCGCTTCCGACATCTCCCTGACCGTCAGCGGCGTAAATGCGTTACGCTTGTGCGGGCGGTTAATGGTGATTTTGGCTACGCCTTCAAAAAATTCAAATTTAATCTCGCGGTACTCCTTAATCGGTTCCCAGGGGTATTTGCTCTGCATATTGCTATTGCGTGAATTGTGATTGAGCGAATGAGTGAATCGTGAATGAGAGCGGTACAATTCGCTCATTCACTAAATCGCCCAATCACTCATTAGTATAATCAGTTTCGTGATAAAATACGTCCCAGGTGTGGTCGGCCATCATGCGGACGGTGGCCATGCAGCGTTCGAAGGGGAATTTGCGGCCCCACTCGTTCGGCGCAATCATCGACAACACATCGGTTCCGTTTTTGCGCAGGTAAAAGTAATAGGTTTGGCCCACAATCGGCTCAAATCCCATCTGGGCATTGTAGATACGCTCCGAGACTTCAACCCGATTGCGGATCGCCGTTGCCTGCTCGGCCAGAAGCTGCATTTGCTTATAGAGCTGCGCCAGCTGAAGGTCAGTCTGTTCGCGCATAGCCGTTACGGCACGGCCTTTGATTTTGCCTTTGTCTTCCGGCTTGATTACGGCGCTGCCGGCCGTGTGTGCATACTCAAGCAAACCCGGCGAATCCGTCACCTTGTCCGGTGAGATAGGATTTATAACTTTTGCTTCTTCCATACGTTACTGCTAAACAGTCCCGACCGGTGCTTTGTTCTGTTCCTGAAAAACAGACTTGCAAAACGCGTCAGGTTTAGTCATCTTGCTGCAAAAATACATTACCCACATGGAAGCTACTACAACAACAATGGATCGCCACGAGTTTTTCCGGCTGGTAGGCACCAGTGTCGGAGCCATTATGCTGTCACGCTGTCTGGCAGGCTGTACCAAAAGCAACGGAGCTGACCCCACACCGGCGGGTGCGGTAGACTTCACCATCAGCCTGAACGACAACAAATATGCGAATCTGAATCAGAAAGGGGGCTATGTGTATAACAACGGGGTTATTATCGCCCGTACGCAGGCCGATCAGCTGATTGCCGTGTCGTCAGCCTGTACGCACGAAGGGACACTGATTACGTTCCAGAGCGCCAGCAACCGCTTCTACTGCGCCAACCACGGTTCGGCATTTGACACCGATGGTAAAGTTATAAACAGCCCCGCCACCCGCGCCCTAACGAAGTATAATGTTCTGGCAGACAAAACGGCCGGCTCAGTACGGGTGTATAGTTAGTCAGGTATGTTTCTCCCCACCGATCCGGCCCGATGGCCCGCTCCCGCAACTGCTTACGAAGCCGAAGCCATCCGCTTCTGCGAAGCCTGGCTAAGCGGACAGGAGACATTTGTGCTGCACACTTCCGGCTCAACCGGTACGCCCAAACCGATTACACTTACCCGCACGCAGATGCAGGCAAGTGCACACCTTACCGGCCAAACCTTCGGGCTACAGGCCGGTGATCACGCACTCGTGTGCCTCAACATCCGGTACATTGCGGGGGTAATGATGCTCGTGCGCGGACTGGAACTTGGCCTGCCGATGACCATTCTCGAACCGTCGGGTAATCCGCTGAATGGGCTGCATCCGGCAACCCCGCTTGCCTTTACAGCCCTGGTGCCGTTGCAGCTACAGGCGATTCTGGACCAGCAGGACCCCACCCAGCCGGCGATTCTGAACGGCATGAAAGCCATCCTGGTCGGCGGAGTGGCAACAAGCCCGGCGCTGGAACAGGCCCTGCAAATCATTACGGCACCGGTCTTCGCTACCTACGGCATGACTGAGACCGTTTCTCACATTGCCGTCCGCCAACTCAACGGCCCGCAGGCAACCGATTACTTCACGGCCCTTACCGGCGTAGCAATCGGGACCGACGACCGTGGCTGTCTGCATATCACGGCAGCCGCCAGCAACTTTGAGCGGGTGCAGACCAACGATGTCGCTGAGTTTCTGACCGATCCACCCTACCGTACCTTCCGCATCGTGGGTCGCGCCGATTCGGTCATTAACAGCGGAGGGGTGAAAATCCAGCCCGAAAAGGTCGAACGAATTATGCAGCAGCAACTGGCCGGCTATCAGTTGAATCCGCGGTTGTTTGTAGCCGGTATGCCCGACGAACGGTTAGGCCAGCAACTGGTGGCGGTTGTGGAAGGAACAGTAGTACCGGATGATGTCTGGCAGGCAGTGCAGCAGGCTATCCGCGGGCAGCTTGGCCCTTATCATGTGCCTAAAAAACTGATGACTACTGGCCGGTTTGCCGAAACACCGACCGGCAAAATTGACCGGAAGCAAACCTTGTCGTTTTTGAGCGGACAGGCATAAAAAAAGCCTGACGCTGAGCATCAGGCCGGTGTATAATCAGAAAATGGCGCCCGCCACTTTCATAATATTATCGGATTTCCCCATGGTATAGAAATGCAGCACCGGTGCTCCGCCAGCCACCAGCTCGCGGCATTGCTGAATACACCATTCTATACCGGCTTCACGGGCCTGCGCATCGCTCTCACAGACCTCGACCGATTTCACAAGATCGTCAGGCAGGTCGAGGTGGAAAATACGCGGCAATACGCTCAGTTGCTTTCGTGTACTCAACGGCTTCAGTCCCGGAATAATCGGAATGGTAATCCCCATCGAACGGCACTTATCGACAAAGGCAAAGTACTTCTGATTATCGAAAAACATTTGCGTTACGATATAATCAGCGCCTTTTTCCACCTTCTGTTTCAGGTACTCCATATCCGTGTCGAAGTCAATCGCTTCGAGGTGTTTTTCCGGATAAGCCGCGACCCCGATGCAGAAATTGCTCGGTGCCAGCGCCGTCTCGCCTTCGTGGAGGTACGACCCGTGATTCATGTGCACCACCTGCTCCACCAGTTCGCTGGCGTACGAATAGCCGTTTTCTTTCGGCTTAAAGGTACTGAACGGCTTGGCCGGATCACCGCGCAGCACCAGCACATTGTCGATGCCCAGGTAATGCAGGTCGATCAGAAAATCTTCGGTTTCGTCGCGGGTAAAACCGCCACACAACACATGCGGTACCGGATCAACGTTGAAGCGGTGCATGATGGCCGAACAGATACCGACCGTTCCGGGACGTTTCCGGGTAATGATGCGTTTGATGGTACCATCGGGCATCGGCCGCTCGATGTATTCCTCACGGTGGTAGGTTACGTCGATAAACGGCGGTTTAAACTCCATCAACGGCTCAATGTTGTCCAGCAGATTTTTCAGGTTGTCCCCCTTGATCGGCGGGATGACCTCAATCGAAAAAATAGGCTTACCGTTGGCGTTACGGATATGTTCAGTAATTTTTGTCATCGCGCCGCAAAGTTAACGATAAACCGGCACGTAGCGTACATAGACGCCACTCGCCTGCCCGCTCGCCCACGGCGCCACGGATACCTGCCGCCTGCCAGTTCGCTGATGCAGCTTAGGTACCAGCCACCCCATTACTGACCCGAATGCGGCACCCGCTACCAGATCGGCCGGGAAGTGCTGGCCGGCTTTGTACCGCAGTAAACCCGTTCCGGTCGCCAATACCAGCGAGCTACCCCAGACCAGCGGCTTCAGCCGCGAATCGGGATAAACGTGGCTAAAAACAGTAGAAGCAAAAACGGCAGCAGCAAAGGCATTCGTCGTATGGCCCGAAAAAAACGAGCGGCGGGCATCCTTACTCATTTTCTCCGCCAGCGGAACCGCAGGGTTGTACACATACGGACGGGTTTCCTGCGCCATATTTTTGACCGATCGCTGTATTCCGTTCGCCAGCAAAGCCGTCTCCAGAAACATAACCGGAATGGTAGCCCACCCCTTCCGGCTCAGCGTTGGCAAAGCCACCAGTCCCGTTATTCCGACTGTTCCCAGAAACGTAAGATCGCTCAGGCGGTCAGCCGCAGGGGACCACTGATAAGTCGCATTACGGTTAACTGATGATAGTTGCGAACGCTGCAATGCCTGAATAGCCTGCGGTGTGAGCGGATCAAGCGTCTGTCCTGCTACCAGTGACACTACACCGGTTGCGGCACCCGCTCCGAACAGGGCTATTTCTCTGCTGGTTTTCAGCCGGTAAACCGAGTCTACCTGCTGCGCCAATGCCGGTACCATTAGCCACAGGCTTAGTAGCCAGAGGCATGACAGCCGGAGGCACAATGATCTGATTGTCAAAATACTTCTTTTTTAAGTTTATCAATGGATGCCTGCTGTGTCCGCGCAAAGTGATTGCGTTCGGCGACTTCCGACAGCAGGGTATTAGGGGGATAGACCGAATGACGGGCATAGCTCTCGGCATATAGTTCAAACCGCTGACGGGCGAGAATATTGCCCTGCCCCGTACGCTGACGCTGCATCCGTAAGGCATTCAGGTCAATGTCGGCATGAGCAGCCAGGCTTTCGCCGGCACCGGCTTCGGCCAGCACCTGACCGCGCGGATCAATTACCACCGAACCGCCCCCGTAGGTTTGTTCCGGCAACAGCCCGCCGGTCCAACCGCCCGCGTTGGCAGACACCACATAGGCCATATTTTCGGCCGCACGCGCCGGTTTGGCCACCCGCCTCGCCGTCAGCTGCGGACTGTATACATCGGCTGTACTGTGCAGCAACACCTCCGCCCCGCGCATGGTCAGGCAGCGGGCTACCTCCGGATACGCAATATCTTCGCCCGAAATACAGGCCAGGTTACCGATATTGGTTTTAACAACGGGGAAAACCGAGTCGTAGCCGTACGCTTCCAGGTAATAGGCCCAGACATCGTGCGGTGTCGGCGAATACGACGAATTCAGCTGCCGGTAGCGCAGCATGAGGTCGCCGTTCGGCCCCATGATGAAGCTCGTTTTAAAGTACAGATCCGGAAAATGCGGGTCGATTTCGTAAACGTTGCCGGAAAAATAAAGCTGCAGGCGCTGCACCATACCGCTGATCGCTTCATACACCCGGCCGTCGATTTCGAGTGCGGCCTTATCGCGCCACTCTACCAGCGTTTCGGTGACGGGCGCGCCGCTCAGGAAGTTTTCCGGCATCACGACCAGCGTAACATCGCGTCCGATATGGTCGATACTCGCCGAAAGCTGCCGTTCTATCCGGTCAAGCGATGCCAGCATGGTCGCTTCGGCGTCGTCGCGGTCAGCACACGCGTTTACCGCCCGACAGTTTGTCTGAAATGCAAGGGTTTTATACATGATGATAGTGAAGGTGAGCGATAAGTTCATCCCTACCGCAAACATAAAGAACTTCCTTTGCCCGTTTATGGTTTTCTGGTTGTTTTACCACAAACAATTAGCTATCTACCGGAGCGTGTGCGTGTTGCTTTGAGCGACCCCACTCTTTCGCTCTTTCTGTCTTTCACTCTTTACGTTGCATGAAAGTTGATGTACTCTGCATAACCGCTCACCCCGACGATACCGAGATGAGCGCCGGCGGCACCATTCTTTCCCTGATTGAGCAGGGGAAAACCGTGGCTGCCGTTGACCTGACGCGTGGCGAACTAGGCACCCGCGGTACCCCCGAAATCCGGCTACAGGAAGCGGCGGCGGCCAGCGACATACTGGGACTGAAAGCCCGCGAAAATATGGGATTCCGGGATGGTTTTTTCCGTAACGACGAGGAACACCAGCTGGCACTGATTCCAGTTATCCGTCATTTTCAGCCCGAAATTGTCATTACCAATACCCTCGAAGACCGCCATCCTGACCACGGCCGGGCAGCAGAGCTTGTTTACGATGCCTGCTTTTATTCGGGTCTGCGTCAGATTAAAACGGAAGGCCGCGACGGGCAGCTTCAGCCCGAATGGCGTCCGAAATACGTCTATAACATGATTCAGGACTGGTCGCTGAAACCGACCTTCGTCGTTGATATTTCGAAATACTGGGATCAGAAACGGGCCTCGGTAGCTGCCTATAAAAGTCAGTTTTACGATCCCAACAGCGGCGAACCGGAAAGCTATATTTCCAGTAAAGCGTTCTGGGAGTTTCTGGAGGCCCGCGCCGAAGAATACGGGCACATGATCGGGGCAAAATACGGAGAGGGGTTTGTCAGCCGCCGTATGCTCGGCGTTAAAGACATCTTCCAGTTGTTTTAGTTATACCGTTACAGGAGAGGGACCACAAAGGAAGGAAGACAGGAAGGGGCACAAGGAAAAAACGTTGTGCCCCTTTGGTTCTTCACGTCTTAGTGGCCTCAACCCTGGTTAACAATAACAAACAACGTTATGAAGAAGGGATGGTTAATTGCCATTGGCGTGGTGCTGGTGGTTGGTCTACTTGCGTTTATCTGGTATCAGCGGCAGGTAAAACGGGCTGCTGAAGAACCCTACGGCACCGCCCTGAAACCACGCCTTGAACTGAGCTCTTGGGAAGTTACTGACATCGACGCCGATCTGGTGAAGGTTAACGGGAAACTGCTCATTGATAACCCGCTGCCCGTAGGCTTCAAGGCAAAGCGGATGTATTTTGAATTTCTGATCGACTCTACGGTTGTCTCCCGAGGCGATTATCCCCAAACCATCGCCGTTGAACCATCCGACTCCTCGACGATTACCATGCCCATTGAGGTTCCGCTGAAGCCGCTGGAAAACAAGCTGAAATACCTTTACGACAACAATATCGACAGCGTGGTCTACACCGTCCGTACCCGCTTTGATCTGGATGTACCGATTCTCGGCAACCGCACCTTTACCGACACCATCAACCGCAAGCTGCCAACCGTTTATATTCCGACGATGCAGATCGAACGGGTCAAGATCGGTAAGGTCGGGCTGAACGAGTCGGAGCTGGCCATGAACGTATCGGTCGGCAACCGCAATGCCTTCCCCATCCGCTTTTTCGATACCCGCTACGTTGTGACTGTCGATGGCAAGGAAATTGCGGAAGGCTACCAGCCCGATTCAATTCTGATCGAAAAACAATCGACAACGCCGGCTGTGCTGCCCCTCACCCTGAAGCCCGGTACCTTGCTGGGCCTGACCGGTAAAATGCTGTTCGACAAAAAAGATACGCCGATGCTCATCCTGTTTCACTGCAAAATCATCGACAGGGACGGCAACAACCTCTTCCGCGACAGTAAAATGACGATGCGGATCGAAGGAACCATGGATGAGTTTATGAAAGCCGCTAAAAAACTGAAATAAAAAAACCGGGGTTGACCACCGGCTGCGTTGGCAACCGGCAATCAACCCCGATCCGGAGTATCTATGGCTTACAGCTGAGGCTGCTGAGCCAGTGTTTTTTCGTCAGCGTGACCTGACTTTTTATTGCGCATCCAGAGGAACAGGATGGTAAACGCAACAATCAGAATGATCGGGAACGTCGTCATTTTGACCAGCGTGGCCTGACCGGCAGCCAGTTCGAGGGCGTCACCAGCCAGACCGGTTGTTGCTTTCTCAGCACGCTCTGCATCAATCCAGCCACCGATGATCGGCTGGAAGATCGACGTCGAGAACATACCCACACCACCAATGATCGACATGCCAAGGGCACCGCTCAATGGCACCTTTTCGGCTACGAAGCCAACCATTGTCGGCCAGAAATAGCATACGCCTATGGCAAAGAAAATGGCAGCTACATAGGCCATTGAACCAGTCTGAGTGCTGAACAGGTAGATTCCTATCGTTGCAAATACAGCGCCACCCAGTAATACACCGGTCTGGTTCAGGCGGTGAATGATAGGGCCACCAAAATAACGTCCAACCGCCATCAAGCCGGTTGTCAGCGCCAGAATCAACATCGGACTGGCACCGCTCTTACTCATGATCAGACCTACCCACTGCTGAGGACCGAATTCAGAAATAGCTGTCAGGGCCATACAGCAGAACATGAAAATATAGAGAGGTGTCAGCATGGCCTTAAAGTTACTTGACAGGGAGGTAACACCTTCTGTTTTCGGTTTCGGAAATGCCTGACCAAAAAACAGGAATGCATACACAACTGTCGGGATCATGATCACCCAAATCTGTGCCTGCCATGGCAGACCGGCATCCGTCATGAACTTCGACAGCAAGCTACCGACTACAATACCACCAGGGAACCACATGTGGAACCGGTTGAGCATCTTGTTCATTTCGTCGCCTGAATACATGTCTGCAATCATAGGATTACAGGCTGCTTCTGTACAACCGTTACCGATACCAATGAACAGTGTTGACACTAACAGACCTGTGTAGCCACCGGAATAAATGGTCAGCAGAATCCCGAGTGTGTGGCAGACAAACGCCACGTTCATGATAATTTTCGGCCCGACTGAGTGGTAAACGATACCACCAACAATCATCGAGATCGGGAAGCCAAGGAACCACATCGAGTTGATGAAACCCAACTGCTCGGCCGACAGTCCGAAGTCGGTACCAAGCTGCGGCAGAATACCTGCCCGGATACTGAATGAGAACGCGGTTGTAATGAGCGCAAAACAGCTCGCGTTGAACAAACGTGTTTGGTTAATCATGTGAATAAGCTGAAGGGGTTAATGGGAAAATGATCAACAAAAGAAAGAAACCATCACGAATAAATTACTAAACCTAATGGCCAAAGCGTGCAAAATTTCCGTAAAAAAAGTAAAATAACTAATTTTCGGGCCATAAAATCGGCAGGAATCGCTACCTTTTCGGCCGATTTTACACTTTGGTCTCCAACTAACTTCTTAACTCCCGTCTAACGGGCTGATCACAATCAGATAATTAACGCTATGCACAGAAAATTGCGTATGGGTATGGTTGGTGGCGGTCTTGATGCCTTTATCGGCGCCGTTCACCGTCGTGCAGCGGGCTTCGATAATGAAATCGAGCTCGTTTGCGGCTGCTTCAGCCAGTCACCCGACAAGTCAAAAGCAACAGGCCGCGCCCTGTATCTGCCCGAAGAACGTGTCTACTCCAGCTATGAAGAAATGATTCTTCGCGAGAAGGAGCTGCCGGAAGGCGAACGCATGGATTTTATCTCCATCGTAACGCCGAACCACATGCACTTCCCGCCGGCGAAAATGGCCCTCGAAAACGGCTTCCACGTGATCTGTGACAAGCCGATGACCCTGAATCTGGCCGAGGCCAAAGAACTGGTTGGTATCGTTGAACAATCGGGCCTGGTTTTCGGCCTGACCCACAACTATACCGGCTATCCGATGGTGAAGGAAGCCCGCGATATGGTCCGCAGCGGTAAACTCGGCAAAATCCGGAAGGTCGTTGTGGAATATCCGCAGGGCTGGCTCTCGAAATACGAAGAAGGAAACGACTACAAGCAAGCCATCTGGCGGACAGACCCGTCGAAATCGGGTGCCGCCGGCTGTATGGGCGACATCGGTACGCACGCCGAAAACCTCGCTGAATACATCACAGGCTTACAGATCGAAGAACTTTGCGCTGACCTGACTACGTTCGTGCCGGGCCGGCTGCTCGACGATGACGGCAACGTGTTGCTGCGCTTCCAGGACGGTGCCAAAGGGGTACTGCATGCCAGCCAGATCAGCAACGGCGAAGAAAACTCACTGAAAATTTACGTATACGGCGAGCTGGGCGGCCTTGAGTGGCACCAGATGGAGCCGAACACGCTGAAATACAAAACGCAGGAAGGCCAGCGCCTGATCCGGCCAAACGTGGGCGATCTGTCGGCGTCGGCCAAAGCGCACTGGCGGATGCCGTCGGGTCACCCGGAAGGGTTCTTCGAAGCGTTTGCAAACCTGTACCGCAACTTCGCCTTCGCGGTTAAGGCGCATATGAACGGTCAGCAGCCTGATCCGGTCTATGACTTCCCGAACGTATATGATGGTGTACGGGGTCTGGCGTTCATCGACACCGTTATCGCCTCCTCGCAGGACGATTCGACGAAGTGGACGAAGTTTGTCAGTTAATTGATTGAATGACTGAAGGATTGAGTGATTGAATAACCCTGTTTCTCAAAAAATATCAATCCTTCAGTCATTCAATGATCCTATAGTAAAATAATTTATCCTATCCCCTTTACCGTAATGAGTATGGATAATAAAGCTGAATTTGTTCAGCAGATGCAAAGGCGTACAAAAGATTTTGCGTTACGTACCATTCGGTTATACAGGGCCCTCCCTAAAACCGATGAAGCAAGAATCATTGGCAAACAGCTCCTCAGATCAGCTACATCAGTTGGTGCCAACTACAGAGCTGTCTGCCGGACAAGAAGTCGCGCCGAGTACTTTGCCAAACTTAGTATCGTTGTTGAAGAAACAGACGAATCATTGTTCTGGCTTGAGTTACTAGTCGAAAGTGAGATTTTTGCAGCGTCTAAACTTGGTAACCTTATGTCCGAAGGGAATGAGCTATTAGCCATTTTCTCTGCGGCCCGTAAGACCACTTCATCTAACTGACAAACCGGTAATCTAATTATTCAATCACTCAATCATTCTTTAATTCAATCATTCTCAATTACATGTCAAAAATTAAAGTTGGTGTTGTTGGTACAGGCTTTATCGGACCTGCACACATTGAAGCCCTCCGTCGTTTACCCAATGTTGAAGTGGCTGCCCTTTGCGAAGTAAGCCAGGAACTGGCCGAAGCCAAAGCGGCTCAGCTCGGCATCGCACGGGCCTATACGTTTGAAGAGCTGCTGAAGCAGGAAGACATTCAGGCCATTCACATCTGTACACCAAACTTCCTTCACTATTCGCAGTCGAAAGCCGCGTTATTGGCCGGTAAACACGTGATCTGCGAAAAACCGTTAGCCAAAGACTTAGCCGAAGCCGAAGAACTCGTGCAGCTGGCGGCCGAAACCGGCTTAGTCAATGCGGTACACTTCAACCTGCGCTATTATCCGCTGGCCCGTCAGATGAAGGTGATGCGGGAAAAAGGCGACCTTGGCGAGGTGTATTCGATCATTGGTTCGTACCTGCAGGACTGGCTGTTCTACGAAACCGATTACAACTGGCGTCTGGAGCCGGACAAGTCGGGCGACTCACGCGCGATTGCCGATATCGGTTCTCACCTGATGGACATCATCGAGTACATCACCGGCCTGAAAACGGTAGCGGTTATGGCCGATTTCAATACGATTCATAAAACACGGAAGAAGCCGCTGAAGCCGGTTGAGACTTACTCAGGCAAGATGCTGCAACCGGAAGACTACGCAGACGTCCCGATCAATACCGAAGATCATGCCAACGTACTACTGCGTTTCGACAATGGCAACCGGGGTGTTATCACGGTATCACAGGTTTCGGCGGGCCGCAAAAACCAGATGAAACTGGAGATTGCCGGGTCGAAGAAAACGTTTGCCTGGAACTCGGAAGCCCCTAACGAAATGTGGATCGGTAACCGCGACGGCTACAACGAGTCGCTGATGCGTGACCCGTCGCTGGTGCATGCCGAAGCCCGTTCGGTGATCTCGTTCCCCGGCGGCCACAACGAAGGCTTCCCGGACACTTCGAAGCAAATGTTCAGAGAGGTGTACGAGGCCATTGCCGCCGGCAAGCAGCCCGAAAATCCGACATTCCCGACATTCGCCGACGGTTACCGCGAGCTTCTCATCTGCGAGAAAATCCTCGAATCCAACCGCAAACAGGCGTGGGTGGAGGTATAATTAGTGAGTGATTGAGCGAATGAGTGATTGAGTGCAGGCACCGTAACAAACGCACATGGAACAGCAAAGACTTTCTAAAGGTGACTTTGCCGATGGCATAGAACAAAGACTAAAGACGTTCATGCTTCGAAATCTGCATGTGTTTCGTGCTCTTCCCCAGTCATTCGACGCTCAACACTTCGGTAAACAGCTTGTTCGCTGCTCTTCATCTGCTGCGGCAAACTACCGCGCTGTTAGACGGGCAAGAAGCCGGAATGAGTTTTTTGCCAAACTCAGCATTGTTATAGAGGAGCTTGATGAATCACTTTTCTGGCTGGAAACATTTGTTTTCGCCGGGATTATACCAGAAAACCGCTTGAGTGATTTAATGGATGAAGGTTCACAACTGCTGAAAATTCTTGCAAAGTCAAGAAGCAACAGCGGTAGTTGATGTTCACTCAATCACTCAATCACAACTCACTCAATACATTATGACAACACTAAAAGGCCCTGCCATATTTCTGGCGCAGTTTTTAGGGGATACGGCCCCGTTTAATAGCCTGGAGTCCATTGCCAGATACATGGCCGACCTCGGCTATAAAGGCATTCAGATCCCGACCTGGGATCCGCGCATGATTGACCTGAAACAGGCGTCGGAAAGCAAAACGTATTGCGACGACTACAAAGGCAAATTACAGGAGATAGGCGTCGAAATTACCGAACTGTCAACCCACCTCCAGGGACAGCTGGTGGCCGTTCACCCGGCCTATGCGCCGATGTTTGCCGGTTTCGGTCCGGCTGAGCTGGCCAACAGCCCGAAAGAGCAGCAGGCATGGGCAACCAACCAGCTGATCATGGCCGCTAAAGCCAGCCAGAACCTGGGGCTGACCTCACACGTAACGTTTACGGGAGCACTCCTGTGGCCGTTTATGTACCCGTGGCCGCAGCGGCCGGCGGGTCTGGTCGAAACAGGCTTTAAGGAACTGGGACAGCGGTGGCTGCCGATCCTGAACGCGTTCGAAGACGCAGGCGTAAACGTCGGCTATGAGCTGCATCCGGGCGAAGACGTACACGATGGTGTTACGTTTGAAATGTTCCTCGACGCTGTGGGTGGCCACAAGCGCGCGGGCATCAACTACGACCCGAGCCACTTCGTGTTGCAGTGCCTCGACTACCTGCAGTTCATCGACTTCTACCACGACCGTATTTATGCGTTCCACGTAAAAGACGCCGAGTTCAACCCAACGGGTAAGCAAGGTGTTTACGGTGGCTTCCAGGGATGGGTAGAGCGTGCCGGCCGGTTCCGTTCACTGGGCGACGGTCAGGTTGATTTCAGCGGTATTTTCAGCAAACTGGCACAGTACAACTACGATGGCTGGGCAGTTCTGGAATGGGAGTGTGCCTTGAAACACCCTGAGCAAGGTGCAGCCGAAGGTGCGCCGTTCATCGCCGATCACATCATCCGCGTGACCGAGCGGGCATTCGACGACTTTGCCGGCACCGGTGCCGACGAAGCGTTCAACAAAAAAGTGCTGGGTCTGTAAAACGGAATGCTATTCCGTTTGGGACAATACAAATGAACGGAATAGCATTCCGTTCTACAGAGCTGCCGGGACATAGTTCCGGCAGCTTTTTTATTATCTTTCGTCAAAACTGAATCCCCTCCTCCTCAACCAGCACCGCCAGATTCAGGTCGATGCCGTTGAGTATTGAGACCGGCACATCCGGTTTTGCGGACGGCATTAAAACAATCAGCCCCAACCAAAATGGATGGGGCTGACTCATTACTATATAACACACACCTTAGAATTTCAATGTTGCCGGCAGGTATTTCGCTACCAGATCTTCGTAATAAGGCCGCAATTCCGCCCAGTTCGGCGGCGTTGGGTTCTTCGAGTACAAGTCGTACGGGTTAAACAAATCCACCCATTTGAACATTTCGCGGTCATGGTCGTCCATCAGGTGGTCGTAGGCCTTTTCGCGGTGTTGCGGGTAGAATGAGTGGTAACGCAGCATGTACAGCCCCTGCTCCGGCAAGTGGTCTTTTACCATGTGGTACACATACTCATCGTGGCCCCATGACATATGCACGTTGCGGAGACCGCAGTTTGGCGTATAAACGCCGTATTTTGTGTTGTAACGTTCGTCGTATGTATCCGGATTGGCCTTAAAAAACTCAGGATAGACAATTTTATCTGAGTGTGCACAGCCTACCGGGAATGTGTCACCAACAACAGCCCACTGAGGTTCGCCGAACAGACAAAGGACCTTACCCATATCATGCAACAGACCAACCAGTACCATCCAGTCCGGGTGACCATCGGCGCGGATCGCTTCCGACGTTTGCAGTAAGTGCTGTAGCTGATCCAGATCCGTGTCAGGGTCAGAGTCGTCGACCAGTTGATTCAGGAACGTAAACGCATCCCAGATCGGCATTTCCTTTTTGTCGAACTTCAGGAATTCACGCTCTTTTTCCAGCACAAAATCATACGTCTGATACGTGTGATTCAGGCGGTAAAACTCGCGTACGGTATCACGGCCCGGATTATCGTAGTTCCGGTATTCTTCGGTTGTTTTGCCCTGCGCAATGGCTTCCGGATCAGGGTAACGCTCCAGCAGATCGTCTTCCCAAACGTCCAGACTGGCTAAAGGATTTTGTTCTGCGGCGCTCAACGTACTCATGACTGTTGTATGTTTATAGGGTGAAACGCTTAAATCTCGTCTTGTTCAGTTTGAGACACTAAGCTAATCGACTTTATTGGCACTTTAATAAGATCTCTTTTGCTTTATTTACGAAATCGTTTTCGTAAACCGGCCTCCATGCAAACCATTAATTTAAAAACACTGGCCAGCGCCCTGGGTCTGTCGGTTTCGACCGTTTCGAAAGCGTTGCAGGACAGCCACGAAATCAGCCCTGAGACAAAACAGCGTGTCTGGCAGCTTGCCCGT
Source organism: Arsenicibacter sp. R0_47 (assembly GCF_057652235.1). Classification (NCBI taxonomy): domain Bacteria; kingdom Pseudomonadati; phylum Bacteroidota; class Cytophagia; order Cytophagales; family Spirosomataceae; genus Arsenicibacter; species Arsenicibacter sp. R0_47. The sequence continues at coordinate 184,682 of NZ_JBYFCJ010000010.1, read as the reverse complement.
GAGCTGGATTACGTTCCAAATCCACACGCCAGCAGCCTGCGCCGCAAACGCAGTAAAATCATTGCCGTGGTTATTCCGGAAGTAGCCGACAGTTTTTTTTCGCTGGCGATTAAAGGCATTGAGGCCGTGGCACAACAAAAAGGCTATCACACCCTGATTTACCTGACTTACGAATCGCTGACCAAAGAGCAGACGATTCTGCATGACTTCCAGAGCGGCCGGGTCGACGGCATAATTATCTCCCTTTCGGGCCAGACTACCCATATCGACCATGTAACCGCGCTCGAACGCAAAGGCATTCCCGTCGTGCTGTTTGACCGCATTTTCGAAGGCACCACCCTACCCCGGATCATTACCAACGACCGTGAAAGCGGCTATCTGGCAACCCGACATCTGCTTCAGCGCCAGTGCCGGCGCATCGGCTTTTTATCCGTTTCCGACAGTCTGTCCATCACAAAACAGCGACAGACAGGGTATATAGCAGCCTTAGAGGAGGCAACCATGCCGGTACTACCCGAATACATGCTGACCTTACCGGACGAGCGTGCCGAACAGGAAACAATTCTGTCCGGCCTGCTTACCGGCCCCGATGCGCCCGACGGCCTTGTGGCATCTGTGGAGAAAACGGCGGTTCTCACCTACCAGCTCTGCGAAAAACTGTGCATCCCGATTCCCGAACAGCTCAAAGTCATTAGTTTTTCCAATCTGGAGACAGCTTCGCTGCTTAATCCGTCGTTATCGACCATCACCCAACCTGCCTTTGACATGGGCGAAGCTGCGGCCTCAACCCTTTTCAATCTCGTTGAAGGGAAAAACATACGGTCGATGCCAACCATACAGTGTATTCCGTCAGAACTGATTCCCCGCCGGTCAACGCAGCAAGCGGCAGAGTAGCCGTTACCAGCGATACCGATACGGACATGAAGTCATTTTGCGGCGTTTAGGCCGGTACGGACGCGGAGAACGGTTGTGGTGAAAATCCGACGGCATAATAAACGAATAGCCCACCCCGAAGTAAGAGCCGTGGTGTTTGCCCGTGGCATAATCACGGTTATCCATCCGGTCAATAAGCCCCAGAAACACATCTATTGTGTGATAATCGAAGAGGTTGTAGCTAAGCCCTACCGACGCAAACGTATTTGAGCTACGGTACTGCAACGGGATTTCGCGCTGTCCGGCAAACTGCACAACCGTAAGATAAATATCCAGATAGGGCTTCAGGCTGGACTGTTCACCAAGCCCTTTGGTCGAATACACCCGCATTCCCGGACCGAGTGCGGCACCTTTTCCTACCCCGAATTCGGTCCGGGCATAGACCAGCAGAGACAGATCATTATTAAACGCGGGGAACACGTGGCCAATGGCTGCACTGACCGGCATGGCCAGTGTATACAGCTCAGAGGTGCTCCGCCGCCCCTGTGTTATATTGGAAATTCCGCTCGAAACCGATATTCCGCCATTTAGCTGCGCAAATCCGGCAAGCGGCCCCAACAGCATCGCCATCACAATAGTTACCAGTCGCACAGTTCTTGTTGAGTATAATTTTTCCTGTTTTTTAAACGGTCAAACTATACACATATTGGCACTGTGTTATCCTACGGTCCTATCGGATAAATAGCCGTATGAGCACTTATTCAGGGATAATGCTAGTTTTTTATGGCAATTACCTCAACTTCAATGATTATATCCGCCCGTACCTGTTGTGGTACATTTTTAAGTTCAGAAATCCGTGAGATTCCGCCGGCCTTGTTCTGGTTAAAGTAGGTAGCAGCTACGCGGTTGACAATCTCGCTGTTTACGGTACTCTTGTTCTGGTCGTTAGTGATGTGATACGCCACCTGCACAATATGTTCGGGTGTCATGCCGATGGTGGCCAGTGTCTTTGTAATATTGGCAAAACTCTGCACCAGCTGAGCCTCCAGATCACCCGCACCCACTAACTGACCGCTCTCATTGATCGGCCGCTGACAGCAGACGTAAATCTGGCGGTTGGGCACCGTTGTCTCAACCTTATACATATAGCCCTGACGAACCGCCGGGGTTGATGTCTGGGCCATCGTTCCGAAACAAACGGCCATCATAAACGCTATTGTCAATAATCCCTTTTTTTTCATCGTCAACTTGTTCAGGACAGGATTACATACTACATGAATCCTGTCTAACGATACCTCACTCCTCTTCAAAAAACAGGTAATTCAGAAAATCACAATATGGTTTCAGCAGATGGCAGCCCCGCGCTACCTCTTCGGCAAAACCAGGCTGTAACACATCCTGATCGCTGTAGCGGTGCATAAAAAACAGCTGCTTCCGACGCAATAAAGCAATGTCCGGATGGTCGGCGGTATAGCCTTTCGGAGCCGTTTTCATGACTTCGCCCCAGATTTCAGGGAAATAACTCCGGAACGTTTCTTCCTCAATGATTCCTTTCAGCTCGGCTACGTTATAATCAATTTCCTGCCGGAACTTAGCCAGTTGTGCTGGTGTCGGCTGCCACATACCGGCCCCCAGAAACGATTCGTTGCCCGGCTGAATATGAATGTAATAATCGATACGCCCCGAATGCCGCCCGCCCGGCCCGATGGCTGCGGCAAAATTCAGTTTATATGGTTCTTTATTTTTTGAAAACCGGATATCGCGGTTAATCCGGAAAATACAATCCTTAACCTCCGTATTAGGTAGTGGCTGAAAGGTATTAACCCCTGTCAGAATACGGCCCACCAATTGCTCAATCTGGGCTTTTGCGGCCTCATACCGCTTCCGGTTCGCCTGAAACCACTCTCTGTTGTTATTCTGCGCCAGCTCTCGCTGAAACGCAAATGTATCCGCCGTAATCGCGGGTTTGTTCAATTCGCCTGTTGTCATACTTACCCAAATTTACGGCTTTTTTACATACCCCGCGCACCCTTCTGCGAAAAGCGATCTTGGATAAAATAAAGTAAGAATGTAACTTAGCTATTCACAGCAGTTATATCATGTTGTGGCGGTGGCCGGCATTTACCCTTTAGTCCCTGTCAATCGGGTAAGCTAACAAAATGAACCGAACCCACGTTTGTTGGTATCTGAACCTTAGTTACAATCAATGCGATTCACTCTTGCATCCCTCTTTCTTCTCGCTGTTACCGCATTCTGCCCAACGGCATTTGGCGGCAACGCGCCAAAACAACCTGTTTCAAAATACTGGATTCTTTTCAATACCAAAGACTTAGCCAATGCACCTGCCCTGTCGGCCGCTGCACTGACCCGTCGCTCAAATCAGGGGCTGGCCGTTGACGAAACCGACCTCCCGCTGTCTGCGGCATACCTCAGCACGCTGCGGAGTGCCGGTATTGAACCGCTATGCCAGTCGCGCTGGCTCAATGGCATTTCGGCTATGCTCACGGAAGCCCAGATCGGTCAGCTAAAGCAGCTGGCGTTTATTAAAGAAATTCAGCCGATAGATAGCCGGATTAAGATTCTGAGTACCGGCACAAACGATGATGCAACAAAGCCTCACCTGGCACCGGTGATGAACCAGATTCAGGCCGGCGACTTTGCCAAAGCAGGTCTGACGGGCCGGTTCGTGACCATCGGCGTGGTAGATGCCGGTTTCTTTGCCGCTGATTCGGCCGATGCGCTGAAGCATATCTTTGAGCGGAAAGGCGTCCGGCAGGTCCGCGACTATGTGCATCCGAATGAGACCCGGCACAACCTGTTCCGCACCATGGAAACCATGTCGGATCTGCACGGCACTGAAGTGCTGGCCGCGATTGCCGGTCAGGACCCGCGCGAGAATCTGCAATACGGTCTGGCGACCGACGCTACCTTTTACCTCGCCCGCACCGATCAGGGCAACCGCGAATACCGTGGCGAAGAAGACAACTGGGTACAGGCCATGGAGTGGCTCGACAGTCTGGGCGTGCGGATTGTCAATACCTCGCTGGGGTATGCCCGTGGGTTCAGTAATCCCAAAGAAAACTACGAAACCCGCGAAATGGATGGTAAAACCAGCCTGATCAGCCGGGCGGCCCAGCTGGCGGCGGATAAAAAAGGGATGCTGATCATTGTTTCGGCGGGCAACGAAGGCGAAGACCGCAACTGGCGGATTATTTCTACGCCTGCTGATGCTCAGGGTGTATTATCAGTGGGAGCGACCAACTCAAAGCTCTGGAACCGGATCGGGTACAGCAGCATCGGCCCCGAAGCCTTACCCTATATGAAGCCCAACGTGTCGTGTTTTTCGCTTTATGGCACCTCGCTCTCAGCGCCGGTAATTACGGGCTTTGCCGCCTGTCTGATGCAGGCCAACCCCAAACTGACCAATAAGGAACTGATTGAGATTATCGAGAAATCGTCGCACCTCTACCCCTACGGCAATAACTACATCGGCTACGGGGTTCCACAGGCGTCGAGAGCCATTGCCCTGCTAAGAAACCAGCCGCTGCCTGCCACAACCCGCAGCATCAAGGCAAGCGGCAGAACCATACAGGTGCCGGTCAGCAGCAGCGAGGCACTGGCATCGGTCTTTCACAAAAAAGATCCCATGCACGTACTGACGCAGGAAGCAGCAAAGATCATTAACGGGAAAGTAACCCTGAAGCGTCTGTCTAACGAACGCCAGACGACGGTTGATCTCAAGCAGGAGGTAATTGAAGTGATCTGGGAGTAGAAATATGACCTTCCAGGAAGTTTTAAACTCGAATTAATTCCCCGAGGGTTTAAAACCCTCGGGGAGTTAGCCTACATATAGCTTCCTTCTTTCAGGTAGTTCTTCACATAATCGGCGATGCCTTCTTCCAGTGTGTGGAACGGCTTATCATACCCGATTGACCGGAGTTTGGCCATGTTGGCCTGGGTAAAGTACTGGTATTTATCGCGGATGTCGGCAGGAGTATCAATGAAGTCAATTTCCGGCTCCAGATCCATGGCCTTAAACGTATTCGTGGCCAGATCAACGAAGGTGCGTGCCTTGCCGCTGCCGAGGTTGTAAATGCCCGAATGCCGGCGATGGTGCATTAAAAACGAGCACACATCGACCACGTCTTTTACATAAACGAAATCCCGCATCTGCTCACCGTCTTTAAAATCAGGATGGTGCGACCGGAAAAGTTTCATCTTACCCGTCTGCCCGATTTGCCGGTAGGCATGGAAAATAACCGAAGCCATGCGCCCCTTATGGTATTCGTTCGGGCCATAAACATTGAAAAACTTCAGACCAGCCCAGAAAAACGGCTTGCGTTCCTGCTCCAGCGCCCAGATATCGAACACATTTTTCGACTCTCCGTAGGGATTCAGAGGCTTTAATTCCGGAATTACAGCCTCATTATCATCATAGCCCAATTCACCGAGACCATAGGTAGCAGCCGACGATGCGTAGACCAGCGGAATCTGATAGTCAATACACTTCTGCCATATTTTTTTTGAGTACTCGACGTTCAGATGCTCAAAAATGTAGTAGTCGAACTCGGTCGTATCCGTTCTGGCGCCAATGTGAAAGAGAAACTCTACTTCGTGATAATTAGCATCCAGCCAGTCGAAAAACTGCTCACGGTCAACCTTTTCCTGAATGCGCTTATCAGCCAGATTAGCCTCTTTTTCGGGGGAGGAAAAATCATCAACCGCAATGATAAAATTGAAATTTTCCTGATTCAACTTGCTGATTAAACAGCTCCCGATAAAGCCGGCAGCCCCCGTAACAATGATCATAAACTAGTCCTCTGAATGTATTGGTTATATAAATAGTGGAAGGGCAGGTGAATAAAGTGCAAAAAAGGTGCGTAAAGTTACGGGATTGTTTATTAGCGCGCTATCGACGTTTTAAGGAATAAATAGAACGTTTCTAAGATTAGCCAGAATTAATGCCGAATACTTTTGTACGAACTAAAGCTACTGTAATTTTGTAATTCATTATCCCGGCGTTTTCTGGAAAACCGCCCTAAACAAACCAGATCTATGGTATACGTAAATCGCATTGAACACTTCAATGCTGCCCACCGGTTATACAACCCGAACTGGTCAGAGGAGAAGAACAAAGAAGTTTTCGGGCCTTGTGCCAATGCCTATTTTCACGGGCATAATTTTGAGTTGATTGTTACAGTCAAAGGAGAACCGAATCCGGATACCGGCTTTGTCATTGACATGAAAAAGCTGGGCCAGATTATTAAACAGGAAGTGATCGAAAGGCTCGACCACAAAAACCTGAATATGGATGTTGACTTTTTGCAGGGAAAACTCGCCAGTTGTGAAATTCTGGTGATGGAAATCTGGAAAATTCTTGAGCGTGCGCTGCATGAGATTACAGAAGCACGCCTGCATCAGCTCCGGCTCTACGAGACACCTAAAAATTTCGTGGACTACTACGGTGAATAACAACACAACTGACCAACATATCCGCCCGGCCCTTCGCCTGTACATGATTGCAGGCGAGCGGTCGGGCGATTTGCACGGTGCCAACCTCATCAGGGCTATCCGGCAAGACAGTAACGGAGCCGTGATCCGTGCTTATGGCGGCGAGCAGATGGAAGCCGCCGGGGCGCAGATTGTCCGGCATTACCGCGACATGGCGTTTATGGGTTTTCTGGAGGTTGTGCAGAATCTGGGCACCATCCGCCGGATCATGCGCGAATGCCAGGCCGACCTCCTCGCGTATAAACCCAATGCCCTGATCCTGATCGATTATGCCGGTTTTAACCTGCGCATGGCAAAGTTTGCGAAGAAACACGGTATCAAGGTCTTTTATTACATTTCTCCCAAAGTCTGGGCCTGGAATCAGAAACGGGCGCTGAAGATCAAAGCGAACGTTGACCGGATGTTCACCATTTTTCCGTTTGAAACGGCGTTCTTCCGGAAGTTTGAGTATGATGTGACCTACGTCGGTAATCCGCTGCTTGACGCCATCAGTCAGTTCACGCCTGACCCTGATTTCGGCGATCGTATTCCGGCCGGGAAGCCGGTAGTTGCCCTTTTGCCGGGGAGCCGCAAGCAGGAAATCACGGGTATTCTGCCCACGATGCTGGCTGCCACACGGCAGTTTCCGGACTATCAGTTTGTGGTAGGTACGGTCAGTAACCTCGACGCTTCACTGTATGATAATCTGCTGAAAGACTATCCCGATGTGATCCGCGTAAACGATGCGGCCTACGATCTGCTGCACGTTGCCTCGGCCGCACTGGTGACGTCGGGTACGGCTACGCTCGAAACGGCCCTGTTCCACATTCCGCAGGTCGTGTGTTATAAAACAACGTGGGTTTCCTATGAAATTGCCAGGCGGCTGATTGCGGTGCCGTTTATTTCGCTGGTTAATCTGGTGGCAAACCGGGAAGTGGTGCGGGAGTTGATTCAGAATGATTATACGCCGGAGCAGGTGGCGGGTGAACTGGCGATGATTTTGCCGGGTGGTCAAAAACGGGAGCAGCAACTGGCCGGTTACCGGGAGATCCAGCAGATTATGGGTGGGCCGGGTGCCTCGGAGCGCGCCGGAACCGCTATGGTGCAGGCGCTGCGGGATTAATCAACGAGTCCAGTCTTCCAGTTCAATCGACTTCATCAGCCCATATGCCTGTATAATGCGTTACTATCTTATGATCAATACTTAACCTCTCTGAAACATGATCCTCTTTAATCGATTGGGACAGTTTCGATATTAGTTCAAGACGATCATCAACGCTCAGGCTTCGCAACATCATCGCATACATGTCGACAAAATGCGGATTTGATTTCAAATGTTCCATATCAGTGAAACTACATAAAAAAGCCCCTGCAATGGCAGAGGCTTTAAATTTATCAAAATTCTTCGATTAACCGACGGAACCTTCCAGGCTGATTTCCAGAAGTTTCTGCGCTTCAACAGCAAACTCCATCGGTAACTGATTCAAAACTTCTTTAGCATACCCGTTGATAATCAGGGCAACTGCCTGCTCCGTCGGGATACCGCGCTGGTTGCAGTAGAACAACTGATCTTCACCGATTTTCGACGTGGTCGCTTCGTGTTCAACGGTAGCCGTCGGGTTTTTCACCTCAATGTACGGGAAGGTATGCGCACCGCACCGGTCTCCCAGCAACAGCGAATCACACTGCGAGAAGTTACGGGCATTTTCCGCACGTTTCATCACTTCAACCAGACCACGGTATGAGTTGTGGCTCTTACCGGCCGAGATACCTTTCGATACAATCCGGCTTTTCGTGTTCTTACCGATGTGAATCATTTTCGTACCGGTATCTGCCTGCTGCATGTTGTTGGTTACCGCTACCGAGTAAAACTCCCCGATCGAATAGTCACCCTTCAGGATAACAGACGGATATTTCCACGTAACAGCTGAACCGGTTTCAACCTGCGTCCATGAGATTTTTGAATGCGGCCCGTCGCAGATACCACGCTTCGTTACGAAGTTGTAGATACCGCCACGGCCTTCCTTATCGCCCGGATACCAGTTTTGTACGGTCGAATATTTGATTTCGGCTTCTTTGGCGGCGATCAGCTCAACGACAGCTGCGTGCAGCTGGTTCTCGTCGCGCATCGGGGCCGTACAGCCTTCCAGATAACTTACATAGCTGCCTTCATCGGCGATAATCAGCGTCCGTTCGAACTGACCGGTACCGGCAGCGTTAATCCGGAAATAGGTTGACAGCTCCATCGGGCAGCGTACGCCTTTCGGGATGTAGCAGAACGAACCGTCGGAGAAAACGGCGGAATTCAGAGCTGTGAAAAAGTTGTCTTTGGCCGGAACCACCGAACCAAGATATTCCCGTACCAGCTCCGGATATTCCTGAATAGCTTCAGAAATTGAACAGAAGATAATACCTAACTCTTTCAGCTTGGTTTTGAACGTTGTACCGATGGATACCGAGTCAATTACCGCATCAACCGCTACACCGGAAAGACGCTCCTGCTCCTGTAACGAAATACCCAACCGCTCAAACGTACGGCGAAGTTCAGGATCAATATCATCGAGCGATTTAACTTCTTTTTTCTGAACCGGAGCTGAATAATACTTAATATCCTGATAATCAACCGGCGGATATTTAACGTTCGGCCATTTTGGTTCGGTCATCCCCTGCCAGATGCTGAACGCCTTCAGACGCCATTCCAGCATCCATTCCGGTTCGTTCTTCTTGGCTGAGATGAAGCGTATTGTATCTTCGTTCAATCCTTTCGGAGCCTCATCCACTTCTAAGAGCGTCTCGAAACCATATTTGTATTCCGAGTTGGTGATGCTCTCTAAGATTTCAACGTCTTTGCTCATAGCTAATTAGGTCGGTCGAGTGTTACTTTTCGTCCTGTATTAAAGATTTAACACCATTATGGCCGGGTACGTTCCGACGGGAACCTGCAAATTTAATGAATAGAGTTGAGCTTCCGGCAGGATATCCGGGTGGAAATCTTTATTTTTTGGTAACCAGAAACTGCACCCGGCCAGCCGATGGTAACCGTGTTTCGGCAACCGGCCGGCCATAGCGCGCGTAGAACTGCGCAGCCATACCTTGCGGCAGTAATTCAGGATACAGGTTAATGCCGGCAAAGTCATTCGTTTGCAGGTAGTTATCAAAAAACGCCCAGTCGGCATCCGTAAATTGGTAGGCAGGCGACAAAAGTGCCGGCCAGCCGTCGCGCAGAAACGGCTTGATCTGCTCCGGATGCAGGCGCCCGAAATACTGCCCGACTACCTTCTTGTCGTAAAACCGGCGGAAGGTAAATACCGCATTCTGAGCATCATAGTGCGGGCAAAGACCTTCCTGCATGCCCGTGCCATCGGCCCCGACAACGCAGAACGGCCAGTCCAGTACGGCCTCGCCGGGGGTTTCACGCACCCGCTCCATGTAGGTATACACCTCAGCCGGCAGCGGCGGCAGGCGATAGATAGTGAAATGGTGATAGCCATACTGCCATTCGGCCAGCATCAGGACGCCAATGAGGCCGAAAGCCAGTTTAGCCGGCAAACGGTTTGGTAAACGCACCGAAAGGGCTAAAAAACTCAGCAATATGGGGTAAATCAGCGTAGCACGACCACTGTGCCGGTTAAAGCTAAACCAGGGAAAGGCTTTCAATGTCGGAAGTAATACCGGATGATAGAGCAGACACAAGATGAGCATCAGCACAACCGGAGCCCAGAGCGGCACCTGCCGCCGCATCTGCCAGAAACCAATCATGGCCAGCAGGACCAGATACAGCCCCGGACTAGTCTGTCCATAGCTTTCATAATTATCTTTTAAATACTGCTCATAGTGCTGTACGTGCTGATTCACTTGCGGCAGGTGTGGAATCAGTAGCCGGGCCGGATGCGACCAGAGCCGCGACGGGGGCACCACCCCGAAATCAAATTCCCAGGCTGTAAACGCAATCTGCAACGTGAGCGGTACATACAGGTATATTGCCAGCAGAATCGACCCGGCGAGTGCCCAGGTCAAAACAGGCGTCTGCCGGTATTCACCGGAAATCCAGGCCATTACCTGCGCCGGCCAACGGCTGATCTTTGGATTATTCCGGTACAGCAAATACACGCCGAACGGTGCGGCTATGGTCGTGAACGTGAGGGCAAAACCAGCCACGTACCCCAATTCGAGCCCTAAAACCTGCACATGCAGCAAGGCCCATAACAGCACAAACGGCAGCGAAAGCGTCTGCCGGTGATACAACTGCCAGAGCAGCCGGTACGTCGCCACGATGCACAGAATAGTCCAATGGCCGACACAGACATTCAGGTGGACGGGATATTTCCAGAGCCCGTAAAAATTAAATACCGATACCGCCAGACTGACGATCACCAGCCGCCACGGCGAAAAAAACGCACGAAGCAACCAAAACGTACCGACGGCCGTAATGGCAATACTGAACACGTAGTAAAACTGAAGATACGGCCCCGGACCGCCGTTGAGCCAGTAACAGAAGGCATACCAATAGTCCCGTTCGAACCCCCACGGCAGAAAAACCTGTAGCGTCCCGTACGGATAAAAGGTCTGGTCATTGTCGAGATTCAGGTGCGGAATAAGGCCAAACGAAATATTCTTAAAAAAATAATACCCGGCATACTCATACTGATCAGTATCATCCCCGTCGGAAAGCGGAAACCGGAAGTCGCCGACGGCATACACAATCAGGCCTAAAACGGTAATTGTCAAGATAATTAGCCAACGGGATGGCGAAACAGAGCCTTCATTTGGACGAAGCCCGGAAAAATTTGACGTTTGGTTGTACTCCATGCGCTATTACTTCTCAACTGAGTACAACAAAAGTCATCCGAAACGGCTATTTTTGCAAAAATTTTAATAAAAGAGGTACTTCAATGAAGAATGGATAATGACGAATGAACAATGAAGCTGTTCTAACAAGTGAATTGTTCAGTATGCATTATACATTGTCCATTATTCATAAGGATGAATATGGCTGACTACAATCACCGCGAGACCGAACAAAAATGGCAGCGGTTCTGGGACGAAAACCAGACTTACCGCACAACAACGGATGCCGCCGGACAGGCATCGTCAAAGCCTAAATTCTATGTGCTGGACATGTTCCCGTATCCGTCGGGAGCGGGTCTTCACGTAGGCCACCCACTGGGATACATTGCATCCGACATCGTGTCGCGCTACAAGCGGCTGAAAGGCTTCAATGTGCTTCACCCGATGGGCTTCGACTCGTTCGGACTACCAGCCGAGCAATATGCCATTCAGACCGGTCAGCATCCGGCCATTACGACCGAAAATAACATTGCGACCTACATCAAGCAGTTAAAGCAGATCGGGTTCAGCTACGACTGGAGCCGCGAGGTCCGTACCTCCGATCCGTCGTATTATAAGTGGACGCAGTGGATTTTCATGGAGCTGTTCAACAGCTGGTATAACAAGGACACCGACCGCGCCGAACCGATCAGCACCCTGCTGGAAAAATTTGCGACCAACGGGACTACCGACGTCAACGCCGTTTGCGATGCCGACACGCCTGTGTTTACGGCCGCTGAATGGAACAACCTGTCGGCCACCGAACGGCACGCCATTACCCTGCACTACCGCCTGACCTACCTAGCCGACGCGGTCGTGAACTGGTGTCCGGCACTGGGTACGGTACTGGCCAACGACGAGGTAAAAGACGGCGTTTCGGAGCGGGGCGGTTATCCGGTCGAGCAAAAGAAAATGCGGCAGTGGATGATGCGGATCACGGCTTATGCCGACCGCCTGCTGTCGGGTCTGGATACCATCGACTGGTCGGAATCCATTAAGGAACAACAACGTAACTGGATCGGTAAGTCGGTCGGGGCATCGGTTAAGTTTGCGCTGGAAAACAGCGTAGCGCAGGGAGCTGAGGGCAAGGAGCCGTTTATTGAGGTGTTTACGACGCGGGTGGATACCATCTACGGGGTAACATTTATGGTGCTGGCCCCGGAACACGAGCTGGTCGGAAGCCTGACCACGCCGGAGCAGCGCGAAGCCGTTGAGGCCTACGTAAACGCGGCCAAACTGCGTTCGGAGCGCGACCGGATGTCGGACGTGAAGACAGTTTCGGGTGTGTTTACCGGCAGCTACTGCCTCAATCCGTTCAGTGGCGAAAAGGTGCCGGTCTGGCTGGCCGATTACGTTCTGGCGGGGTATGGTACCGGTGCTGTGATGGCCGTACCGTCGGGCGATCAGCGCGACTGGACGTTTGCCACCCATTTCGGGCTGCCGATAGTTGCGATACTGGACACGCAGAAAGACGTTGATACACAAGCCGATAACACGAAAGAAGGCCACTATATCAATTCGGGTATTATCAACGGCATGACCTACAAAGAGGCCACCGCTACGTTGATTACCTGGCTCGAAGAGCGCGGTCTGGGCAACGCACGGGTTAACTTCCGGATGCGCGACGCCGTATTCAGCCGTCAGCGGTACTGGGGTGAGCCGGTGCCGGTTTACTTCAAAGCCGATGCCAACGGAACGGTGCTGCCGTACCTGATCGACGAACGTGAGTTGCCGCTTGAACTGCCGGCCGTTGATAAGTACCTGCCTACCGAAACCGGCGAACCACCGCTGGCACGGGCAGAAGGCTGGAAATATAACCCTAACCCTTCACAAGGAGAGGGAAATTACGAATATGAACTGTCGACGATGCCGGGCTGGGCGGGTTCGTCGTGGTACTGGTACCGGTACATGGATCCGCAAAACGACGGTGCTTTTGCGTCGAAAGAAGCCATTATCTACTGGCAGGATGTTGACCTGTACATGGGTGGTTCCGAGCACGCAACGGGGCACCTGCTTTACAGCCGTTTCTGGAACAAATTCCTGAAAGACCGCGGCTATGTGACGCAGGAAGAGCCGTTTAAGAAGCTGATCAACCAGGGCATGATTCAGGGCCGGTCAAACTTTGCCTACCGGGTCAAAGGAACCGGCGTGGAAGGCGTACCACCGGTTTTTGTATCACTGAACCAAATCAACGGCCGTGAGGTAACCCCGCTGCACGTTGACGTAAATATTGTTGAAAACGACGTACTCGACATTGATGCGTTCAAAAAGCAACGTCCTGATCTGGCCGATGGTGCGGAGTTTATCACCGAGCCGGACGGTAAATACGTGGTAGGCGCCGAGGTCGAGAAAATGTCGAAATCGAAGTACAACGTGGTGAACCCCGACACGGTCGTAGATCGTTACGGCGCCGACGTACTGCGTTTGTACGAGATGTTCTTAGGCCCGCTGGAACAGGCCAAACCTTGGAACACCAACGGTATCGACGGTACGTTCCGGTTTATCCGTAAGTTCTGGCGGTTGTTCTACGAAGACAAAGCCGACGGCACCTCAAAATGGGTCGTTACCGATGAGGCACCGGCTCCGGCCGAGCTGAAAATCCTGCACAAGACAATCAAAAAAGTGCAGGAAGACATTGATCATTATTCGTTCAACACGTCGGTCAGCGCATTCATGGTGTGTGTCAATGAGCTGTCGACGCTGAAGTGCCGCAAGCGGGCTGTTTTGCAGGATCTGGTCTTGTTGCTGTCGCCGTTTGCGCCGCACATCACCGAGGAGTTGTGGGCAGCCCTGGGCAACGAGCCAGGCACGGTATCATCGGCCAGCTTCCCGGTTTTCGATCCGAAGTTCCTGGTCGAAGATGAATTCGAATACCCCATTCAGATCAACGGCAAGGTACGGACAACGATCTCGTTTGCTACCGACCGGGCGGCATCGGAGATTGAGCAGGAAGTGCTGGCCAATGAAGTAGTACAGAAGTGGCTGGAAGGTAAATCACCGAAGAAAGTGGTGGTGGTGCCGAAGCGGATTGTCAACGTCGTGCTGTAAGCAAGGCGAACCGATATAGACCACGGGCGGAGATAAATCGTTATCTTCGCCCGTTTTGTTTACCGGCGCTATTGGCTCACTAACTGCTGCACCGTCCGCTCAATATCATCCGAAAAGCCCTGACTGACCAGCCGGATTACCCCCTTCCGATCAATAAGCACATAGAACGGAATAACGTCAAGCCCATACCTTTGCCGCACCTGATTAGAACCGATTAGCGTCAGGAAAGGCAGTTGCCACTTCGCCAGCAGCCGCCGGACCGCATCCAGTTGCTGAACTTCATGCGTAATGCCGTAAACCTGTAAACCCTGCTGGTTGTACTTGCGGTACAAATGCTCCACTTTCGGCATCGACGCCAGACAGGGTCCGCACCATACCTCCCAGAAATCCAGCAACGTCACCTTGCCTGCAAAGGCAGTTGATGACAGCGAATCGCCCTGAAGTGTGGCCAGCCGGAAATCCGGTGCCGGCTGACCCACCAACCGGCCGGCCGGTTTCTTCGGACTGACGACCGGCAGTTTCTGACGATAGGTCTGCAGGAATGACGGCTCCCGGAACAGGCTGTCGGCCAGGGTAGTATCCGGGCGGATTGCACTGATTTTGTAAAACAGGTCCTGCACCTTACCCAACGTTGTCTGATGGTGCCGTACGCTTACGGGCAACAAGGTAGCACGGGCAATCTGTACCCGTTTATAGCGGTTTGTTACATCATATTGCCTGATATCAGCGTAGTGCATCGTCAGGTAATAATACGCCTCATCCTGCGTAAGCTGCAGGCGGATTGCCTTTGTGGTATCCAGGCGGATCAGGTCAGGAACAATCATCCGGCCACCAAACTGATAAAGAAGATTAGCAATCGCCGTGGTGTCGGTAACCAGTGTATAGGTCTTTTTCGAATCATCGGTCACATATCCGACATGACCATCGTACATGACTTCGCCGGCAATATCATCCTGTCCCGCACGGAACCAGAAGCCAAAGCGATGATCATTCCGGTCGGGCCGGATTGCCGCCCGGCCGTTCAGCTGCCGGATATGCCCGGTAACCAGTGTGTCGGTTCGCTCCAGACGATAAACAACACCGGACAACGATGCCTGTTTTTCGCGAACGGCACGAATCAGGGCCTCAACGCTCTGTGCATAAATCGTTACCGGTAGAAAGGTGATAAATAAGGCAATACCTCGACAAATCCGTTTCATTAAGTAGATGTGCTGCGATTGGTGAGCTCAAAAATAACCGCTCGCCGGGATACTAATCCGGTGGATTCGGCAAAGCATACCGGAAAGTCGACCGGCCCGGTTTGGTCGAAAAAACAGGCGGATTGGTCGAAATAAAGGGCTGAAAAGAACCGGGTTCGTTGGTGTGACGGCCCGACTGTTGTACTTTCAGGGATACGAATGCGCCAAAATGGTCAAGTCATTAAAGTTAAGTCTGCCAGAAGTTCTGTTTTTCGGCATTGTGTTCATCCTGTTTTCGATCCTGACCGATTTTGAGTATAACCTCTACGAAAAAACCGGACGGCTTCCCTCCCTGTTGTCGCTGCTGGAACGGTTGATTTATGGCGTCCTGCGCACCATTCCGTACTGGCTGTATTACAAACTTATTCTTCCTGCTCTGTTCGAAAAACGATACCGGACGTTTGGCTGGCGGATGCTGGTTTTCCTGCTGTTACTGGACGGTTATCTGCACTATGTGATGTATGGGTTAGTGATGAATCTGTGGTTTCTGCCCGAAACGATGCTCGTGTCTGCGCGGAAATGGTACAATTCGTCCGTCATGCTCCATTTCAGCATTGTTTATATTATCCGCGAACTGCTGATGGTATCGGCACTGGGTTACTACCAGCAATCGGTCCGGCAGCAGCACCGGCTGCACGAACTGAGCCAGCATCAGCTACAAACGGAGCTGGATTCACTCCGCGCCCAGCTGCAACCGCATTTTTTCTTTAACACACTGAATACCATTTATTCGCTGGCGCTGCACGGTTCTGCCAAAACGGCTCCGCTCGTTGCCCGTCATGCAGATATTATGCGGTATATTCTTTATCGGGCCAGAAAAAGACGGGTGCCGCTGGATGAAGAGATTAATTTTCTGAGTAATTACGTGGCGGTCGAATCCATGCGTTTTTCCGATAACGCCTCCATTAAGTTTGAGACACAGGGAATCCATAACCGCCTCCGGATTGAACCGCTGCTGCTGTTACCGTTTATTGAAAATACATTCAAGCATGGCCTCAGTCAGGATATTCAGGCTGGTTTTGTACACATTGTGCTGGTACTGCTGGAAAACGAACTGTTTTTAGAAACCCGCAACAGTACGTTTCCTTCCACAGACAAGAGCGGAACGGCTACGGGTATTGGCCTGCGCAATGTATCAAAACAACTGTCGCTGCTGTACCCTGGTCAACACGAATTAACCAGTCAATGTGAGGAAACAACCTATACCCTTCGCTTACGCTTAACCCTGCAACCGAATGATTAAGTGCCTGATTGTTGATGATGAACCACCGGCCCGCCGGATTCTGGAAACGTATGTCGGGCAAACCGCCGATCTGGTGCTGGTTAAGAGCTGCTCACAGGCATTCGAAGCCTTTGAGGTGATCACCGGTACGCAGATTGACCTGATGCTGCTGGATATTCAGTTGCCGGCCCTGACCGGTATTGATTTTATCCGCCGGTTAAAACAGCCGCCAGCCGTTATTTTCACAACGGCATATCCGGACTATGCGGTAGAGAGCTACGAACTGGAAGCGGTCGATTACCTGGTCAAACCCATTACCTATCAACGGTTTGCCCAAAGTATCGACCGGTTTTTAAAGCGATCGGCACCGGTTGCTACCCCTGCCTCCCATACGTATTTTAAAGTGGACGGGCAGTTAGTTAAACTGGCGCACACCGATCTGATGTATGCGCAGTCGATTAAAGACTATATTCTGGTCAAAACCCCTCAGCGTACCTACATCATCCACATGACCATGAAAGCCCTGAGTGAGCTCTTACCCGCGCATACCTTCCGGCGCATTCACCGCTCGTTTCTGGTGAATCTGGCGCACATCACCGCCGCAGGCCGGCAGGAGATTCAGATCGGCGATACGATCATCCCCATCGGCGACAGCTACCGGACCGTGCTCAATGATTTCCCGATCCGCTAATTCCCCTGATTACCGCCGTGACGTCAGCCGCACGCCTGCCTGAAAGCCAAGCCAGCCGGTCCAGCCGTTGTGGGACCAGGTCAGTTCGTTTGTCGTCGGCCGGTTCGACAGCCACAGACTGCGGCCCGCCAGCGGATCCGTTCCGGTTGAGGACGGATGCCACGCCACCAGCGACGGCCCCGCCGAGAAGCCAAGGCGACCGACCCGTAGCTCAAGCATGGTATTGAAACGCAGCATCCAGTTCGGATCGGTATACCGCATACCGGCTTCGAATACGTGGTGGCCGGTGGCATCGACCGAAATGCCCCAGTGTTTTTTCAGGACCAGGTTAGTCCCCAGCCCGTAACCAACTTGCCAGACCGTCGGCAGTGTGCCATTGGTGAGCAGTGTGCCTCCGGAAAACACATTGTAGAACCAGCGGCTGCCCAGTTTCAGGGTGAAGGATGTCAGCCGGGTTTCGTTTACCCCCAGCTCAAACCGCCGGTAGCCATTGCGGCGCACAATGTTCAGAATACCAATTGACGTCGCCGCCGATGAATCAGCGATGTTGATGATCCCTAGCTGACCGCTGCCGCGCCGGAGTGCATGGGCGTAGTTCAGCAGGCCCGACACCTGCCAGCCGCGCGAAACGCTCCGTGTCGCGAGGTTCAGCGCACCGGCAATCTGCCCGCCCACCACATCGCCGTTGGCCACGTTAAACGCTCCGGCGATCTGCACGCCGTATACCCGTCCGGCATTCATGTTGTAAGCTCCGGCAATCTGTACGCCGTCCATGTTGCCGAGTACCGTATTGAACGCCCCGCCAACCTGTACGCCCTCCACATTACCGCCAACCACATTGGCCGCTCCGCCGACCTGCACACCGGTCATGTTCCGCCGGACTGTATTCAGCGCCCCGCCGACCTGTACGCCGATGACGTTTTCACCGACCAGGTTTCCGACACCGGCCACCTGTACACCCATTACATCGCCCCGCACCATGTTCAGCACACCACCCACTTCGAGCTGCCGGACACCCAGCGAATACCCCGAAATAACGTTCAGCGAATAGCCGTTGATCAGCCGGCCGCTCAGCATGTGGTTGGTGCCGATAAAGGGCAGGAACGACACCTGCCATTCGCGATACAGCGTATCGCGGCTCAGGTTAATGTCATGTGCCATCTGTTTTGCCGATAAAAACCAGTCGTTTACATCCAGCAGGGCACTGCGCCAGGTGCTCTGCCAGGGTGTCGGGCCGGGCTTGCTCAGGGTGTCCGTAGCCGGCACCGGCAGCACATCGACTGCCGGCGTTACCACCGTCGGACGGATGGTATCAGGTGCGGGCACGGTTGGCAGCACCGGACGGATATCCGCCACCTTCGGCATTTGGGCCGGCACCGGCGGAACCGGCCGCAGCTGAATGTTCAGCGACTGTGTTTGCTTGCGGGGAATAATCACGGTTTCGCCTTCGTAAGTACTCTTGCGTACTTCCAGGCGGACATTGGGCAAGGCGGTTGGCAGCCGAAGCCGGTAATAGCCAAACGGGTTACTGACCGCCGACGCCAGTGTCGTACGCTCATAAATACTGGCCTGCACAAGCCGTTGTCCCGTTTTTTCGTCGATGATATAGCCATCAACGATGAAGTGGGTCGGGGCGGTGGCCGTAACTTCCTGTTGGGTCAGAATAACGTGGTTCCCCTTTGCCCGGAAGGTAACCGGCGTCCCTTTGAAAAACTGGGTCAGCACCACCCGCACCGGCTGGGCAGTCAGCCGCAGAGGCGCCGAACGGAATCCGGCCATAATTATCGGGTTGTAGGAGAACGTAAAGCGTCCCTGCTGCTCAATAAGCCGCAGGGATTCGTCCGGACGATCCGACCGGAGATCAACCGAAATAAGGCGTTCGAGCGGAGAAATCGTCTGAGCGGAGGCCGTGGGCGCCATTGTCATGGAGACCAGCAGCCAGCAAACGAATGCGTATAGGCGAAACTTCATGAGAACCGAATCTAGTTTAGGCTATGACATTCCAACCGGCGGTTCCCCCTATCACTGACAGGAATTTCCGACCAGTACATACCCTTGCCCCGACCGCTCTACTTTCAGTTTCAGCGATGTAGCCACG
Source organism: Arsenicibacter sp. R0_47 (assembly GCF_057652235.1). Classification (NCBI taxonomy): domain Bacteria; kingdom Pseudomonadati; phylum Bacteroidota; class Cytophagia; order Cytophagales; family Spirosomataceae; genus Arsenicibacter; species Arsenicibacter sp. R0_47. Next base: position 165,195 of record NZ_JBYFCJ010000010.1, on the reverse strand, counting down.
ATGTCAAGCACCTCTTCGAGCTTCTCATTTTCGAATGACCCGTTATACCGGCAGTTCTTAATCGCATCACTCGACAGGGTAACTGGCTGGCCATACAACTCGCTGATCGACCGCACCACCTCCGTCAGCGCTGTTTTATCGAACGTCAGCCGGTTGGTCCGGAATGCCATGATGTTCGGCGATAAAAGCGCGGCTTTGCGGATGGTATCTTCCTGCTCCAGATATACCGCTTCTTCGTCAGGGCGAAGGACAATGCGTTGTTTTTTGGCGGCAAACTGGACCCGCCCCGTCGCTACGGCTACCCGAACGGTATCGCTGTAGGCCCGGACCGTAAACGAGGTTCCCAACACCCGCACGGTTGTTCCCTGCGCACTGATCACAAACGGGTGCTCCGGATCGGGTTTGATGTCAAAAAAGGCTTCGCCCGTGAGCGTCACGTGCCGGGTGCTGTCGGTAAAGGCATCCGGAAAATCCAGGCGGCTGTTCCGGTTGAGCAGCACCGTGGAGCCATCCGGCAAGGTAACCGTCTGTTTAGCGGCCTGCGTTTGGGCCAGCTGCTGATGCACCGGAGCCGGTTTCAGCCACAGGTATCCGATCCAGCTCGCACCCAGCAGCACTACCACGGCCGCGGCTACGCGCCAGAACGGCTGTATGCTACGCACCGGTTGTTGCGGTATATGTGTATGTAATGGCCGGATGACCGGCTCCCGACCCGTCTCCGGCGGCGTATCGGCCGGAAGGGCTTTCATCCGGCGGTTTACCTTCGCCCAGGCTGCGTCCGTATCGACCGCACGGGCGGCCGGTACGTTGGCGGCTTCATCCCAGATACGCCCGAACCGGTCAAATTCAGCGGCCTGTTCCGGGCCCTCCTCCAGCCATCGGCGCACCCGTTCTGCTTCACCGGCGGTGGCTTCGCCGGCCAGGTATTTGCCGATCAGGCTATCATCTATCGGTTGTTGCTCGTTGTCCATCATGCTGTCTGGTTAACTGATCACACTGATTAGGGCGTCGAGCGATTCGGGCTGCGACAGCCAATCAGCTACCGAATGATTTAGCAGGAGCAAAAGCGGCAGGTAGTCGGCCAATTCTGTACGTAAAATGCGTAAAGCTTTTCCAATCTGGTTTTCAACGGTTTTAATGGAAATGCCGAGCTGATCAGCGATTTCCTGATACTTCAATTCTTCGAACCGGCTCAGCTCAAATACCCGCCGGCATTGTTCCGGCAAGCGGCCAATGGCTTCCTGTACCCGCACGTTCAGCTCGTCGGCCACCACACTGTGGGCCGGCGACAGAGCTGTCTGCACCGGTTCAATTTCGACCTGTTGCTGATAAACTGCCCGCACCTGCCGGTGTTTGATCTGGTTCAGACACCGGTTATGAACGGCCTGATAGAGGTATGATTTCAGGGATGTACTGATAATCAATGTTTCCCGTCGTTCCCAAACGTTCAGGAACATGGCCTGTACCATCTCCTCGGCCTCGTCGTAATCGTTGAGTATCGAATTCGCGTATCGACACAGCAACGGGTAATACTGCCGGAAGACCCCTTCATAGATCCGTTCATTGCCGGCGCGGATAGCTTCCAGTATGTTCTGTTCTGTTGTTTGCACTGTTCTTTTGCCGTTGTGCTGCAAAACTAACAGGGAATTCTGAATCATTGGCTATCTGGTTGGCTGGCAGGGATATGACAATTGAGGAAGCGGTCACCCCTACGGGCGTTTTTTTATTTTTTTACAGCCTTAAAAAATAATTACTACCCTAATCTATTAACCATCAATAAATTAATTAACAAACAGACATTCGTACCTTTTTTTTAGCAAAAAAATGTGTGTCCTTTTTCAGCGACTTACAGTCAAGTAAAAATAGTTGACAAAGCACCATATTTTGTCCACAAAGCACCCTGTTTCAACCATAAGATACCTTTCTGACTTGTAGCTATAATGAAGATTCAGACACTGATTATTGAACCTGATTCACATTGGCGGGCTGTTATCAGTAACATGGTACAGTCCAATCCTTTTCTGGCACTTACCGCGTCCTGTTCATCTACACTTGACGGACATGCACTTTTGGCGGAACACCTCGTCGATCTGATCATTTGCGACATTGACATGCCGGAGGGGTCAGGGCTGGCCTTTATCCGCAGTCTGCCACATCCGCCCATGGTTATTTTTGTTTCGGCCAACCGCGACCATGCCCTGGCCTGTTATGATGTTTCGCCGGTTGACTTTTTGCTGAAGCCTGTTAGTCCCGACCGGTTTATCAGTGCCACCGAGAAAGCCCGTTACCGGTTTAACCTGCTGCATCTATCCGATATTGATCCTTACTTCCTGATCCGGGAAAGTCAGAATTACATTCAGATTGCCTACGATGATGTGCTGTATATGAAGGCACAGGAAAATTTTCTGCACATTGTCACGACCGGTCAGTCGTATATGCCGATTTTGTCAATCACAAAAATGGAAGAAGCCCTGAAAGGGAATACGTTTCTACGCGTCCACCGGTCTTACCTGGTCAATCGGTCGGCGATTGTACAGATCGGGAAGACCGAACTCGTACTGACCTCCGGACACACGATTCCGATCGGGGAGCAGTACCGGGCAACGCTCAACAGGCGGCATATTCAGAAAGGACTGATTACGCGGACGAATTAGACGCCGGCATGGTTCACAAAGAATTGTGCATAAAAACGCCCCGACTAACATCGCCGGGGCGTTTAACTTTCTATCAGCAAAACCACTGCTTTTAGTCCAAAGCCTTTGCTTAATTACAGCCGGTTCCTGAAATAACAATCTGAATGCTTTTCATTTCTACTTGACCACAACTACCTTTTGACGAAACCGTAAGGGTGTATGTACCAGGCTTATTTATATTTAAAGCCTTAAATGTATTACTCCCTGCCTTACGGTACACGCTGCTGAAGATATAGGTTGCTTCGTTATTGGTTAATACCGCTGAATTTCCGGTGACTGAAAAGTCCAGTGTTGCCGGACAATTACCCGGAGCCAATACCGTATTAAACGACGCCTGGGCACTCTGCGGCGTTACCACGACGCAGCTTACCGAAACAGTTGCCGAGGCTTGTCCTAAGCAGCCATTTGCATCAATACCACTCACTGAATACACCGTCGTTTGGGTCGGTGAAACAGTAATTGTTGTCCCTGAAGCCGGAGTATTCCAGGTAAATGACATTCCGCCTGAAGCCGTTAATTCTACCGGCTGGCCTGCGGCAACGGTTACAGAAGCGGGAGTAATCGTAATCGGACTCAGGTAGGGTGCATTCTCATAGGCCCCAATATCGATTTTGTCGTTAAGTACCCGTGGCCCGCCCGTAATATCCTGCGTCATTACAATACTGGTACTCGTACCGGCATCAACTGCAGGTGAGCAGTGGCCAATATATAGCCCATCGTCTGCTGTCCTGAATTGGTTATCATCACCAGCCGGATTGGCGGCATTTACAAACTTCGGATCGGCTGCAGTGTTTCCTCCCTGATCCGTTGCGGCCGTTGGTATACCATCCTGAATAATTGAGTTTTTGATGTAGGTATTGGCATTAACCGTATAAATTTGCCGTTCCTGCGCACTTGCAGCCGTAGCCGAATTACTCCAGACCAGACTATTAACCAGCTCGATGGTTGCATTAGGATAATTGTAAATCGCACTACCGGTCGATGGAATCTCTGAGGCAGTAGCTGACCGGCCCGCTCCGTTTAACACCGCAGTTGATTTGCTCCTGGTTAAACGCTTTGTCCGTTGACGCTCAGCCGCAACAGCAGCCTCTCTGCCAACCCGTTCAAGGGTCTGTGTTTTTAACGGTTCTGCCAATATGGTCTGTAACGGTTCAGGCTCATCAACAATGGCTACCCGGGCTGCCCCTACGTAAGGATATGATATGTTTCCGAACAGCGTACTGTTAAGAACTGTCAGATGACCGCCAGTATTCTCAATAGCTCCCCCTAGAGACTTATTACCCGCAAACACTGAATTAGTAATTACAGAACCTGTCGTGTAGATAGCACCACCGGCATAGTCACTTTTGTTATTGATGAATACACAACGATCATAAAGAGATACCTCATCGGTGCAAACAGCTGCTCCGTAACCGCTTCCTTCACCCGAAGCAAGGTATTTAGCATCATTTTCCTCAAACGTACAACCAACACACGTAAATAGGTTATCGTTATTCAGAAGATTGATCGCTCCGCCGTAGTTTGCCATATTCCCCTTGAATGCTGTTTCTTTCACCAGAAGGGGTGTTCTACTGAAAGACCAGATAGCACCACCCTCATACGCACGTGATCCATAAGTACCGTTACTGGCGCCGCCGTTACTGTTGCCCCCATTATTTTCAAATACACAGTTTTCAATCAGATTCTGACTATCCGGCGAACCATCCCCCCAACTATAAATGGCGATTGCACCACCAAGCCCGCGCTTTAGTGTATTACCCTTGAAAACACTGTTCCGGACAGTAAAGTCATGGGTCACATACAACGCTCCGCCATACCCGTCAGGATATGCATTTTTGTGATTAATGAAAGAACAGTTCTCAATGACCAGTCTCTGCTTTCCGTCACTATAAATTGCCCCTCCGTTGTTTGCTCTATTGTTGTTGAATACTACATTTTTCAGGTATGTACTGGTACCATAATCCGATATTGCCCCACCTACGTTGTCATCAGTCGTATTACTGGTAAAGGTTGAATTGGTAATTGATGTACTGACAGGAGCCAGTTGCATCCATTTATTGATTATAGCTCCTCCTTCCTGATCAGCATTATTAGCCAGAAAGATCACCTGATTGATCTGAAGAGCGGATTTCTGCATATGAATACCAGCCCCGGAACCACGGGAAATAGTGAAACTGTCATAGGTGTAGACCGAGTTTACCCCGTTTTTCCAGATTGGTAAATCTGCATTTCCTTTTGTAATAATGAACCCGTCAATGACCGTATTAGCCCCGCTATTAAAAGCAGATACAACATGGTGAGCATTGTCGGTTGCCACGTTCAGCGTGCCGATGTCACCTGACAGAATAGTTGAGAAGCTGGCCGGATTACGGTCTGTAAATAGCGGATCGCCCGTGGCCGGAAACCCTCCGTAGAGTTTTACGCCGTCTTTCAATACAAACGTCACGTCCCGAGGTCCGCAGGCGGTACATCCTGCCGGAGCAGTCGTTGGCAGGTACGTACCCGCAGCTACCCAGATTTCATTAATACCGTTACATGCGTTATCGAGTGCAAGCTGCAAGTCGCCGGCAGCATCAGCCCATGAGCTTCCACTACCTGTACTGCCGGATTTCACATAAAAACGACTACCGCTGCCGGGAACAAATTCATAAGCACCCCGATCAACAGTACTACCCACAACCCGCGCGCGACCTGTCACGTCACTGGTCGTAACCAGTGTCGTAGCGCCTCCTGTATTCACAGCCGGAGAGCAACCTCTAAGTGATAAACCATCATCAGCCGTACCCGGTACATTATCGACCCCTGCCGGGTTAGCAACGTTCACAAACAGCGGATTGGCTATGCTGTTACCGCCCTGATCGGTCGCTCCGGTTGGCATTCCATCCTGAATAACAGAGTTTTCGATCGTGACATTAGAACCTACTGAATATATCTGTCTTTCAGCAACAGTTGCTGTTGTCGCTGAATTGCTCCAGACAAGGCTGTTAACCAACTCGGTCTTTGCATTCGGGTAATTATACACAGCAGCACCTGACGTTCCGTAAGCAGCTTTAGCTGACGCCGAACGGGCAGCGCCACCGGCAGAATTAGTTCCGGCGTTTTTCAGCAATGCCCTTTGTGCAGCCCGTTCAACGGCCAGACTTGCCTGCATGGCAGCACGCTCCGGATCCCGCACAGGCAGAGAAACCCCGTTATCATTTGCCGGTTCATCCACAATCGCCATTCTGGCTCCTCCATAGGCTGTCGTTTTATTTCCTGCCAGTGTACTATTGACAAGCGTCAATGCTTCACTATTTAAAATTGCGCCCGTAGGCGACATATTCCCGGAGAAGACTGAATTACTAATTATTGATTTTTTCGTATCCATCGCTCCTCCGCCATAATCCGATACATTATCAATAAAGAAGCAACGATCATACCGACCTTTATCATAGGCAGACACAGCACCACCATAGCCACTTCCTTCACCATTAATCACATACGTTGCATCATTACTTTTAAAGATACAATCAACACATGAAAACGAATCTGCATTGCGTTCAATGTAAAGCCCGCCACCATAATTCGCCTGATTTCCTTTAAACAGCGTTTCTTTTATCTGTAGTGGTTTGCTACTGAACAGATAGATGGCCCCGCCTTCATAGGTTCGTGTACCATAGACACCGCTGCTGGCTCCGCCGTTTACATTACCGCCATTACTGTCGAATATGCAATTCTCAATAACATTAGTCTGACTCACCGGCTCTCCCCAACTGTAAACAGCAATGGCCCCGCCAAAGCCGTGCTTAACCGTATTGCCCTGAAATAAGCTGTTCCGGATGGTAAAGTCCCTTGTCAGATATAAGGCTCCCCCATAACTGTCCGGATAAGTTGCCTTATGATTAATAAACGAACAGTTTTCGATGGTGAGTGCTCCGTAGCCTTCACTGTGAATGGCACCACCTGAGTAAGCTTTATTGTTCTTGAAAACTACATTTTTCAGGTATGTATTCGTGCCATAATCAGCCAGTCCGCCACCGTAATTGTCTGCGGTTGTATTGTTAACAATTGTCGAGTTAGTGATTGACGTACTGACAGGTGCCTGTGCATCCCATTTAATAATCATTCCACCACCGTAATAATTGACATTATTAGCGATCAGCAGTACTTGATTTACCAAAACAGAGGACTGTTGCAGGTAAATACCACCGCCCTCATAACGCGTCAAAATCAGGTTTTCGTAACTATACTTTCCCGAAAACGCAGCATCTGCATTACCGCCGGTTATGACAAAGCCGTCGATTACCGTAGTTGGTCCGCTCTTCAAGGACGACACAACGTGATAGGCATTATCGCCTGCTACGTTTGGCGTACCGATATCGCCCGACAGAATGGTTGAGAAACTGGCAGGGGCACGGTCAGTGAATGCCGGATCGCCCATGGCCGGAAACCCTCCGTAGAGTTTTACGCCGTCTTTCAATAAAAACGTCACGTCCCGCGGTCCGCAGGCGGTACAACCCGACGGAGCCGTTGTCGGCAAGTACGTACCAGCGGCTACCCAAACTTCATCACCGGTACTACTGGCATCAATCATCGCCTGCAAATCACCGGAAGCATTAGCCCAGCTGCTACCGTTTCCCGAAGCCCCGGCTTTAACATAGCGTCTGGCGGCAAGGCCTTCGGAGTAGCAGAAGGCAGTTAACATTAATAAAAAACATAGTGAACGACAAAGCCTCTCTGCTGTCCTTGCGTTTAAAAACTTGACCATAAATCATATGTCAATTAGTTGAGGTTGTAGTAAAGAAGTGTGATGTGGAGCAAAATCTTTATTCCACTCTATTGTGAGTATATCTAGTGCAATAAAAAGAGGCATTTGTGTGACAATAGTCCAACAAATGCCTCCTGCTTATTTTTACTTACTTACTTACACGCTTCGCCCGTCACTACATACGTCACCGTATCGGTCGAAACCCGCCCGCAGGCGTCGGTGTAGCTTGTATTCATGGTATACGTGCCGGGTTGCGTAACCTTCAGCGCATTTACCGTGTAGAAGCCGGACTTCCGGTACACGGAGCTGTAGACATAGCCATTTGGCCCTGTCATCGTAAACGCATTGCCAAACCCATACCCCTGTAACGAAACCGCGCAGTTGCCACCGCCCAACACGAGGTTCTGCGTAATGGAAACGGCATCGGCTACTACCGAGCTGTTACAAGTTACCGAAACGGTTGCCGTTGCGGTACCAATACAGCCGTTGCTGCTGCCCGTCACCGTATATACCGTTTCCTGCGTCGGAGAAACGCTGATTGCCGTCAGGTTTGATCCTGTACTCCAGGTGTAGCTGGCTGCCCCCGAAGCGGTCAGCGTTGCCGACTGCCCACCGGCGATAGTGGTTGTCGACGGATTGATCGTTACCACAGGTGCAGCATTCACCGTCAGGCTGAACGCCGTTGACGTTACGCTGTTGCAGCCTCCGGTAATCACCAGTGAGTATGAACCGGCATCGTTAACAGTAGCCGATGGCAGACTCAGTGTAGCCATTGTCTGTCCGTTTACCGGCGAACCACTTTTGTACCACTGATAGGTAGCGCCTGCACCGGTAACACTCACCGGCACACTCACCGCTGTTCCGACGCAAACAACCGAAGCCGCCGCCGGCTGCGAGGTAATAGCAGCCACTTCACTAACGGTCAGGCTAAACGTCGAGCTTGTGAGGCTACCACAACCGCTGGTCTGAATAATCAGCTGATAGTTGCCCGCATCAGCTGTTGTCGCCGTCAGGCTCAGCGTAGTCGCCGTCTGACTGCTTACCGGACTACCGTTTTTATACCACTGCTGACTAACAACATCGCCTGTCACGCTGACCGGTACACTCACCGCAACACCGACACATACCGCCGACGAAGCTACCGGCTGAGCGGTAATACTAACACCATTTACAACACTCACACTAACCACGACCGGCGTTGCCGCACAACCGCCCGCATCCTGACCGGTTACCGTGAATGACTTCTGGCCCGCGCCCGTCAACGTAACCGATAACGGAGAACCCGTGGCCGACGACGGCAACGTTACGCCCGTACTGTTGGTTGTCCAGCTGTAGCTGTTCGGGCTGGTGCCGCCGCTCAGGGTTGCTGTCAGCGGAAGAATTTCGCCCGTACACGCCAGTGTCTTCGAGGCCGCAGCCGTCAGCGTTAAGGCTACCGGTGAACCCTGAAACTCAAAGGCGCCCATATCAATCGTACCGGCCTTCCGGTTTAGCCCGGCCAGATCAGTCGTCGTCGTATTAGCCGCATCTGTACCGGCATTGATGGCCGGTGAGCAGGCATTCAGCGAAAAGTCACCCGCTGCCGGATTCTTGAACAGCGGATTATTTGTTTTGTTGTTGCCACCATTACCAAAGCCGGTTGCTGCCGGGTCGCTGATACTGTTTGTCAGCGAAAGCGAGGCGGTTGCATCCACCGAGAAGCTGTTGGCCGGCGTAGCGTTGTTCCAGACAATGCTGTTTTTCAGGTCAAGTACACCCGTTCCCAGCACCGATATCGCGCTACCCGTCGGGGCGCTGTTGCCGGAGATAGTTTGGTTAACCGCTGTGATCGCTGCATCGGTCAATATAGCCCCACCGCTTTCTGAAGCGGCATTACCAGTAAGCAGGTTATTCACAAACGTGAATTCATTACCCTCACTCACAATACCTCCGCCGCTTAGCGCACTATTCTGCGTGACAACGCAGTTTGTCATCTGTCCATTGCCGGACACATAAATGCCACCACCCAGTCCTTGCGGAGCGATGTTGTGCGAAATGGTTGAGCTTGCCAGATACGTACCGCCTGTGGCATAGAGTCCTCCCCCATCACTGGCAGAAGAAACGTTCTGATCGATCAGGCTGTTGGCCAATGTCAGGGTGCCGGGGCCACTTACATAAAGACCGCCTCCCTGACCATTTACCGCTGTATTCTGGCTAATGGTCGTGCTGGTAATATTGCCGGTTGCGAGGGTCAGATACAAACCACCGCCCGGGCCATTTTGCCATACGGTATTCTGTTTAACAAGCGTATTCGCCATGGTGAGCGATGTCGGTGAGCCAATATAGATAGCTCCCCCCGGATTCGGACAGGTATTTCCGGTAAATACGCTGTTTTTAATGCACGTAATACCGCCGTTCAGATACAGGGCACCACCGGTTCCGCCCTGAACTACCACGTTGTCGGTGTAGTATGAATTATCGGTAACGAAGGTCGTTGACCCTGATGACGCCGCGATAGCGGCCCCTCCGTTAGGCGATGTATTCTGGCTCATGGTTGTGCTGGTAATGGTAGCAGTCAAAGGAGAAGCGACATACATTACACCACCGTTACCGTTTTGCGTAACCTGATTTTGCGAAAACAGACTATTGCTAATGACTAACCGCCCTGATATGTAGCCCGCAGCGATTACCCCTCCTGAAGCTGTAGCAGTATTCTGGATGGCTGAGCTGCTGGTAATGGTAGCATTCACGCCGGTGCTAAAGTAAAATACCCCGCCATTGCTATAGTTAGCTATAACCCTGTTTTGTTTAAATACGCTGTTATTGGCAGAGAAAGTACCAAAGCCTGATGAGTAAACAACTCCTCCTGAGTAATTAGCGTTGTTCTGCTCCAGTCTGACCCCATCCATCACTAGATTTACATCGGACTGGGCGTATAAAAATCCGCCATTACCATTGGATGAACTGTTATTGCTCATATCACCATTCGTGACCGTCAACGCAGCTACGCCCTGAATGTAAAGCGCCCCCCCACTCGCATTCGCCGTATTCTGACTGATCGTACAACTGGTCAGTACTGCCGTCAGGCTACTTGCATAAACAGCAGCACCGTTACTGTTACGAGCGATATTTTGCGAAAGGTTGCTGTTTGAAAGCGTTAGGTTCATGGATCCGTCAGCCTTGAACACACCTCCGTTACTGTTTGCTACGTTTTGCCGTATCTGTGTGTTGTTGATAACCGCATTTATAGTTGAGCTGGTATTAATTACCCCGCCATTACTACTTGTACAGTTATTGCCCGATAAATCACTGTCCGTGACCGTCAGACTGACAGCCCCTGACAAATTAGCAAACCCGCCACCGTAGCTGGATGAGTTCTGGCTGATACTGCAGCTGGTAATAACTGCTGTCAGGCCGCCACCAGTGCTATTGACCACTCCACCGCTGCTGCTCCCGGATACGTTTCCGATAAACGCGCTGTTGGCAAGCGTCAGATTGACTGCACTTGAGGCATCAAAGCATCCACCGTTGTATCTGGAACTATTCTGGTTGATACTGCTACTGGTAATAGTAGCCGTTAAGCCGCCCGAAATTTTAAACACCCCACCATTACTGTTTACAGACGAGTTGGCCACTACTTTACTGCCTGTCATAACCAGATTAACGCTTCCGTTCACCCGGAAAGCCCCGCCTTCAGACGGAGCCGAGTTCTGCCCGATTGTACTGCTGGTAACCGAAACCGTAAGGCTACTACCGGTATAGACAGCACCGCCGTTACTGTTAATCGATCTGTTATCTGAAAGTGAGCTGTTGTCTAATACGAACGTTGCCGCATTGGTAAAATACAGCGCGCCGCCATTATTGTTTGCCGTATTCCGCGTAACATTCGTCCCTGTGATAAACAGGTTTCCGCCCTGCATATATACGGCTCCACCATGATTAGCGGCATTATCGGTCAGTGTTGCGTTGGCTAGTGTAAAGCTGGCACCAGTACTGTAAATACCACCCCCGCTTTGATTAACAGCATCGCCACGCGCTCCGGTAATCACAATTCCATCCAGCCGGGTGCCGGCAGCTGTTCCAATGATTTCTACAACCCGATAGCTATTGTCCGTAGACACCGACGTACCGATGTCGCCCGAGAACGTAGTACTGGCCGGCGTGCCGACCACAAATGTCTGGCGCGTGGCCGTATTTCCGGATACCACATACCCGCCATATACCTGTACGCCCGATGCGACTGAAAAACTGGCCGTCTGGTCAGCGCCGGTCGTTGGTTTGTACAAGCCACTGCCGACTAAGAAGGTTGTGTTAGCACAGGCCGTTGATAAGGCTTGTGCAAGCTGTGTGCCGGGCAGGGCATTGTCCCAGCTGCTACCATCGTTGGCACCGGCGCCTGCCGGGGTTACATATGCGACCGTATTACAGAAAACCGGCGTAGAGACCGGGGCAACAATCGCAAACGACTGGCTATCGCCGTAGTCGTTGCTTTTCAATGTATTTGTATTGATAATGCCTAAAATCCTCGCAGAAGCCGCTGATCCGGACTTGAACCTCACAACGAAATAAGAATCCTGAGTACTAACCCAGCCTACAATCGTGTTAGTAGCAGCTGTATTTACCTGAATATCAACATCATTAGCAAATTTATTATAATCGTTTGAGTTATCATACAGCTCAAGATTATAATCATCACCCACGGTTGCCCCCGAGAAGGTAACAGTAACGCTTTGCCCTTCTGTATAACTGGCCTGAGAGGGGGTTATGGTCAGTGATAAAGGCCCGGCATTTGTATTCCGTACACCTGCCTCTTTTCTTACTCGTTGTATAATCTGCGTTTGCGCTTCTGCTGACTGCCATAACCCAACAGCCATCAATAAAGCAAGGCAAATAAACCGAAGATAAAAGCGTGGCCTGACTCTTTGGCGATTATGCCAATGGCCTAAAGAGCTGCCTGAAGCAAGTAAAGATTGTGTGTTCATTTAAAGTTGGTTAAAGTACATGTACGTTACAATAACAGGCTTACAGACGTCTATTTATTGACTAATCTGCTTACCGAATCAACTTCAAAGCTACCTAAAGCTACATGCAGGGCCAAGAAGCATGTACATAAGTCCATTAACCCGCCTAATCAGTAAATAAACCCTGAGTTTATGTACATGAAACAAAAAGGTGTACGTGAAACAAAAAGCAAGCAACAAGCAATCAGGCACCCATGTATCGTTTTTCCCGATATCAATTGTCATTAATAAACGGTCAATATTCTCTTTGTACCTTTGTCCTTTCCTATTCTGCAACAAACATGAAATTCATTGCTTTCTTTTCGGCGCTGCTGCTCGCCACGGCAACGCTGCCGGCCCTGACGCCGACCATCACCGGACCGCAGGCTATACAGCGCAAGGCACCGGTGACTGGTGCCGACCAAACCGCCCAATACCTGCCTTACCTGAAAGGTAAACGCGTAGGTATGCTGGTCAATCAGACGTCCATCATCGGCAATAAGCTGAGCGTCGACAGCCTGGTCAGCCTCGGGGTGAAGATCGTTAAGGTGTTCGGGCCCGAACACGGTTTCCGGGGTAATGCCAGCAACGGGGCTAAAGTCGATGATGCGGTCGATGCCAAAACGGGGATTCCGATTATTTCGCTCTACGGTAAACACCATAAGCCCAGCAAGGAAGACATGGCCGATCTGGACCTGATGATCTTCGATGTGCAGGACGTGGGTTGCCGGTTTTATACCTATATCAACACGCTGCAATACGTGATGGAAGCCTGCGCCGAAAACGGCAAGGAGCTGATGATTCTGGACCGCCCGAACCCTAACGGCTTCTGCGTCGACGGGCCGATTCTGGAAGATCACCTGCGGTCGGGTATCGGCCGGCACCGGATTCCGATTACGCACGGCATGACCATCGGTGAGTTTGCGCAGATGCTGAACGGCGAGGGCTGGCTGGCCAACAAAGCGCAGTGTAAGCTGAAAATCATTAAGGTCGCCAATTACACCCACGATACGCCGTATGTGCTGCCGGTACCGCCATCGCCGAACCTGAACACGCCACAGTCAATTCTGCTCTACCCGAGCCTGTGCCCGTTCGAAGGCACGATTGTGAGTCAGGGACGGGGTACCCATTTCCCGTTCACCGTACTGGGCGCGCCGGCGCTGAAAGGCAAGTATGCGTTTTCGTTTAAACCGGTATCCATTCCAGGCATGAGCGAAACGCCGCTCCACCAGAACAATGATTGCTACGGCCTCGACCTGCGGGAATACAACACCGGTACGTTTTACAAAACACGGCAGATCAACCTGAAATGGCTCATCGATCTGTATAATGCCTACCCCGAAAAGGAGAAGTTCTTCGATATGAGCTTCAGCAAGCAAATGGGTAATTTTGACAAGCTTGCGGGCACCGAAAACCTGAAAAAACAGATTATCGCCGGTACGCCGGAAGCCGAAATCCGCAAAAGCTGGGAGCCGGGCCTGTCAAACTACAAGAAGATGCGGCAGAAATACCTGCTCTATAAATAATCAACGCGTTGGAATCCATTAACCGCCGGCGAGATACCCTGTTGCGATTGGTTGCCATTCCGGTGGCGGCCACTATTGTGTCGCACGTGGTATTTGGCCGGCGGTTTCCTTTTCAGCCCGGCTATTCCTTCCCGCTGCCGTATTTCCTGACAGTGGCGACGGTAATGTTCTGCTGCTGGGAAGTAAACTTCCGGCTTTTTCACTGGCTCGACCGACTTATTCCATTCCACGAAGGTGCGACCCGACGGCTACGCTGGCAGATCGGCCTTGGCGGTATACTCACCCTGCTGACGTTCTCAATCGTCTTTCCGGCAGCAATCCGCTCTTACACCGGTCAGTGGCCGACGCCCGCGCTGCTGCTGACAGGGGCCGTTGTCTGCACCACCCTGGCCACTATCGTTAACGGGGCCTATGTCGGGCGCTATCTCTTCCGGCTCCTGCAAACGGAAAAGCCACAAGGACCGGCCACTACCGAAACACCCATCGTCACCGGTACGCAACGGTTACTGATTGACGCCGGTACCCGCACCCTGCAACTGCTTCCCGACGAAATTGCTTACTTTTATTCGGCTAACGGGCTGGTATTACTGCTCAAAACGGACGGGCAACAGGTAATAACGGCCTACAATGCCCTCACCCAAATCGGGCCGCACCTGCCGGAACCCTTTTTCTTCCAGCTCAACCGGCAGATCATTGCCCACCGGGCAGCGATTGCCAGCCTGCAGGACGATACCAACCGTAAGCTTCAGGTTGAGCTTCGGCCGGCCCTGCATAAAGATCAGGACACGGAGCCGGTTACCATCAGCCGGTACCGGAGTGCAGACCTGAAAAAATGGCTGGCAAGCCCGGTAACCGCCTGACCATTCAGCCCCGATTCCGGTACCATTCAGCTATCTTCCTGTAAGTCCATGATGTATCGTTGCGCGCAAGCCATTGTTTTGCCGGCATATCTTATAAACCAGCAACGACATGACACCTGACCTTTCAGCACTTTCGCAGCAGCCACCGGTATGGCTTGTGGTAAGTTTTGTCCTGATCACCATCATTTCACTCCTCTTTTTCTACCATCTTTTACGCAGCACACGCCCGAAAAAGGCAGTATGGTTCACCAGTCTGGCCATTGGCTGGATGACACTCACCGGCACGCTGGCGGCCAATGATTTTTTCGTGAACCTATCGGCTATCCCCCCGCGCATCATGCTGGTCGTTGTCCCGATGTTTACCGGCCTGATTGCCCTGACCGTTACACCCGGCGGTAAACAGTTTCTGGATGCATTGCCGCTGCGCTCCCTCACGTATTTTCACCTTATCCGCGTACCGGTCGAACTGGTATTACTCGGTCTGTTTGTACACCGGCAGATTCCGGAAATGATGACGTTCGAGGGCTTAAATCCGGATATACTGTCGGGTCTGACCGCTCCCGCCATCGGCTGGCTGGTGTTCCGCAAGCAGGTAGTGTCAACGCGTGCACTGCTGATCTGGAACCTGCTTGCCCTGCTTCTGTTGATCAACATTGTCACGATTGCCTTCCTGTCGGCTCCTACTGCCGTGCAACAGTTGAATTTTGACCAGCCGAACGTCGGTATTCTGAAGTTCCCGTTTGTGTGGTTGCCGGGGTTTGTCGTACCGATGGTGGCCCTGTGCCATGTGGCTGCCATCCGTCAGCTGACGCAAGGTCGTCCCGCAAACTAACCATCCATCCGGTACCGGTTGCGCCGATCAGGCAAGGGGATTATTTTTGATCAGAACCAGACCAATGTTATGATCACGCTATCCATTCCGCCCCGCACCTACCGCATGAAGCTTACGGGCTATATCTTCACCTATCTGCTTTTCCTGACGGTAATCGGGATAGTGATACTGGCGTTGAGGCCACTTTCTGCCCAACCGTTCCCCAACCTCGTTCCGGCTCTCCGGTGGCTGGGCGTCCTGTTGCCGGCCTTGCTCCTGCTCATGACCTTTCCGTTGTTTGTGACCGTATCGGTCAGGGTCTCCGGCGATCAGTTGCTGATCCGTAAAGGGTTCGGGCAACGCGCCCGTATCCGGTTATCCGACATTGTGGCCTACAATGAACAAGCCGCCGGCGGCAAAGCAACACCCGACAAAAAACAACTGACAATCTATACCCATGACGACTGGTTCAGCATCCTGGAAACTTACTACGCAGATTATGACCAGTTAAAAGAACTCCTGACGCAGTTCGGGCAACCGGTCCCGTTCCGACAGGGTCTCAATACGGCTGAAACCCGGCTGCTGCGCGGCCTCGTGCTGGGCTATGTCGCGTTTATCGCCGGACTGGTGTGGCTGGGCTATGCTGCTTATACGCCGGCAACGCAGCGCAACCGGACACACCAGTTACAGGCTACTGTTAATGAGGTCCGGATCGTGAAGTCGGGCAAAGGCAGACCACTGGGCATAGCGTTCCGGCTCAACGAATTTCCACAGTTCTCGTTTGGCGCCACAAAAAAAGAATTCGGCGATGAGGTATTGTCATTACCGGGTCAGCTTCGTGCCGGACTGCCCGTTCAGCTGACCATTATGGAGCAGGATTTAACCAGAAAGCTGACCGGGACCGACGCGCTTTCATTTGGCGATAAGGTCGATGACTTTACACAAATTAATGTCTTCCGGATTGAGGCTGCTATAAACAATTCCCGTTTGGTGCTAAAGGCAAATACACCCCCTCACGCTGATACCCATACGCGGCCGGTTCTTTGGATGTTGGGAGCGGTTGCGGGTCTGCTAATTGCCTGGACGTGTTGGGTCTGGCTCGACCGTCATCAAATGCGACAAATCATTCTCCGGATAAATCAATCCGCTTCGGGCAATTAGTTTTTCTGTACCTTCGCGCTACGAAACCATCCTTGATTAAGTGCCCATGCAGAAGAAAATCCGGCGCGAAGACGCGCTCGAATATCACGCAAAAGGCCGTCCGGGCAAACTGGAGGTCGTTCCTACCAAAGAGTACAACACACAGCGCGATCTGTCGCTGGCGTACTCACCAGGCGTAGCCGAACCTTGTCTTGCCATTGCCGACAACCTGGAAGACGTTTATAAATATACCGCCAAAGGCAACCTGGTCGCCGTAATCTCTAACGGTACGGCCGTGCTGGGTCTGGGCGATATTGGCCCCGAAGCCGGTAAGCCGGTGATGGAGGGAAAAGGCCTGCTCTTTAAAATCTACGCCGACATTGACGTATTTGACATTGAGCTGAATACCAAAAACGTAGATGAGTTTGTCAGAACCGTTAAGATTCTGGAACCTACGTTTGGCGGCGTTAACCTCGAAGACATCAAAGCACCGGAGTGCTTTGAGATCGAAGAGCGCCTGAAAAAAGAACTGAACATTCCGATCATGCACGATGACCAGCATGGTACCGCCATCATTTCCGGTGCGGCCCTGCTGAACGCCCTCGAACTGGTCGGCAAGAAAATCGAAGAGGTTAAAATCGTGGTGAACGGTGCGGGAGCTTCGGCTATCTCGTGCTCGAAACTCTACGTAGCGCTGGGTGCCAACGTCGAAAACGTGGTCATGTGCGACAGTAAAGGGGTCATCCGCGCGGACCGTACCGACCTCGACGAGCGGAAGAGCATTTTCGCGACTGCACGCGACCTGAATACGCTGGAAGAAGCGTTTGTGGGCGCCGACGTATTCATCGGTCTGTCGAAAGGCAACACCGTCAGTCAGGCGATGGTCAAAACCATGGCCGACAACCCGATTGTGTTTGCGATGGCCAACCCGACGCCGGAAATCAGCTACGAAGAAGCGATTGAAGCCCGGCCGGACATTATCATGGCAACCGGCCGTTCGGATTACCCGAACCAGGTGAATAACGTACTGGGCTTCCCGTACATTTTCCGGGGTGCCCTCGACGTCCGTGCTACCGAAATCAACGAGCCGATGAAACTGGCCGCTGTCCGTGCCCTGGCCGAACTGGCGAAAAAACCGGTTCCCGATCTCGTGAACATGGCTTACGGTACCGACAACCTGATGTTCAGCCGGACATACATCATTCCGAAACCGGTTGACCCGCGCCTGTTGCAGACCGTTGCCCCGGCCGTTGCAAAAGCCGCGATGGAATCCGGTGTGGCCAAAAGCCCGATTACCGATTGGGAAGCGTATGAAGGCCAGCTGGCCCGCCGCCTCGGTCAGGACAACCGGATTTCGCGGGTGATCATCAACAAGGCAAAAACCAATCCGAAGCGGGTGGTATTTGCCGATGCCGAGAACCTGAAAGTACTGAAAGCCGCCCAACAGGTCCGCGACGAAGGCATTGCCTACCCGATCCTGCTGGGTGAGCAGGAGCTGATCCGCGACCTGATTGCACAGAACAACCTGGACCTGGGCGATACGCCGATCCTCGATCCCCGTTCGCCGGAGCAGGACGAACTGATTAACAAATTCGCGGACGGATTCTATCAGAAGCGTCAGCGGAAAGGTGTCAGCGCCCGTGAAGCCCGCAAACTGATGTATTACCGCAACTATTTCGGGGCAATGATGGTCGAAACCGGCGAAGCCGATGCGCTGATCTCCGGTCTGACCCGCAACTACCCGGACACCATCCGGCCGGCCCTCCAGGTGATCGGTAAGGAACCGGGTGTACAGAAAGTGGCCGGTATGTACATCATGCTGACCAAGCGCGGCCCGCTGTTCTTCTCGGATACAACAGTTAACTTTAACCCGACGGCGGAAGAAATCGTGGAAATCACGGAGATGACCGCCCGCGCCGTTGAACGCTTCAACATCAAGCCGCGCATCGCCCTCGTTACGTACTCAAACTTTGGCTCGGCCAAAGGCGATGATGCCGAGAAGATGAACAAAGCCGTTGATCTGCTGCACAAAAAGCATCCGGACATGATTGTTGACGGTGAAATTCAGGCTCACTTAGCGTTCAATACTGAACTGCTGCGCCAGAATCATCCGTTCAGTAAACTGGCCGAAGAAGGCGCTAACACGCTGATCTTCCCGAACCTGTCGGCCTCGAACATCGCCTACAACCTGATGTCGGAAGCAGCTGGTTTCGATGCCATCGGCCCGATTCTGCTGGGTCTGCGCAAGCCGGTTCACGTATTGCAGCTGGGATCGTCAGAACGCGAAATCGTAAACATGGTAGCCATCGCCGTGGTTGAGGCACAAGGCAAATAATTTTTTTAATGAATAATGGATAATGTAAAATGAATAATGGTGGCTCAGCAAGGGCATTGTCAATTATTCATTTTACATTATCCATTCACTTTTCGTTACATGGCACGCATATTAACAGGTATTCAAAGCAGTGGTCGCCCTCACCTTGGTAATCTTCTGGGGGCCATTGTGCCGGCTATTGAATTATCCCGTCAGGAGGGCAACGACTCGTTTCTGTTCATAGCCGATCTGCATTCGCTGACGACCCTCCGCGACGGTGAAACACGTCGGGACTTTACACGCGCCATTGCGGCTACGTGGCTGGCCTTTGGCCTCGACACCGTCCGGACAACGTTCTGGCGGCAATCGCGGGTGCCGGAGCATACTGAACTGGCCTGGTATCTCAACTGCTTTACGCCGATGCCGATGTTACAAAACGCAACATCGTTCAAGGATAAAGCCGAACGGTCGACCTCTGCCGTCAACACCGGCTTGTTTACTTATCCGGTCCTGCAGGCGGCTGATATCCTGTTGTATAACGCCAATCTGGTGCCGGTCGGCAAAGACCAGCGTCAGCACCTGGAAATTACCCGCGACATTGCCAGCGCGTTCAATAACCACTACAATCAGGAGGTTTTTGTGGTGCCGGAAGCCAGAATCGATGAACGGATTATGACCATTCCGGGCATCGACGGCCAGAAAATGAGCAAGTCGTACGGCAACTACATCGACATTTTCCAGCCGGCCAATGACCTGTATAAGGTCATCAAAAAGATTCTGTCGGATTCAACGCCGCTGGAAGAACCGAAAAATCCGGACACTGACATTACATTCCAGTTGTACGCCCTGATCGCCACGCCGGAGCAAACGGAGGCCATGCGGCAGAAATACATGGCCGGTGGCTATGGCTACGGCCACGCGAAAAAGGAGTTGTATGAGCTGATCATTACCCGTTTCGCGACCGAACGTGAGCAGTTTAACTACTACTACAACGAAAATCCGGATGCCCTCGAACACGAGCTACGGGTCGGCGAAGAAAAAGCCCGCTCCATCGCAGCTCACACCATCGAGCGTGTCCGGACCGTTCTGGGATACAACTGATTATGATTAAAGAGCGAAAGAGTGGCCGCCGTGCGGCGAAAGAGCGGACGCTTACGCGGCAAAAGAGCGATTTTTTGATAAATTAACCGCAACGAAAAGGCGGATTTAACACAATACCGGTTAAATAGCGCCCCGCTCTTTCACTCTTTCACTCTTTATCTCTTTCGCCGCGCGGCGGCCGCTCTTTAAAATATGCTTCTCCCTTTTCACCAGACTCATCTGTTTGCCCGGCACTGGCCGGTTGACCAGCCCAAAGCGGTTGTCGGCATTGTGCATGGCTTCGGAGAACACTCCGGACGGTATGCCCACGTGGCGGCATTCCTGAACAGCCACGGCTATGCAGTAACGGCATACGACCTGCCCGGCCATGGTCAGACGAGAGGAAAACGCGGCCATGTCGACCGCTATGACACTCTGCTCGACAGCGTACAAACCCTCCTCGACTTTACCCGGACCGAATACCCCGAACTGCCCGTTTTTTTGTTCGGGCATTCGATGGGCGGCAACATTCTGGCCAACTTTCTGATTTGTCGCCAGCCCCGGATCAATGGCGCCGTTGTACAGGGAGCCTGGCTGAAAGTGCCTTACGAACTGCCGAAGGTTGAGATCTGGCTGGCCAAAACCATGCGCAACATCCTGCCGTCGATCCAGGTTTCGTCGAAGCTCGATGTATCGGCCGTTTCCCGCGATCCGGCCGTGGTAGCCGCTTATAAAGCGGATAAACTAAACCATAGTGTTATCACGCCCGGCTGGTTTTTCGGAGCCTATGAAGCGCAGCAATACGCCATCGACCATGCCGCCGACATTCAGGTGCCAACATTGATCATGCACGGCACAGCCGATACGATTGCCGGTCCGGATGGATCAAAAGCACTTTACGAAAACGGAAATAAGGCGTTATTGACGTTTAAAACATGGAACGGTCTCTATCACGAAATCCACAATGAACCGGAACAAGAAGCTGTGTTGGACCACATGACCGGCTGGCTGGATACGCAACTGGCCCGATAAGTCCGTGTTTTCGTTCGGCTTGTTTACCTTTGCGCCACGATGATTGACGCGCTGCTCCGACTGGATACCGATCTTTTTCTGTTTTTGAACCGCCACTACGCCGGTTGGCTCGACCCCATCATGGTCTGGTTTACCGAACGGAATACGTGGATTCCCTTTTACCTGTTGCTGACGGGATGGCTCATTTGGCAATTCCGGAAACAGGGCGGCGGGATAATCCTGACCATTGCCGCTGCCGTAGCCCTTGGCGATCAGATTACCTCATCTATCTTAAAACCGCTGACACTCCGGCCCCGCCCCTGCCATGTAGAGGCGCTGCAACCGCTGATTCATCCGGTGTTACCGTGTGGCGGTCTGTACGGTTTTGCCTCCTCACATGCAGCCAACACCTTTGCGATGGCGACGGTACTGACACTGTTGGTGGGCCATCGCTACCCGTGGGTAAAGTTTTTATATATCTGGGCTGTATTGGTTTCCTACAGCCGCATTTACGTTGGTGCCCACTACCCGCTTGACGTGCTGGCCGGTGCTGGCATCGGTACGCTGGCCGCTTTCGGTAGTGTGTGGGTGTATACCCGTTTTTATACTACCACAAAGGCTAAAAGTATCTAAGCAGTATAAGGAAACAGTTGCCACGAAGACGTACAGCATGAAGAAAGTTAACAAGGTAGTGCTTCTTCCCGTCATGGTGTCTTCGTGGCGAAAAAACTACATCAGCACTGCCTGAAACACCTCATCCAGCCGCGTCACGGGCCTGACCGTAATTTTGTAATTCTTCACGTCGATGCCTTTCAGGTTGTATTTCGACACAAAAATCTGTTTGAAGCCCAGTTTTTCGGCTTCCGAAATCCGCGACTCAATCCGGTTAACGGCACGGATTTCACCGCCCAGCCCGACTTCAGCCGCAAACGCTGCCGAGGCCGGAATCGCCACATCCTCGTAGCTCGACACGATCGCCGCACACACCGCCAGGTCAATCGCCGGATCCTCTACTTTCAGCCCGCCGGCGACGTTCAGGAACACGTCCTGCTGCCCGAGCCGGAAACCGCCCCGTTTTTCGAGCACGGCCAGCAGCATCTGCAGGCGCTTGCTATCAAAACCCGTACTGCTCCGCTGCGGCGTTCCGTAATTGGCAATGCTGACCAGCGACTGGATTTCAATCATCAGCGGGCGGTTGCCTTCCATCATCGAGCCGATGGCAATGCCGCTCAGCGTCTCTTCCCGCTGCGAAATCAGGATTTCAGACGGGTTCGTTACCTGCCGCAGCCCCGACCCCAGCATTTCGTAAATACCCAGTTCGGATGTACTGCCAAAGCGGTTTTTGGTCGTCCGCAGAATACGGTATGTGGTATGACGGTCCCCTTCAAACGTCAGCACAGTGTCAACCATGTGCTCCAGCACTTTCGGGCCCGCCAGCGAGCCTTCTTTGGTAATATGGCCGATCATAAACACCGGCACCCCGCTGTCCTTGGCGTATTTCATAAACTCGGCCGTGCATTCCCGCACCTGCGATACACTGCCCGCCCCCGACTCCACCAGCGACGAATGCATGGTCTGAATCGAGTCGATAATCAGTACTTCCGGTTCGAAATGTTCGATCACGCGGAAAATGTTCTGCGTCGACGTTTCGGTCATGATGTGGCAATCACTGGCCGGCACAGCCGGCAGCCGCTCCGCCCGCATTTTAATCTGCATCTCGCTTTCCTCACCCGACACATACAGCACCCGCTGATCTTTCAGACTGAGAGCAATCTGGAGCAACAGGGTTGATTTACCGATACCAGGTTCACCGCCAATCAACACCAGCGAGCCGGGAACAATACCGCCTCCCAGCACGCGGTTCAACTCCCCGTCTGTAGTCAGCGTGCGGGGTTGTTCTTCGTAGTTTATGGCATGGATCGCTTTGGGTTTAGCCGCCGTTTTGGTGATGCTGGTCGATGCCCGCCAGTTGCCTTTCTCCGGTTCATCTTTCTGAACCAGTTCTTCAACAAATGTATTCCATTCGCCGCACGAAGGGCAACGGCCAAGCCATTTGGGCGACTGATGCCCGCACTGCTGGCAGAAATAAGTGGTTTTGATTTTAGCCATTGTCAAGTGGTTAGTTACCGCTAAAGAAGTCAGGTGTATTTTTTAAGAAGCCCGTTAAACCTTATGCGGCATCCCATATCCAACAGGCGCCTTTCGGGTTTTGCTGGCCACCTAACCCGCATCTACCGGCAATTGAAAAACACCGTTTACTCAAAATAAGTTGGTTTCACAGACCAGAGAATAGGGGTAAACGTTAAGTCAACAGTCATAGACGAAACAACAGAAAAAACATGAAGAAGAGCCTTCTTTTGGTATTAATAGCGATTTTACCTGCCGTTTCATTTGCACAGGGTGGTTTTCAGATTGGCATCAAAGGGGGTGTCAATTTATCGCAGCTTAAGTTTGGTGAGTTTGTTACAACACGGCTGAATGCCAACGGCTCGCCGGCGGTCAGTGTAAACGGACAGGTCATCCGGGATAATATACGGCAGAGCCTGGATAGCCGTACGGGTACTTCGTTCGGGATTTATACCCGTTTCGGCAAAAACCTGTATATCCAGCCCGAACTGTTGTACTCGACAAAATCAGGGCAGTTCGACATTGTTCGTCCGGAGGGCACCCAAACAGTTAACGTAACCACAACCAGTTTCGACGTACCGATTCTGTTAGGCTTAAAAGGTGGTCCGCTCCGCGTAGTAGCCGGACCGGTGGTGTCATTCAAAGTAGGCGGCAACCAGAATCTGCGCGATGCCTTGACACAATATACGTCTGGTAGCCTGAACGATGCCTGGGCTAAAGCGTACTATGGTTACCAGTTGGGCGTTGGCCTCGACCTTGGCCGCCTGGGACTTGATGTACGTCGTGAAGGCAGTATTTCGAACATTGCCGCCATCGACCTCGGTCCTTCCGGCAGTTCCGCGCAGTTTTCGCAGAAGCTAAACTCGTGGCAGATTACGCTGGCTTACCGGATTTTTTAAATTTAGACACTGGATGTTCTGGATACTGGATAATGAATGTAGTGGTGGGCCAACAGAAAGAACGTACCCCACATTTTTGTGACAACCCAAAATATAACCAACAACAAACCCGTTGAAAAAA
>NZ_JBYFCJ010000010.1:50885-140877 GCF_057652235.1 Arsenicibacter sp. R0_47 | reverse complement strand
TTTCGGTTGTTTATCGTTTTTTTTAATTTTTATCCCTTTTTTGTTTTGTTTATTTTTTTTTTATTTTTGTGGGTCCACCAATAACTGTGGCCCCACCACTTTTTTGAAGCACCACTAGTTATCCCCAGAACCATCCGGTTTCCAAAACATCTAGCATCCAGAACATCAAGAAAAAAATAAACCGTTGCCCGACATCCTGAACGGAAAGGGCAACGGTTATTTGTTTCTATATAATTAACCCACTAAATATTCGTTTTTGAGGGCTGTTTGGATTGCAGACAGAGCAAAAAAATCAGTTATAGGCTTCGCGCTGATATGTACTTAAGCGCTGGCTGATTTCTTTAATGCGACGACGGGATACCGTAATATCATGACCATCCGTCAGCTGAATAGTACGATCAGTCGTAAACCGTGTTTTCACAACGTAGTTGAGGTTGATCATAAACGATTTGTGTACACGTAAAAACATCGAACCATCCAGATTACGCTCAAATTCTTTCAGCGTTTTCGAAATCAGATAACGCTTTTTATCCCGCGTAAATACAAACGTGTAGTTTCCTTCCCCTTGCAGGCAAGTAATGTCTTCAACCGCAATGGTAATCGTACGGTTCAGATAAGGTAGAGCAATCCGCTGCATACCGCGCTGTGGGGTTGCAGAGAAATTTGGAATGAGTCCAGAGGGTTGGGTATTTGTCAGAGCGTCCATTACTGCCAGAGGTTTTCGTTTGTATTTGCGTTGAGATTATTGACATGACAAAATTACCGTTTCCGCGTGTCCCTAAAAAAAAACACCTGATCGCTAAGAGGCACTCAATGCAGAGAAACCAATTAACAATCAGGCGATTAACAAAAATATCTTCGTTCTTTTCCAGTATATCCCCTCACCGAACTGCGTAGAAATACGTAGTGGGATATAAGCAACTTTACGCGGATGCCAAAAGCGGATTTACGTAAAGTAGAGGGTATTTAGCTAACGGCAACCGGCTGCTGACGCATACGGTCAACGAATACCTGTGCCCGGCGGCGCGAAATCTTCACTTGCTGACCATCCGTAAGCTCCAGCTCACCTTCCTTTTTCACATAATACTTACGGACAAAGTTCAGGTTCACGATACACGATTTATGCACCCGAACAAAAGCCTGTCCATCCAACAATGTCTCGTATTCTTTCAGCGTACGTGAAACCAGCATACGCGTACCATCTTTCAAAAAGAAATTGGTATAATTACCACAACCTTCCAGCCGAACTATTTCATCAACCGACACAGTACGTTTACGGTCGTAGAACGGGATGAGTAATTTTTGTGTACAGGAAGTGCTTGTGTTTTTTTCCACACTTTTTGGAAATGGCATTGACACTGCATCCAGGAAAGATTCTGCTGTCATCGAGTTCATAGCGTTTTGAGATAGAATGGTTGAAAAGACAGTTTCCTAAGTTCGAGAAAATTAAAAAAATTAACGTTGAGTGCGTTGCAAACGTGTTTCAATCAGCAACGTTGCTATGTATTGTACAAAAAGCAATCCGTATACGTTTTTTCTGACAATTATTTCGATATCGTATATAGTATACGTTTAATTTCAGCGTGTTAGGCTATTTTATTTGACATTGATCACTTTTCCTTGCTCACTCATGGGTGTGGCGTTATGTTGAGTATTTTCACCAAAGTGTGTAATTTTCGCCCCAAATCTCCCCAATCGCCTATCCTCCGTAAAGTTTCGTATCTTTGCCGCAACTATTGGCGACAAGACCGGTATGCTGGATAAGGTTAAAGAAATACATCAGGACATAGACCAGTTTCTGGTCAATAATAAAGAGCAGCTGGAGCAGTTCCGGCTTAAATTCATCAGTCGGAAAGGCGTAGTTACCGAGCTTTTTGACAGTTTAAAAACGGTTCCTCAGGAAGATCGCCGGGCCGTAGGTCAGGAACTCAATGCCTTAAAAAACAAAGCCCAGGAGCGCTTTCAGGCTTTTTCGGAAGCCCTGGAAAACCAGGGGACCGAAGCACAGGGGCCGGCACAGGATTTATCGTTGCCGGTGTTTCCCAATCTGACGGGTACGCAACACCCGCTCTCGCTGGTACGTCAGCGCATTATCCAGATTTTTGAGCGCATTGGTTTTGATGTGTCCGACGGTCCGGAGATTGAATCTGACTGGTATAACTTCGGCGCCCTGAACTTTCCGGACAACCACCCTGCGCGCGATATGCAGGATACCTTCTTCATTGAGAAGAAAAGCGAAGGGTCTGACACGGATATGCTGCTACGTACGCACACATCAAATGTTCAGATCCGGCTGATGGAACATAAAAAGCCGCCGATCCGGTCGATTATGCCCGGCCGCGTTTACCGCAATGAAACCATTTCCGCCCGCGCCCACTGCATGTTCCACCAGGTTGAAGGCCTTTACATTGACCGGAATGTCGGTTTCAAAGACCTTAAAGACACGCTGTATCATTTTGCCAAGGAGATGTTCGGCAAGGATACCAAGGTCCGCTACCGGCCATCGTTCTTCCCGTTTACGGAACCAAGCGCTGAAATTGACATTTCGTGCCAGATCTGTAAAGGTGTCGGCTGCAACATCTGCAAGCATTCGGGCTGGGTTGAAATCGCCGGATCCGGTATGGTTGACCCGCAGGTACTGGCCAATTGCGGCATTGATCCTGAGGAATATACCGGCTTTGCTTTCGGTATGGGAATCGAACGGATTACCCAGCTGAAATACGTAGTTAATGACCTGCGCCTGTATACCGAAAACGACGTCCGCTTTCTGCGGCAGTTTGAGGGACTATAATAATTGTGAATGCGTGATTGAGCGATTGAGTGGCAGCAGGCTGTTTTTTCCGCTCAATCACGCATTCACTAAATCACTCAATGCCTCATGTCTCCCATCCGGCTTTCCGATTTAGCGTTTACGATTGAAGCAGTGCTGGACGATGCATTTGCCGGACGGACGGTTTGGGTGATTGCCGAAACCAGCGACATTAAAAACTATCCCGACCGGCAGTACTGTTTCCTGACGCTGGTCGAACGCGATACGGGTGGCAAGCGCGACACCCTTGCCAAACTCGAAGCCACCATCTGGCGGCGGCAATACCACCTTATCCGGGCCTTCGAACAGGCAACCGGCGTGGCTTTTGCCCGGAATATCCAACTGCTCCTCCGTGTTGCCGTCAGCTACAACGCTGTTTACGGCCTTCGCCTTGATATTCAACAGATTGACCATTCTTATACGCTTGGTAACCTGGAACGGGAGCGACAGGCCATACTGGATGCACTCGTAAACGATCATCCGGAACTGGTATGGCAACAGGATGGCCAGTATTTTACGGCGAATCAGTTGCTGCCCCGGCCACCTGTCTGGCAACGCATTGCCCTTATTTCGGCGCCCGGTTCAGACGGTCTCCGCGACTTCCGGCATGAACTGACCAACAATGCGTTCGGGTACCAGATTGAAGTGGATGAATACCTGAGTCAGATTCAGGGACAGGGGGCCGAAAAAGCCATTGCGGCCCAACTCGCCCGCATACAGGAAAAAGCAACGGAGTATGATGCTGTTGTTATTGTCCGCGGGGGTGGATCGCAGCTCGATTTCGGGTCGTTCGATACCTATCTGATGGGCGAAACGGTAGCCGGTTTCCCAATACCGGTACTGGCCGGCATAGGCCACGAACGGAATGTGAGCATTACCGATATGCTTTGCCACGCCAGCGTAAAAACCCCGACCAAAGCCGCTGCCTTCCTGATTGACCATAACCGGCAATTTGAGGAAAAATGCCTGCTTCTCCGCGACCGCCTGATTTCGGCTTCGCGGCAAACCATGCAGTCAACGGCCGATACGCTGAAAACTGATATTGACCGGCTTCGCTATGCCTTGTTTGGGTTTATGAAAAACCGGCAGACCGAATTAACCGAGAAAACGGTTACGATCCGGCACCTGGATCCGGCCAATGTGTTGAAACGGGGTTTTGCCCTGGTAATTAAAGACGGAAAAATCGTTACCAAAGGAGCAGATTTGCATCCAAACGATACTGTACAACTCCGTATGGCTGACGAAACAGTCACGGTGACGGTACAGGAAAACCAGTTGATAAAATAGAAAGTTAGTCGACTACTCCATCAAGCATAGAAAAATCTGATTGAAGATGACTTATCAGGAAGCTTATAACCAGCTACAGGCCATTGTCGAAGAAGTTGAAACAGAATCTGTTCCGCTCGACGAGCTTCCGGAGCGTATCCGGCTAGCCACAGACCTGATTGCCTTCTGCCAAAGCCGCCTGCGTGCAGTAGAAGTTGAGTATCTTGATGCCTTAGAGCGAATTAGTAAACGATAAAGTTTTATTTTTGCGGTTAATTTAGTTGCAATAGGCCATAAAGTTTGGCTAATTTTAAACGGATTCGGGTTTTACGGGTTGTGAGCACCAGAAAATGTGGGATAACACCTGAATCAACCAATCATCTGCTCGCTCTATATGGATTTTTTTGCCGTCATTAACGGAATATTTACAACCGAAGTTACGAACAAGATAGCCTTGTACGTGGACGAGCCCACTGAAAAAACGCAGAAAGCCGTTCAGGGGTTAGTGTACACGGTATTCGGTGGACTGATGAAACGAACTACATCAGAAATTGGTGTAAATCAACTATATAACTATTTACAGAAGCACAATCAGGCGGTAAGCATATCTGACAACCTGGTTAGTACACTCAAGGATCCGTCTCAGATCAATGCCTGTATACAGAACGGAAACGACGCTATCAGTCACCTGCTGCCTGCTCTGAAAAGTTCAATTGCCAGTATGATCTCGTCGTATGCCGGCATCCGGAATTCATCGGCGATCTCACTGCTCGGCATTACCTCTACTATAGTACTGGATGTACTGGGTAAACAGGTAAAAGAGCAAAAGATGGATGCCGACCGGCTGGCTGGCTTTCTGTTTGATCAGCGGGAAAGTTTTGTACAGAAAACGCCGGAAGCGCTCTTACCTCAGCTGGCCGAAAAGCTCAGTATTCAGCAGATTGTGGCTGGCCTGGCAGCTCCGGCTAAACGCATTCCGGAAACCCCGGTACCAATTAAGGTAGCTCCTGCCCCAAGCCCGATCGCTAATGTCTTTGACAGTGACCGCAACGGGGACAGTACCGACAGCCCGATCGGCAAAATTGCCGTTGGTGTGCTGATAGCGGCTTTACTGGGCGTCGGTGGTTATTTTGTCTACCAGAATTCGAAGAGTAATTCGACCGATACCGAGACCTCACAGGTTGTCGATGCGACTGATTCGACAAGCGGCAGCACCAGTCCTACCGATACCGTAGCGCGTTCGCTGGATGTACCCGTTGATACAACCCGGCGCACGACACCGGCCGCAGCGACAACAACAGCTGCCGCAACGTCGGTTGCCGGCAAAACAGCCACGCCCGCACCGGCACCGGTTACCCCGGCAGCCCCTGTTACCGGCGGCGGTGCCCTCTCTACCCAGCTGAAAACGTACCTGAGCGATGCAGCAGCCCCGAAAGGCCGTTCATTCCCGCTGGCAGGTATTACGTTCCAGCCAGGCTCGCTAAGTCTGGCATCAGGCTCAGAAGCAACGATTAACGAACTCGTTACGATCATGAAAACCTACCCTACCGCTCAGATTCAGCTGTTAGGGTATGCAAATGATGCAAAAGGCGGGCTGACCAACAAAAGCCTGTCGTTCCGCCGGGTAAATCAGATCAAACAACAGTTGATTACGGCCGGCATTGATTATGTCCGGATTGACGCTGTTGGCCGTGGCACCGGAGCGCCTGCCAAAAAACCGGGCGATACGACATCCGTGGTAAAGCCCGGCATCAGCAAGCCTAAAATTGACCTCCGCGTCGTTATTAAGTAATCCGTTCCGAAGGATTGGTTGCAGAAAACAACTATCGTTTTTACCAGTTGATTTAGTATGTACAACTAAATCGCTCAACGAAACGAACAGGATCATGCAACGAACATCAATCTGGCGGATGGCAACGGCCGCTTTTGTGCTGGGTAGCATCATCTATACCAGTCGCTCCGGCGCTAAGGCGGGGCAACGCAAAAAAGAACAAGCTAAGTTTAACGATAATGTCCTGCCCGAGTACGAGGAAGTTTTTGAGAAGAACCTCCTCGTACCCGATGGCTGGGTATTTGGTGTCGTCTGGCCGACGATTTATGCCGGAACAACGGCGCTGAGCGTGTATCAGGCTTTGCCGGAGCAGATCAACAACCCACGTTTCAGCCGTTCGATGCCGTGGCTGCTCCTGAACTATGCCTGTAACATGCTGTTCGGGCGCTTCTTCTCGGATCCGAAAGCCGAAAGCATTATAGCATCCAATGTCATTACCCAGCTGAATCTGCCGGCAGGGCTGGCGCTGCACAACAGCATGGAAATCGGACAGACGGAAGTAGATGGTCCGGAGAAATACCTGCGGTGGCCGATTAGTCTGTATGCAGGCTGGCTGACAGCCGCTACCGTGGCCGGTACGCCAAATATCTTCCTTGAAGCAGGCTGGTGGACACCAAACGAAAAACGGGATGTACCGATTGCGACCGGCATTCTGGCCGCCACGGGTGCGCTGGGCTATGCCGTCGCCCGCAAGCTGAACGACCCTGTATACATGATCCCGTTTGTGGCCGCCTTTGCCGGAATCGCTACCCGTCAGAAAGAGAAGCACGAATCAATTGCTTCGGTAGCGGCAACGCTTGCATTGGTATACAGCGCTGTTCTGGCCAAATGGTTACCCAAAGGCCATTTCAGACCGGTAGGGCCTGCCGAACTAACACCCGTACAGATAATTGTTCCTGACAATCAACCGTCTGAACAAGAAACCTTCCACGACGAGCTCGTCGATGTTGTGTAAATAGTAACCACAAAGGCGCTAAGGCAATAAGGTACACAAAGAAACTTCGTGCTTCTTATTTTCCTGGTGCCTTTGTGGTTCCCCAACTTACCTTTTCCTAAAAAATCCTAATTAAAACAACGAATTAGCGTAAAAACGCCGATTGTCTGCCATATTGCATTTCAGTAACAACAATACGTAATGATATATGGCAGAAACACTTACCTCTCCTGTAGCCGCCGGGGATTCTCCTCCGTTCAACATTCCCAAAATCCGGATCGAAACCGTTGATGCACTGCGTGGATTTGCGCTGTTCGGCATCCTACTGGTTCATGCCGCTGAATGGTTTTCGGCGGGTCCCCTGCCCTCATTTGTTTTTCAGACACACAGTCAGGGCATTGCCAACAACATTGTGCAGATGATTGTCGGTATTTTTTTCAGCGGCAAGTTTTACACGTTTTTTTCCTTTCTGTTCGGGCTGAGTTTTGCCCTGATGCTGACACGGAATGTCGGTTCAAACCGTTCCTTTTATCTCCGGTTTGCCTGGCGGCTGGTTATTCTGGGCGTAATCGGCTTTCTGCATCACCTGCAGTGGCGGGGCGATATTCTGAGTATTTACGCCATGCTTGGCTTTGTGATGCTCCTGTTCAGTCAGGCATCGCAGAAAGTGGTGCTGACGGTCGGGCTGCTGCTGGTACTGAACACCCCGATCCGAGTCATGAACATCTATGACTTTTTCTGGCCGAAGCCGGCTCCAGCAAAAACAGCGCAACAACCGCCGGCCCCGCCGGAAGAAGAAGCGAACCTGCTGTACAAAGAGCTGAAAGAAGGCAGTTATCCGGAGGTAATCCGGTCGAACTACCGGGGATTTAAAACCAAAATGGACTTTCAGTTCAGCAGTGGCCGTATTTACGTGACGCTGGGCTTTTTTCTGTTGGGTCTGTATGCCGGCCGCCGTCGTCTTTTTCAGCAGCTCACCGCTGAACGGTCTTTTTTCCGGAAGCTTACCCGCGCAACCGGCTTCGGTGTATTGGGGCTGACAGCCATTGGCATCCTGCTGATGGTACTTTTTGGTTCAGCCCAGCAACCGCCGAAGTGGGCAGAATTAACGTTCTGGTTTTTGATGGATACCCAAAGCGCAGCGCTGACGATCTTTTACATTGCCGGCCTGACGTTGCTTTTCCAGCGGGCGTGGTGGCAGGGAATTGTCAGTCCGCTGGCCTCAGTCGGTAAAATGGCCTTAACAAGCTATATCCTGCAAACGGTCTTCGGTACGCTGATCTTTATGGGGTACGGGCTCGGCCTACTCGGTGAAATTGATGTGTGGCAGGCCGCATTACTGGCATTTCCGATCTTTATTCTCCAGATTTTGTTTAGTCGCTGGTGGCTGTCGCGTTTCCGTTACGGTCCGTTTGAATGGTTGTGGCGCTCGCTGACCTATGGGCAGGCGCAACCCATGATCCGATCATTTTCCGCATGACATTTGATATCGTTGCGCCGGTATATGACCAGCTTGCCGGCCTTGTGTTCGGGCAAACCCTGAAAAAGGCCCAGACGGCTTTTCTGAATCAGATTCCGGCCGGTGCCTCCATCCTGCTTATTGGTGGAGGCACCGGCTGGTTGCTGGATGCCGTCTTAACGACCAGCACACCCCAGCGGGTCGTATACCTGGAAGCCTCCCGCAACATGCTGGCCATGGCCCGTGACCGGGTACGCAACCATCCCCTTGAGGGCAGAGTGTATTTTCAGCATGGTACTGAGGCTGACCTTGATACGCACGAACGCTTCGACGTTGTTCTGATCCCGTTTGTGGTCGATTTATTCGCTGAGCCGTTGTTGCGGGATGTCTTTTTCCCCCGAATTTACCACGCTCTGGCTCCTCACGGGTTTTGTATCATTACCGATTTCACCCCGCCGACAACGTGGTGGCAGCAAGGACTGAGTACCGGTATGTACCTGTTCTTTAAAGTAATGGCCAATGTACGGCCGTGGGCCTTACCCGACTGGCCTAAGCTGCTGAAACAGGATATGGGCTTTGTGTTACGCAGGCAGAAAACGTACTGGCAGCGCTTTATCGTCAGCCACTTATACCAGCGCACTCAGTAGCTTCACCAGTGCCGGAAAGGCCCGTAGTGATTGCCACTCCTCATCGCCCAGGTTCAGCCAGGGGCCATCCTGACGGGGCTTCTGGTAAACAGCTTCATCGGGATCAAACTCCACGGCATAAATCTCACCCATGATCTTTTGCAGATCAGCCCACGGCAGCGTCTGACTGCGGGAACGCTTGTTCTGCGTTGACTGCGCCTTAACGATCCGTTCGGCAAACAGGGCTGTCAGCCGGAGCTCGGTATCGCCTTCGCGCCGCCGGTCAATGAACGTCAGCTCAAACGGCAGCTCTTTTTTGGCTGACTCATACGTCGCCTGAATCAGCTCCTGCGCCAGATACTGCCAGTCCTCAACGTTTTCCGGCATCCCCTTCTGCGTTTTACCGTCGGGACGTTCAATGGTTATCTCCCAGAAATCATCATCCTCATCCAGTTCATCTTCGCTGACATCTTCCAGCTTTGTGGCGTCGACCAGTTTTGTAACGGCCTGCTGCCACAGGAGCGGCAACCGTCCCGACCAGCTGAAATCATCATCGGGCGAGAACCCTTCTGCAATCAGCTCATCCTCATCAATATCCTCACGGTCAGGATATGAAATCGAGAAATCAACCTGTAGAAAATCCTTAAATGCCGGACGGGCGGTCAGTGTATAAAAGTTGGCATAAGGCGCGGGCAGCGACCGTGCCGTCTGGAATCGAATCTGTATGTTTTTGAAAGGCATGCCTGTTCCGTTAATCTATTTTCCGGGTGCCAAATTACTCTTTATCTGCGTTTGATGCGTCAGTTATTCTTCAGCATCCACAACAATACCCCGTTGGAAGGCGCATAGGGCACCGTACTGACCGGCGTATTCAGTTGAGACACAAGATTATTTTTAGGCATCAGATACCCGTTTGCCTTAAAGACGCGCAGGTTGTCCGAAATCCAGTTCAGCTTAATCTGGTCGGCCAGGGCGCTTTCACCATACTGCCGGAGTCCCCGGATGGCGAGCCATTGCAGTCCCGCCCATGCATAGGGCGCATCCCACGGCTGCCCCGAAACGGTCAGGCTCGTAACCAGCCCGCCCGGTTTCAGGAAATCGCGTTTCAACGCGGCGGCTACCTGCTGCGCCTGTTCACGCGTGGCCGCCCGGAAAGCCAGCGGATACACCGCCGCCAGTGAATTGACCGGCGTTGACTTCTGGGTAGTCAGATCGTAGTCGCAGAAAAACGCGCGGCGCGGATTCCAGCAATACCGCTGAATGGCATTGTACCGCTGACGGGCCAGTTCGAGGTACTGCTGCGCCAGCTTCTTATTGCCTTTGAGGCGGTACGCATCCGAAAGCGTTACTTCCAGATGAAACAGCAGGCAGTTCAGATCCACCGGAATTACGTTTGTGGTCTGAATCGAGCGGGGCGTTTTACCATCTTTCAGCCAGCGGCTGCTCCCCTCCCAGCCCGATTCGGCAGCGGCCCGGATGTCGCGGTAGATTTCCGCTTCCGCGCGTCCTTTTTTGAAAAGTCCTGCCCGCTGCCTGGCCACCGCCACATCTTCCCTGTAGGCTTCGGGGCGTGGTGTGTCGCGGTCATCGAAGTACCGGTTCAGGTAGATTGTCGACGATAACCGGACGACGCGCCGGTCAGCCTGTCCGTTCTGCGCCAGTTTTTCCTTTCCCGCCATCCAGTAATCGTACTCCTTCTGTAAAGCAGGCAGGTAGTTGATCAGCGACCGGCGCCCCTGTACTTCCGTCAGTAAATTTACCATCAAGGCATAAACCGGTGGCTGCGACCGGCTCAGGTAATAGGTCCGGTTTCCGGCCGGGACGTAGCCGTAGCGGTTGATGAGGTAGCTGAAATTATCGGCCATATTCCGCAGCATAGCGACCTGCGTAACGCCCGACGCCTGCAAACCCAACATGGTGAAAAAACTCTGCCAGTAGCCCAAATCCTCGCCCCCGGCGTCGAGGGCCATATACGGTTTCGGCAGCGGAATCAGCGTACTCTGACCCTGTTGCTTTGCCGGAACCGGCTGGCGTACAAAGAATTTCCACTGGTCCTCCAGCGATTTCTGCACCGACGCGTCGGGGTCGCGGGTGAGCGGCACCGATGCCTGGACGGGCACAATAAAGTTCTGGTCAACAAACGATTTCAGGTCGAAATTGCGTTGCTGACGCTTCTGCTCGTAGTTCGATACAATGGTCGCTACCGGAAAACGGGGTGTACACGCCGGAAATGTTTTTGAATCGGCGAACACGCCTTTCAACTGCACGTCCTCCAGCAGCTTGCCGTATTGCCGTTCAATATCAAGTTGCGCAAAGCCTTTCTGCACGGTTAAGGCTACTAAAAAAAGAATTCTGACAAAGCGAATGGTCATCGAGTAGTAATTTGCGTTGAGTAACTTACCCATCCGGGGCCAGTCTGTTGCCGGATGACTACCCCGAACAACGTTTTAAAACGATTAACCATGAAATTTCTCCTTACTTTCTTATTAAGCGTCAGCGTACACTTACTTTACGCCCAGTCGTCCGACGAAAAAGCCCTGATTGCTACCGAAAAAGAGCGGTTCAACGCTCAGATCACCCGCGACCCGACTGTGCTCGACAAAGTTCTCGCCGATGATCTGATTTACACCCATTCCAACGGTCTGGTCGATTCCAAGCAGTCGTTTATCCAGTCGATCAAAGAAGCGAAGATGGTGTATGAGCAGATTAATGTGGAAGAGCAGAAGGTCCGGATTTATGGCAAAATTGCGGTGGTGAACGGGGTTTGTACGATTAAGGCCATCAACAACGGCCAGCCCATGAACCTGAAACTGCGCTATACTGATGCGTACAAACGCAACGGTAAGCAATGGCAGCTGATTACGTGGCAGTCCCTGCGGCTTTAGGGCTGCGCAGCTTCCTGCGCAAAAAAGGGCGACCACGTGGGGTCGCCCGTACATAATCATAAATCACAAATAAGCCAGGATACATTATTCGGCCAGAAGCAGGGCGCGGAGTTCGGTGGCGTCCTGTGGTTTCATGCGGCCGGCCAGCACCAGGCGCAGCTGGCGGCGGCGCAGGGCACTGTCGTACCGGTCTTTTTCCTCCGGCGTTTCGGCAATTACAGCGGGCACCTCAATCGGCCGGCCACTCTGGTCAACGGCAACAAAGGTGTAATAGGCACTGTTGGTGCTCACCCGGATACCCGCCGGAATATCTTCGGCCCATACGTCAATAAACACCTCCATCGAGGAGTTGAATGCCCGCGTCACCTGCGCTTTCATCGTAACAATGTTGCCCAGCCGGATCGGCTCGGCAAACGACACGTTATCGACCGAGGCAGTAACAACAATGCGGTTGGAGTGTTTCTGAGCAGCAATGGCCGCGGCAATGTCCATCCAGTGGAGCAGTCGCCCGCCCATCAGGTTATTGAGTGTATTGGTATCATTCGGCAGAACCATCTCCGTCATGATGGTCTTCGACTCGTGAGCGTATTTAGGCTGCGGCATTCGTAAGTTGATGATTTGGCTGCAAATATACGCCTTTCCGGCTACTCACCTAAGCAGAAGGGGCCTGACTGCAATGCAGTCAGGCCCCTTCCTATATCAGCATACAGCAGGCAGTTATGCATCCTTACGTACCGAACTGGCACCGGATGTGTTAGCACTGACCGACGCACTGCCCCGATAGCGTACCGAGCTGGCGCCGCTGGCATCAATGCTCAGTTTCTCGCTGGCATTAACGCGTACGCCGCTGGCACCCGAGACTTCCAGCTGCACTTTTTTCGACTGTAAATCAAAGGCTTTCACCGTGGTTGCGCCCGAAATATCGCCTGTTATCTGATCGGCACGGCCAATCAGATTAACGGTAGACGCTCCTGAAAAATCCACCTCTATCTTGTCGGCATCCAGTTCGATGGTCGATGTCGATGCACCGGAAACCTCAACTGACATGTTGCCCTGGTTTTTAAAACCCCGTACATCCGACGTTGACGCTCCGGAGAAATCAATGCCTTGCAGCGCCGGCATGGTGATTTCGAACGTTACCCGTTTGCGGTTACGGTTCCATTTCGAGCCATAGTGAATATCGAGCGTTTTGCCTTTCACCTGTGCATCCAGTTCATCCAGATCCTGCTTGCGGCCGGTGGCCTTCACGCTGTAGCTGCTGCCCTGTTTTACATGGATAACAAAAGCACTGCCCATATCCAGCCGGTCGAAGCCGTTGACGGAAAATGTGCGTGTCTCTTCTTCCTGCACGGTTTTATTCGTAAATGAAGCGCTGGCCAAACCGGCAGCAACTGTCAGCCCAAGGCCGAATGCGACGAAACGAGATCGTAAATTTTTCATGTTCTTAGTACCGTTTTGCGTAAAGATGCAGGAATTTACAGTCACGTTGCATGGGTCTTAAAGATTTATCCGCTTTCCGGTTCTGGCCGATTCGTAGATGGCCCGCACCAGCCGGATATCGCGCAAACCCTCCTCGCCCGGCACCAGCATCGGCTTGTTGTCCATAATGGCGCGGGCATCGTCGTCCATCTGCCGGATTTGCTGCCCCGGCTGATCATACGGGTGATTGATAATGCCGAGCGGACTGCTGCCCTTCACGCCCGCATAGGCCGAATACGGCTCCATTTTAATATCGCCCTTGTCGCAGCTTATTGTCAGAAAATTGGAATTTTCGCCGAAGCTGGTTTTGATGTCGGCCAGCACCCCGCCCTTAAATTCGAGTTGAGCCGTGGTCGTTTCGTCGAGGCCGTTTTTATAGATTTCCGGCCGGGTGGTCGAGGTAGTTGCCGACACGATAGCAATCGGCTCCATGCCCGTACCGATCCGTGCGCCCTGGATAGCGTACACGCCCATGTCGTAGAGCACGCCCCCGCCCATTTCCCGCTTTTGTTTCCAGTGGTCGGTGCGGTTATCGCGGTAGGCCGCCGTGCAGGCTACTTTCTTCACATTACCGAGCTGTTTTTCGCGGATAATTTTGCGGTATTCCTGCGTGTTGGGCTCATGGTGCAGCCGGTAGCCGATGGCCAGCTTCCGTTTATTTTTGCGGGCGGCGTCAATCATGGCCTGACACTCTTCAGGCGTCATCGCCATTGGTTTTTCGCACCACACGTGTTTTCCGGCATTAGCTGCCCGCACAACATACTCCTTGTGCATCGATGGCGGCAGCACCACATACACCACGTCGATGTCCGGATTATTCGCGATCTGATCGAACGTGTCGTAGTTGTAAATGTTCTTATCAGGAATGTTAAACTTCTTTTTCCAGGCCTCTGCCTTTGCCGGTGTACCGGTCACGATACCGGCCAGGTAACAGTTTTTGGTCTGTTGCAGGGCCGGTGCCAGCAGGTCGGTGCTGTAATAGCCCAGGCCGACGAGGGCAATACCCAGGCGTTCTTTTTTGGGTGCCGTTGCAGACAGCAGGACGTTGGGCGAAAACAAGGCCGTCGCCGTGCCCATCAGCGAGGTCTGGAGGAAAATCCGACGTGAAAACATACGATATAAAAGGGTTTAGCATGTTGGGTTAACAGGTACCTAAATTACTATTCTCCCCGCACATACGGTAACCAATAGTCGTTTAGTTCTGCCCCCGTTAGTGCTTATATGCAAAAGGACGGGATGGATACCCTTTTTTATACCTTATCAGGCTTACAATTTCATACACTTACTACGTCATTTTTCAGGCCTCCTGTATACTGTTCCGGCCATATGTTCGCAACAAGCGTTGACTTTCGCCAAATAAATATCCTACCTTTGCCCTATTATGATCATTCTCCGGCAATCCTATTATCGCTATGCGCAGTATACCAGCTCCTATCTGGTCCGGGATTGCTATTGCCTTGAATAAGCGTTTCTTCACGTCTATATAAGCTAGCCCGGATCGACCATCCGGGCTTTTTGTTTTCATCCAATTACACATCTATGAACCAACTCATGCAACCAGATGACTCATTCGTCAGGCTGCGGGAAAACATCGGAATCTGTTTGCCCGAACAAGGCTTAGCCGACAAACTGGCAATCGCCCGCCGGCAAAACCGCCGGCTTATCATCAAACTTGGTTTCGATCCGACTGCGCCTGACCTGCACCTCGGCCATGCTGTTGTCCTGAAAAAACTACGGCAATTCCAGGATGAAGGTCACACCATTGTTATCATCATCGGCGACTTTACAGCACGAATCGGCGACCCGACCGGCAAGAACAAATCACGGCCACCGCTCAGTGCCGGACAAGTGGCCCTGAATGCCCGGACCTATGTCAGCCAGCTAGGCAAAATTCTTAATACCTCTGCCTGTCAGATACGATACAATTCGGAATGGCTTGGCCGGATGGGAATGACAGAAGCCATACACCTTCTTTCGCAGGTAACATTGGCGCAGGTCATGCAACGTACTGATTTCAGCAACCGCTTTGAACAGAATATACCGGTTTCGCTGCATGAACTGGTTTACCCGCTATTACAAGGTCAGGATTCTGTTATGATTGATGCCGATATCGAAATGGGTGGTACTGATCAGCTGTTTAACTGCGCGATGGGCCGGCAGCTACAGGAGCATATGGGAAAACCCGCCCAGGCAGTGCTTTGTATGCCTTTGCTGAGGGGAATTGACGGATCGGCAAAGATGAGTAAGTCAGAAGGAAATACGATCGGTCTTACGGACGCGCCGGAAGAGATGTTCGGTAAGATCATGTCGATC
Source organism: Arsenicibacter sp. R0_47 (assembly GCF_057652235.1). Taxonomy (NCBI): domain Bacteria; kingdom Pseudomonadati; phylum Bacteroidota; class Cytophagia; order Cytophagales; family Spirosomataceae; genus Arsenicibacter; species Arsenicibacter sp. R0_47. The sequence continues at coordinate 125,275 of NZ_JBYFCJ010000010.1, read as the reverse complement.
CCGGATGCCCTGTTACCGGAATACATTCAGCTTACAACCAGCTTTTCTAACCCTGAAAAACAGGCGCTTGCAGAACGGCTTAGCTCTGGTGAAAACCCGATGCTTATCAAGAAACTGGTCGGATTGGATGTCGTACGGCAATACCATGACCAGCAGGCAGCTGAACAGGCACAAGCCTTTTTTGAAAAGCAGTTTCAAAGCCGGAATCCGGACGAAAAAGCCTTTACACAGGTTTCGCGCAGCACTCTTAACCTCTCTGATGTGACCATGCTAGTCGATGTATGCAAGGAATTGAAAACGGATCTGAGTAAATCGCAGCTACGCCGGTTAATCGAAGCGGGCAGCGTCAGTGTAAACGGTGAAAAAATCGTTGACCCAAGACACCTGATCGACCTGCACGATTCACCTATCAAACTTAAAATCGGCAAACGGGATTTTTTTGAGCTTGACGCGTAATTTGTAAGTAAGCTGAGCGGCACCTTATTCCACAAAGGGTTTATCAAAATACAGCCGGAAATGTACATGAATGGCTTTTTCAAAAATGTCTATCCGGGCCTGAAAATCGGGTTTGGGTTGTAAGCTTGTAATGTTCGGACTCAAATAAATATACCACATAGACACATAGGTCATATAACAGTAAAAAATCTTTGTTTTTCTATGTGACTATGTGGTATTGTAGCATTCCCCCCAGCTACCTAAAACCGCCAGACCGGCAGCGCCTCGCCCTGCGCAAAGTCTGATCGGTCGGCCGGCAGTTCGAGAAAGGCGCCGGCATCCATCAGGTTGGCAAAATCGCCGGAACCACTGCCCGGCAACGGCTCTGCGGTTAGTTTCCCGTCGGTGGCAACGGCCAGGCTAACCGGCAGAAAGAACGTCAGGGGCGGTTTAAAGGTGAAGTCACGGGCCAGGGCCGCAGTCAATGCCGGTGCCGCAGGTAAGCCAACCGAAGCCCGCAGGTGCGGCACAATGTAGCGGTACACACACATGGTGGTCGATACCGGATTGCCCGGCAAGGCGAATACGACCTGCTGATCGCCGGCCGTTGACCCAAACCAAAGCGGTTTACCCGGCCGCTGGGCAACCTGATGGAAATGCCGCTGCACGCCCAGGGCCGTCAGCACGTCGGGCACAAAATCAGCTTTGCCGGCCGACACGCCGCCACTCAGAATCAATAGGTCATTTTCCGCCAGCAGTTTACCCAGTTCATCCGTCAGCGTCTGCCGGTCGTCGTGAATATGGTGGAGCGATGCCTGAATCCCCATACCTGCCAGCACCGCACGGATCATCCAGGTATTGGATTGCCGGATCTGGTGCGGCAACGGCGTTTCACCAACGCCCACCAGTTCATCCCCCGTTGAAATCAGGGCAACCCGCGGCAAACGGGTAGTTTCTACTGTTGCTTTCCCGACCGTTGCCGCCACGGCAATGTGGGCGGGCTGCATTACCTGTCCCGCCTGAATCAGCCCATCGCCCGACCGGCGGTCAACGCCTTGCCGGTGAATATTCTGACCCTCAGTAAGGTTGTCAACCTGAATCGTCGCCTGTCCGCCGGTAGTTTTGATATCTTCGTACCGGATCACGGTATCGGCGCCGATTGGCAGCATGGCTCCCGTCATCACCTCCCAACAGGCGTCAGGGTGTTGCAGGGTTTGCTGCGGCTGACCGGCAAACTGCGTTCCTTCAATCCGGAAGGTGCGCTGTCCGGCGGCAAAAGCCTCATACCGGAAAGCGATTCCGTCCATCGTCACGCGGTCAAACGGCGGAAAATCACGGTCGGCCGTGACGGGTTCGCGCAGTATCCGGCCGGTGGCCATGTCCAGCGGCGTAGTTTCGGCCGGCAACCGGAGCAGGTGCGTCTGAATGATGGCCGTAGCGTCAATTACAGAAATCATAGTATGTTTGTGCGCGTTCTTACGCAGGTTACGTTTCCTGACGATTTTATTCGCAAAGGTATATGAAAGATTTCTCGCATCTCGACGCACAGGGTAATCCATCGATGGTTGATGTCGGCCAGAAGGCTGTCACGAAACGCACCGCCCGTGCCCGCAGCATTGTGGTGTTGCCCGAAGAGGTGATGACACACCTCGACAGCAACGACATCCAGACAAAGAAAGGCCCTGTTTTTCAGACCGCTATCATTGCCGGCACCATGGCTGCCAAACGGACAGACGAGCTCATTCCGCTCTGCCATTCGCTGGGTCTCGACAACTGCCGGATTACCATCACTACCGACGGCCACGACGCCATTGTCGACTGTACGGTCTCGACCGAGGGCAAAACCGGCGTTGAGATGGAGGCGCTGGTGGGCGCATCAGTAGCCGCCCTGACCATCTACGACATGTGTAAAGCATTCTCCCACGACATCGTCATCAAATCAACGCAGCTTATGGAAAAATCCGGCGGGAAGCGGGATTTTAACCGGGAAGGCTAGATTTACCAATCTCCGAAACACACCTGCCGGTTATGAGTTGTATGGTAATACCATTAAACTAACTCGGATGACAACCCGGAGACGACTATTACTGGCGTTGGGTTCCTGTGTGGCCGGCTTCGCAGCACAGGCCCAGACAGCCCCCAAAGCAGTAGACGTACCTGAATTTACGCGGCAGCGGATGCAGCACCAGCGCATCATTGGCCTGACGCTCGGCGGTTACGCCCTGGCCAACATTGCGGCCAGCGGAATTGCTGCTTCCCAAACGACGGGCGAGACCAAATACTTCCACCGCATGGGCGTTTACTGGAACCTTGTTAACCTCGGTATCGCTGGTTTCGGGCTGTTGGGTGCGCGCAGACAGGCAGGGACGGAATCACTGGCAGAGGCCGTTACAGAACACGAAAAAATGAAACAAATCCTGCTGCTCAACGCCGGTCTTGATGTTGCCTACCTGATGGGCGGAGCCTACCTCATCGAACGTGCCAACCGCCCGGCCGAAATCTCCCGCCGCGATCAGCTGCGCGGTTTCGGCAAGGCGGTAATTGTGCAGGGCGGCTTTCTGCTGGCATTTGATGTCGTAAACTTTCTGATTTTCAAAAACAGGGATAAGCAGCAAACCCAGCTGATTCAGGCAACCGAACACGGTGTGGGTGTTGTTCTGCCGATACGCTAATTAATGGCATACCGGCTCAGGGCGGTCATTTCGGCGCGGACTCTGGCTGTCCATTCGGGTTGCCGGGTGGCGTCGGCATAAATGTCGCGGTCATATTCGTCCTGATAACGCTCGTATTCCTTGATGAGCTCCCAGTACAGTTTTTCGCCGTAAAGGTTCCACGAGCGCATATCCCTGATTTTACCCTCATAGGCCTTCCTGAGTTTGCGGGCAAACAGTTCGGCAATGTCGAAATGCAGTTGTTCGTGTTGCAGAACGAGGTCGTTTTTACCCTCAGCCCGCACCCACGAAAATTCGGCATTAAAATAGGTATATACCTCGGGATCAACGCGGATTTTCCATCCCGGCTTTACTTTCGGCAGTACCACAATTGAGCAACGGGTTTCGGCCAGAGCAGTAGATGCTTCGCGGATCCGGCCCTTAAAATTCTTCCACTGCAAATGGCGGTCGGGGTGCCAGCTGATTTCCTTTTCGTAGGGTGCGAGGTCTTTAAACCGCAGCGCAACGGCGCGGATCCGGTGGCAGGTACTGAACACATTCGGGTACTTATGCTCATAGATTTTCAGGGCATTAGCCCCCAGAATACGGGCCTGATTACGGGCCAGATTCTTTACATCGTCGAAGCTGCACCCCAGCGACAAACTGCCTTCCAAAACATTTACTTCGCCGATGCGTTCGGCTGATGTGGAATCATAAGTCTCATTTTCATCAAACACAACGACCAGATCATGTTCGGCCAGGGGCGGGTACAGTTTGTTGACAGACGTGCTGATTTGTGGCGCACACGCCTGCAAACTTCCCATGAGAAAAAGCCAAACTACCCGTTTCATCGTATTTTTGCGGCATGATACGTTGTCCGCGTCAAAACTAAGCATTATGACCAATACTCATTCAACAGACGAATACTTTTTAAAACAGGCCATTGTACGCCGGCATACAGGTTGGCAACGATAGGTCAACACGCGTTCATGCACTCAATCGCTCTTTCACCCTCTCACTCTTTCGCTCTTTACTCATGTCCTCTCATCATATTGTCCGCGAAAAACAGGAACCTGCCCTGCTGATTGCTAACGGGGAAGCCTGCGATCCGGAATTACTGGGCCAGTTGCTCGAATGGAGCCCGTTTGTCGTTGTGCTCGACCACGCGATCTGGCGGGTGTTCGAACTTGGCATTAAAGTCGATGTGCTGCTCGGCGACTTCGACCGCGACGTTGATCTGGACATGGTACGTGAACGCCAGTATCCGATTGAGATTGTCCATACGCCCGATCAGAACAAAACCGACCTCGAAAAAGGGATTGACCTGCTGATTGATCGCGGCTTTCCGGCCGTAAATATCATTTGGGCAACCGGTCGCCGGGCCGATCATTCGATCACTAATATGACCAACATCGTCCGGTATAAACACCAGATCAAAATGGTCCTGTTCGACGATTATTCGCGCATTTTCCCGCTGGTCGGTACGTTTGAGAAATGGTACGAAAAAGGCACCCCCATTTCCCTGATTCCGGTCGGGGTGGTCGATGGCATTGAAACAAGCGGCCTGCTGTATAACCTGCACGATGAACAGCTGACACTCGGCTACCGGACCGGCAACAGCAATGAAGTCGCGCAGGACGGGTTTGTCCGGATTTCGGCCCGTGAAGGAGATTTACTGATTATGGAGTGCTGGGACTGAACCGGCGTGCGTTGCGGCCATACCTGTGCCCAGCTGCATATGACCAGCAACAGCCAGCAGGGCACGATTTCCCGTTGCCGGGCCGGTTGCTTGGCCAGCCAGTTCATAAATGCCATCAGGAGTAAAAACGTCATCGGGGCCATCGTACGGGCATCTGGCCCCTGGAATGGACTAACCAGGCGAATGGCCCACAGGCAAATGACATAGCCAATGCCGGTCAGCAGAAAGTAACGGGCTACGGACGACGGTTCTGCCGGTGAATCGGCCGGTATCCGTTGCCAGACCCGCCAACCGGCCAGACAAAGACCGGCCTGCACCAAAGCACCGGATAAAGGCAGGATGAGGCCCTGCGAAGGTGTCCAGTCGCGGACCAGCAACAGTTCATTTAGCAGTGACTTCCCTAAAAGGCTCATCAGCTCCGGCAACGACTCAACGGGCAACCAGCGTTCCCCGCCGTATGCAGAACCGGTCAGCGCATTGTTCAGCCAGAAATAGCCCGCACACAGGGCAAGACCGGTCCCGGCTACCAGCCAGTCAATCAGCGGCCGGACGCGGGATTTTTCAATCCTGTTCAGCACCGGTAGCATGAGCCAGACGAACAGGCCCACATACCGGATCAGAAACAACGCCATCCCAAGGCATATCAACCGGACACCCGAATGACCATCAGCCGATGCGCGATACCGGCTATACGCCCATACCCATTCCGCAAGCAGCACCAGAAACACCGTTTCGGACCAGGTATAGGCGGCTATCCGCAGACACTGGCCCATCAGAAAAACGGAGGTCATCAGGGTTGCCGTCAGGCGACTCACGCGCTTTGACCATAACCAGCCGAAAGCCATAACCGCAAGCCCGTTTACCAGTTTTGACGCCCACAGACCGGAGATGCCAGTCAGTGTAGAAACGACAGCAATCAGACCAGGATAGCCTACCGGAAAGGTGCTGTCCCACCCGTACCGGAACATTGCCATACGCAGGTATACCCACGAATCGGGTGACGTAAAGTGATTGGGATTAATCAGGCAGAGCAGGATCAGCCAGAGCAGTATGAGGGCAATAACCGGAATCAACAGGTTATCAACGCAATAACGTCTCAAGTTCCTGTTTCGTTAAGCCGGTCATGTCGGCAATTTCGGCTGTCGTAAATCCCTTAGTCAGAAGCTTTTGTGCCAGCACACGCTTTTCCTGCAAACGGCCTTCTTCATGGCCTTCAGCAAAACCCTCTTCACGACCTTTCTTTTCGGCATCGTTCAGCAGCGTTTTTTCCGTACTGACACTATCCCAGTATTTGTCGTAGCTGAATAGTTCATCCTTTGTAAAACCGGATTCCTGTAAATAACCGACGGCTTCCCGTAACTCGTCTACCTCCAGTAAATCCGGAGAAACCGTTTCGCTGTTGTCTTCAATTTCGGTCAGATACCGCAACCAAAGTACCTGCAGTTTCTTATCACGGATATGCTGTGCCCTGAATTTCGGCAGTTCAACAAAAATAAACTGAAGCCCTTCCAGCGTACGCTCCGGATATTGCGTATGAACGATCTGGTAATGGTGATAAAAGGCCGGCAGCTCCTTCTCAAACACCTCATTCACAAGACTTAACGCATAAACCGGATGCAAACCACGGTATTCTTTGCCTTTATCCAGCTGCTGTACATACGCTTTTGAGGCATTGAACAGTACCCGACTCTTAAAGCTATCAGTCCATAACAGCTGCATTTCCACAATAAACTGACGCCCTTTATTGTCCCGGCAACGGACATCTACAATAGAATGCTTGAGCAACGGTACCGGCGGTACCATTTCCGGAGACAGGTATTCAAGGGATTCAATCCACTCACCTTCCGGCAGGGGCAGTAAGGCATTCAGAAAACTGCGCAGCAGATGCGGATGGGTACCGAAGACTTTTTTAAACGTCAGATCGTTTTTTGGATCAAGGTAACGCATGTTTTTTTACAGTTTAGTTAACGGGTAACCGGCATCATTCCAGCATCAGCCGCCCGGAAAACACCCGGCTCCCGGTCCTGATCTGATACAAATATACGCCGGCAGGCAATGGGTCTCCCGAAAAATTCGTCCGGTTCCAATAGTATTCATTTTTGCCGATGTGTAGCCTGGGGTTTAGCTGATTAACCAACCGGCCGGTCAGATCAGTGATCCGGATAACCATATCATCAGGAACAACAGACCCGCTGACTGTCAGCCGGAAACAGGTTTGCCGCCCGACGGGATTCGGCCCGACCTGCACCGACCAGCTCTCCGGACCGGACACTACCCTGAACTGCACCTGATAGGGCGTTGCGCGGTTACCGGCCACATCGCGGGCATGGACCTCAAAGCGATAGGTACCGTCTGCCCAGGGTGTCTCAGGCCGATACGTCAGGGTAAACACATCATCTACCGAAACGGTCCATCGGGCATTGCGCAGCGAAAGCCGCCGGAACGGGTTAGTTCCCTCCGACGGGTCAGCCTGTACATACAGGTGCAGATTCGTCGTATCGGTGCGCACCGGCCGCTCATGGACACCCACAACCTGAATGGTGATCTCCGGTTGCGGGGATATCAGCCCGTCATCCTCCAGCCGCCGGCCGTCGAACGCTACTTCAAGCAGCGGCGGTACCTCATCCGTAACCGGCTCCGGTCCGGTCGGGGCCGGATCAGAACGAAACAGCCGGACGGCGGGATCAGCCTGCAACAGGTATTGCTGGGCATTGGCACGGTCGAAAAACGAGTTGTTGCGCGCCAGATAGCGGCGGATGGTTTCCAGATGCTGCACACCAACCGGCCGGGCCGAAAATACGCTGTCGGTCAGCACCTCGTAAAACGTAGTTGAAAACAGGTTCAGATACGGTGAGAATCCGTTGTGCGTATGGGCCAGAAAGCCAATGCCGCCCCGGTCCGGTGCCAGCACCCAATCCGTGCCGTAGGTCGGCTGCCCGAAAAATACATTACCGGCCGCACAGCCGTTGACCAGCAAAAACGGATAACGACCCTGATTCTGGTACCCCAGCCGGTCGTTACTGACGAACCCCAGATCGACATCGGCGACATCCAGACTCGAATGCCCGAACAACGAAATCAGCCGCACTCCGCGGTTGACAGCATCAACAACCGGCAGTTGTTCCACCGGCGCGTCGGCTTGTTTACTCATGGTCTGCACTGTCAGGCTCAGCGCCGACGACGCCAGCAGCGACTCATAGGTCTCAACATAGTGCCGGAACCGGCGCAGTTCCTCGCGGGTCCGTCCACCGCTCAGGTGCAGCACCCGCTTTTGCCAGCGTGCAGGCGGCTCCGCTTCGTACGCTTTTACTTTTTCCAGATAGGCAACTACCTGTTCCGGACGGGATACCGGCAACCGGCCGACCGGCATAGCATACTCCGGCGTCTCCGTTTCCGATATATTGACCAGTTCCGTATCGGAGCCCGGCCAGCCCGCATTCGGAATCAGGTCGGTCCGGGCGGCATTCGCCAGTTTCCGCACCCGCTGCGGATCAGCGGACTGTCCGATCAGCAACAGCATCGGCGAACGACCACCCGACGCCATGTACCGGACAAACCGGCGGATGGCCAGCGGACTCCGTTCACCGAAATTGAACTGATCAAATACCTCACCGATGGACATTGTCAGCGTATCGTAGCGCCCACCCGCTCCGGAAGCCCGATAAGCGGCATATGCCTGCACGGCATCGGCATGGCCGGTCGTTGGTGTACGCAACACCGGATGAGTGATAATAAGGTAATTGGCCGACGCCGGATCGATTTGCCGGAACTGCACCGGTAGCAGCGCTGAAACGGATTGTACGGGCAAGGCCACCGTTGGCTGCTGATCGTAAAACACCCGCACATACGACAGCGATACCGCATCGCCGGTCTCCGTGACGGCAAAAGCGGTTGGCAACGCGGTTTGGCCACGGACATCGTCCTGTTGCAGAACCACCCGCAGCCTTGCCGACGCGTAATCCTGCCACGTAAGACTACCAACCAGCCGGTCGGCCACAAAGACCTGCACCCGATGCGTTCCGGCTTTCCGGCTCGTAAACTGCCATTCGGCCTCCGCCGGTGATGCATCCAGCCACACCGGTTGCTCCAGCCGAACCGTCTGCTCTGCCCGCTTGCCGCCGGCCAGCACAGGTCCCGTCCAGCCCTCGCCCATATCGTAGTGGCTCATGATCACCCCGTTGTTGTAGCCTGCCCCCAACGGATAAATCATGCCGGCGGGGTAATCGGTTGTCAGTACGGTCCGGCTTTCAGCGCGGGTATGGGCAGGGGTCGATTGAGTGAGCGGTTCCCGTTTACCGGAAAGCGTATCCAGCCGCCACGTCAGAAAATAGGCGGTCGAGTCCGAATAGAGGCTGTAGAAGGGGTGTGGCTGAGCGGTGTGCGGCCGGTAAAGAGCAGAATCCGGCAGGCCATCGTTTGCCTGTCCGGTAAATTCGATGTAGTCGGCTGGATCGAAGCGGTTGTCCTCATCACCGCTGATCCGGACGGGAATTTCCTGCCCCCGCCAGAACAGCTGAAACTGCCGGGGCAATAGCCTGGTAACGGGCACACCGGCACGTTGCAGTGCCGTAAACGATATCCGGTAGCGGGCCGGAGCGGCCACCGGTATTTTCAGGTAGGTCTGTTGCGGATTAATCCACTCATTTCCGTACTGCATTGCCTGTCCGGTCACCGGCAGGCCGGTCAGACTGAGCAAAATAACAAAAAGCCACGTCCTCATGATTCATCAGAAAACGGCGACAGGGTTTATGGCAGGTAACATTACCGGATGCGGTTTACCTGTTTTATGAGCAGATAAATCAATCTATCCTGCAATCCTGTCAATATACCCTTTCAGCCGGTGAATCGTTGAGACGTGGCTTTGGTTCAGGTAGCTACTACCCGTTGCTAAAAACTAGTCGACAGCCAGCCAACCAGCAACGCAAAAGCGGTGATGATCAGCAGCCCGATGACAAATTTCTTCAGAATACCCAGTGACGGATCTTCCCGTTTTGCACTCATGACATTTTATCGTTTCCGGTTCCTAAATGACGGTCCAGCAAATCGGGGCGGCGGGCGCGCGTCCGGGCCAGGGCCTGTTCATACCGCCACTCATCAATTTTGGCTTCGTGACCCGACAACAGAATATCGGGAATTTTCCAGCCTTCAAACTCGGCCGGACGGGTGTACACCGGCGGAGCCAGCAAATGGTCCTGAAACGAATCTGTCAGGGCCGAGGTCTCATCGTTCAGCACGCCGGGCAAGAGCCGGATGATGGAGTCGGACAGCACGGCGGCCGGCAGTTCGCCTCCGGACAACACAAAATCGCCGATGCTGATTTCCTTCGTGATAAAATGCTCACGCACCCGCTCATCGACGCCCTTGTAGTGGCCGCAGAGAATAATCAGGTTCTGCATTAGCGACAACTGATTCGATGTACGCTGTTCCAGCCGCTCCCCATCGGGGGTCATGTAGATGATTTCGTCGTAAGTCCGTTCGGCCTGCAGCGACCGGATGCAGCGTGCAATCGGTTCAATCTGCATGACCATTCCCGCGCCCCCGCCAAACATATAATCGTCGACGCGGTGGTGCTTGTCGGTCGAGTAATCGCGCAGGTCATGCACAACTACCTCAACGTGTCCGGCTTGCTGTGCCCGCTGCAGAATGGAGTGAGCAAAATAGCTGTCCAGCAACCGTGGCAGACAGGTAATGATGTCAATCCTCATCATACGCCTCATCGCCGTCCGGCGTGTCTGGTTTATCGGGTGCATCAGACAGGTAAACGTCCAGCAAGCCGTCGGGCAGCGTCACGTTCAGCGTTTTATTGACGCGGTCGATCGTATGCACGATATCGCTGTTGATCGGGATCAGCACATCTTTTCCCTGATAGTTCATTTCGATCAGGTCCTGCGTATCCATGTTGTACACCGTCGATACCGTGCCCAGCTCCCCTTCATTGGTATCGATAATCCGGAAACCAACGATTTCGTGGAAGTAAAAGCGGGTATTATCCTCGATTGGCTCAAGGTTATCGAGCGGCAGATACAGATCGGCCTTAATCAGGCGGCTTGCCTGTTCAATGGTGTCGATGCCTTCGATGGCCACAATGGCGCGGCTGCCTTTCACAATTGCAATCGACTCAATAAAATAGGGCAGCAGATCGCCTTTGACCTCGATCAGTACTGATTCCAGTTCGTCGTAAACGTTCGGATCGTCTACGTCCAGAAAAAAGACCAGCTCACCGTTTACGCCGTGGGTTTTGGTGATATGGCCCAGCAAATAACAATCATCTTTTGTCATGTCCGGTTGTTAGTTGACGCATGCCGGCGGCTGTTTCGGACTGCCGGTCGATGCCAGATGATAAATAGAAAAAAGCCTGCTCACAGGAACAGGCTTTTGTGATAACAGGACAAGCCAGCGATTATTCTGCTGACTCAGCTGATTCTTCAGTTGTTTCGCCTTCAGCAGCCGGAGCTTCTTCAACAACAACATTTTTCTTAGCCAGGGCAGCAGCACGATCGGCGCTAACCTTACGCTCAGCCTCCAGACGATCCTGACGGGCTTTCGCTTCGCTTTGTTGTTTTGACTCAGCAACACCGGCAACCTGACCATCTTTGCTCTGTTTCCAGGCATTGAATTTCTCGTCGGCCTGCTCCTGCGTAATAGCGCCTTTGTTAACGCCCACCTGCAGGTGCTTACGCAGCAACACACCTTCGTGCGACATAATCGAACGGGCAGTGTCTGTTGGCTGAGCACCAACCATTAGCCAGTAAACGGCACGGTCAGACTTTAATACTACTGTAGCGGGATCTGTATTCGGGTTGTATGTACCCAGTTTCTCCAGAAACTTACCATCGCGACCTGCAGCTGAAGGTGCAACCACGATGTCATACATCGCTCTTTTCTTGCGTCCACGACGCGCTAAACGAATTTTAACAGCCATTTTGCTTGTTGGTTTTTGTGGAGGAACCCGTCCTCCTCGTAAAACGTGGGCGCAAAGGTACAAAAAAACAGCGTATGATGTACAGTTTCAGGCGTTTTATTTGCCTTTTTTCTGCTGCATCATACGCTGCTTAAAAACCTGAACCGCCGGCACGTATAAGCCGGGTTCTGTCTTCCGGCTTTCGCCGGAATTCCTGTCATTTATCTGGGATGACCGTCACCGGCCACCTCGTTCGACCTACCCGCACCGGCATCCTCCGGAAACCGGCGAACAGAGACGAGCAGCCTCTGATCCGGTGCTTATTTGGTCTTTCAGCCCATAAGGTTTACCCTGCCCCGTCAGTCGCCTGCCGGGCGGTGGGCTCTTACTCCACCATTTCACCCTTACCCCTTGCAGGGCGGTATCATTTCTGTGGCACTGTCTGTCGACCGGTCGTTCCCAACCGGCCTCCTTCCCGTTAGGAAGTATGGTGCTCTGTGCTGCCCGGACTTTCCTCACCGGCGAACCGGCGCGACAGGACCGCTCCGGCGGTCAGGCCCGGCAAAGGTACGGCTTTCGCCTGCCACCGCCAAACCCCTACTGCAATCCGTCGACTTTGACATCGACACGGCCTTTGGCATAGACCACTGCCAGCAGCGCGGATGAGGTCAGATACACCTGATCGGGCCGTATTTCGTCAATCCGGCCGTTCAGCACCACGCCTTTGGCAATCTGATTATTCTGTAGTTTGAGCTGCAGCATTTTCTGCATGTCGTCAATCTGCGATCCGACCGGAATGGTCAGGTTTTTTTCGAGCGTTTTGGCAAACGTACCCTGCAACAGCCAGCTGGCGGCCCGCTGCAACAGGCTTTTCGTCTCCAGGTCATAAACCAGTTCTTTCAGCGATACCGATTTCGTGGCCGGATCGTAGTAAGGCCGGCCGCGCAGGTAAATATCCCCTGTCACACTCCCTTTCAGCCCCGCCTTGATAATCAGGTTTTCGTTCTGGCCGTAAAGGTCAATGTCGGTAATGGTAATACTGTAGGCCCCGTCTTTAAACGAAAACGACTTGCCGACAAACTCCTGCCCTGCCAGTTTAGCCGCTTCTTCGTAGCTCGCTTCACTAAGCAGACCAATCCGGAAATCGTCTTTTACCTGCGGTACCACCACCAGATTCGGCAGCGCCACGGCGGGTTTTACGTCCGGTCTGGCCCCGACGTTGGTCAGTGTATAGCCTTCAATCCCGATGGTTGAGCGGATGACGTTGTTTTCAAACCGCAGCGGGGTAATCAGAATGCGCTTCGGCACTACCATCAGCCAGGTCCGGTATTGCTCCGAAATCAGGTACGGCTCGCGGATCAGGTTCCAGGCCTTCAGCACCTGTGATTTGAGATCAATCTGTTTCCGCACCTGCTGGTCCAGCGTCTGGGTAACCATGCCCATATTCTTGTCGATCATTTTGCCGACCAGGCTCGTCACCGGCACGTTAAAGCCTGCCAGCTTGATGGTCGGTTTAGTGATCCAGTCGTAGCCATCGGCTTTGGTCTGGGTCGAAACCGCCCAGTCGGGGTCGATAGAGAAGCGTGTCGAAAAGCGCAGGTCCATCTCAAACTGGGTTTCCTGCGTCTGCATGAAGCCCAGCACTTTTACCCCGGCTTTGGCCCAGATTTTCAGCGGTACGGTGAAATGGAACAGGCTGTCAGCGCCGCCCGTAGCCGTCACCAGAATGGGTTGCCGTTTCCAGACCTTGACCATGAAGTTATCCTGATTGTTATCCTCGAAGGTATTGTCTTCGTAAATCAGGCCATTGATCTGGGCGTTAATCTGCTGCTGCACGTCCTTCATCGAAATAGACACGGGGACGTTTACGGTCGACAGATATTTTTCGTCACGGACTTCCATAGCGGTTCGGGAGTAGGTTTCTTTCGGGGCTTTCGGGTCAAGCCTTGTGCCGGTCTTCGACTGGCAAGATACCAGAAAACCCAACAGCAGCATGATTGGGAGTAATACCCTGTACATTTTATTACGGTTCTATTTGTTGTTTTTAACCACAGAGGTCACTTTTAACCACAGAGGTCACGGAGTATTGGCACAGAGAACACAGAGTTTTTATTAGCTAAGTTATTGAGCGAATTAGTGAATGTGCGATTGAGTGAATAAGACATTGACATGCAGGCACTTGCTCTCTGGATAAATCTAATCAAATTCTGCTTGTTTACGTAAATGCCTTAACTTGGCGCCTCCAATCACTCAATCACTTGATGGCTACCTTCGTCGCGCCGTAGCCGAATTTCTGCTTTTGGGCATCTTCGAAGAATCGGATGTGCGGATGACGGCCCAGCCGCCGGTGAATTTCGGTGCGGAGGGTACCGCTGCCCACTCCGTGAATAAACGTAATTTCGTTCATTCCGGTTGCAATGGCATCTTCCAGCGACTTTTCAAAGGTGGTCAGCTGCAACTCCAGCAATTCGGCGTTTGAGCGGTTGCCCTGCCCTTTCGGCAGCAACGCTTCAACATGCAGGTCAATCACCGCTGAGGGACGCTCAAAGCTGAGGGACGCCGCCGGTTCACCTTTCGGCTTCAGCATTTCGGCTTTCAGTTGCTCGGGTTTCACCGTCACCGGACGCGCCGTCTGCACGTTCTGCGGAGCCGTTTCCTTTTCATCATCCAACTGATACAGATGGCCGGACTGGTTCAGGACCGGTACGGTTGATTTGCTGGTATGGAACGTCTGCGCACGGCACTTCACCCGTTTCACCAGCGGAGCCCTGAACGCATTCCGGCCCGCCCGCGACCAGATGACCTGCACCAGAAACGTCGGCCAGTCGTCGAATGTCGAAAACGAGTACATCTCATTCAGCTTCACCTGCGTTTTGCCGCGCAGAATACCGTTGTGCAATCCGTTGACCATGCTGCCCCGTTCTTCGGCAACCGCAAACGGCAGGTCCCAGTCGGTGTTGTTGACCAGGTGCAGCGCAAACTCGCGGTCGTTCTGCGCCACAAACGCCAGATACACCCCGTTGTTCGACACAATATTCGAGCTTGTTACCTGTTTCTGCGGCGTGATGCCCGCCGGTTTCACGAGGCGCTCGGTTTCCATCGGTGAGACCACCACAATTTCCGACCGCATGACCGGAATCCGGAATCCGTCTTCAATTTCAATTTCGACCTGGTTACCGGACAGAAAACGGGTAATTACCCCCTGCTCTTTGGCCCGCAGCATCCGTATTTTATCACCAATGTTCATCGTCTTATCCTGTTTTGAGTGCACAAAACTATAGCCATTTAACCGATTTCCGGCCTTACGGTTTGTTTTGACCCATCCGGGCTACTTCGCCGGCTGGTCCAGCTCACTGAAAATGGCGTCGATAGCAGCGGCCAGATAGACCAGCGGCGCGTTCCAGTTAATGGCAATTTCGTTGGAGGCATACGAGCACGAATCGTCCACAAACGTTTCGTCGGCGGGGGCGTTTTCGGCGTAGCCTTTACACTTATCCTGCTTCGGGGCATTGCCGTTCGGGCCACCCGACAACAAACCAGGCACCGGTGCTACAATACCATCGGCCACCGACGGGCGGTGGTGCGGGTTCATCACCGGTTTATCGCCGAAGCCCGTCACCAGTGAATACCCGACCGCATTCCGGCCCAGGAGGTAATCCAGATTAGTCAGTGCGGCATCGCGGTATTTGATGTCGCCCGTCAGCCGGTAGGCCTGTACCAGCGCTATGCCCTGATTGGCGGCTACGGCACTGCTGCCCCAGATGTAGTCGCGGGCTGTTTTGCCCATTACGGTGCCATAAGCCTGTTTGTCAACATCAGCCAGCAGGGCATCGGCCATGTCGGTCAGGCGCTGTTTCAGGGCGGGCAAGGTGGCTTTGCCGGTTTTAGTCAGTGTTTTTGCGTGGCGCATGAGGGTGTAATAGCCGAGCGTCCGCACCTGATTCCAGGATGGCAACGGCGTTTTATCGTCCGGAAAGAGATTAACAGCGGTGAAATAGGCATCGTCCCGCGTTGTCACGTATAACTCGGCAGCGGCCCAGATCCATTCATCGGCGGCGTCCTTATCTTCATAGCCGCCCGTCGTTACATCCGGATCAAACGCCTGATTCATCGCCTGCTGGCTATAGAGTGCTGTCGGGTTTTTACGGGCCCACTCCCATGCCTGCACGGCCGCTGTCCGGCAGGAGTCGGCTAGTTTCGGGAACTGCCGTCTGTAAGGTTGCAGCACCCGCGCCGCCTGCGCCATCACGGCCGCAAAATCGAGGGTAGCCGTAATGCTTTTCTGAATGACATACCGGTCTTTGGTTGCCTTGTCGGGCATAATCATGCCGTCGAACGCCGGATTGGTCAGTTTGTGGTACACGCCTCCATCGGCGGGGTCCTGCATGGTCAGCATCCAGCGCAGGTTCCAGAGTGCTTCGTCCAGCACGTCGGGGACGGCATTGCCCGATTCCGGAATACCGGCGTCGGCTGTGGGCACATAGGCCGGAAAGTCCTCGATGAGCGACAACAGGGTTCCCATCGTGATCCCGCTGTTGACGATGTATTTGTTGTAATCACCCGCATCGTACCAGCCCCGTGGCGACGAAATAACCGTTCCGGCCGGTCGCTGAGTTGTGGCTGCCGACGGATGCACCAGCACCCGCGTATCCGGATGGCCGGCCGGACGGCTCCATTGCCCGGCATACTGCGCCGGCAAGTCTGTCGACATCCGCTGGTAGTAAAACCCTTTCAGGGCACCGGCCGCCACCGGCTTCAACACACTTTCCTGAATCTCAAACGGGTACGAATAGCCGAGTTCCGGAATCACCAGCACATATGAGCCGGTGCGGGTCACGGGCGTAAAATCGGCCAGCCGGGTTGTTTTGCCCGAAATCGCATTGGTGCGCGGCTCACTCAGTTTACCGGTAAATACAGCGCGGCTGCGGCTCGAACGGTTGCTGTCAGCAGTCATCACCTGAAACGTTCCGGCCCCGGCACCGACGGCCACCGCCACCTTGGGCGCATTCGGGTAAAAACCGACCTGGTTTAAACGGATGGCCTCTGACAACGACTGGGCCTGTGCCAGCGACCCGAGGCTTACTAAGAAGGTTAAGGAGGATAGTGTATGTTTCATAAACCGGGATTTAATAAAAAAGCGGGGATACGGACTTAGATACCGTACCCCCGCCGTGATTTCCATGCAGGATTACTTAACGACCTTCAGCGTTCCCTGCATCAGCGATGCGTGACCCGGGAACGTGCAGACATACTGGTAATTTCCCGGCTCCGACGGTGCGATGAAATAGATCGCCTCGTTCGACTCGGGCTGGAGGATATTCGTGTGGAACAACACATTCGCGTTGTTCGGTACGTAATTCATCTTAGGACCGTTCAGGTTCAGTTTCAGGGCGGCTTCGCCAACCGTGTTGGCCATACCCGGCTTCACGACGACGCAGTTGTGAAGCATATCGTCGTTGTTCTGGAACACCCACTTGATGCGGCTGCCGGCTTTCACCTGCACCTGCTCCTGCTCAAACTTCAGGCCCGGCAAGGTGCTGATCGTTACCACCTGATCGGGGCCGTTGGCCCAGTCAGCCGGTTGCGTCGTAACACGCTTGGCGCTGGTAGCCGCCGGTGTTTTGGCGGCGCCTTTCTTATCAGTAGCTGGTGCCGTTTCCTTTGTTGAAGCCATCGCGCCCATGTCGTGGTGCATGTGCTGGGTTTTGGCCGGAGCAGCAATGGTCAGCTTCGTACCAGGCGCAATAGCGTTCAGGGTATAGTATCCCGTGTTGTGCAGCAGCGACAGCCCGGCCGCCGACTTCACCCCTTCCAGCTTCAACTGGTGGATATAGCCTTCCCGCAGGGTTGTATCAACCACAATCCGCGCTTTCAGACCGTCGTCCGACACGACCACGCCACGGATCGGCAGCGCTTTCGCATCTTCAATCGGACTGCCGTAGGTGCTGTGGTATTTGTAGGTAAAGCTGCTCATGTCGTATGACGCGATGTTTTCGGCCGTTTTCTTGTCGACCGGCAGCGTAAACTCTATTTCAAAACCATCCGGCATCGAGCGGATCGCCTTCATTTCAAACGGCACCTTACCGGTCCAGACCAGGCGCTGCACGCCAAACGGTGCCTTTCCGGTGGCCGCCCAGCCACGGCTGGTCATGCCGACAAACATTGAGCCGTCTAAGCCCCAGCGCATCCGCAGAATCCCCGACATAAACCCTTCGCGGAACGGGAAGCAGGCGCCCTGGTATTTACCGCCGACTTTTTCGAGGAATACCCGCATTACCTTGCTATGGCCCTGATCACCGACAAACAGCTGGCCTTCAAACGGACCAAACTTGCTGCTGGTGGTATCTTCCAGAATATCGGATGTCGAAATACCCATCAGCGTATGCGGGAACCAAACGGCCGGCACCTTCAGATTCGGCACCGTTTTGGCCACTTCGTGCATCGGCTTACCGGTGCTCGGCACGTCCTCTACTTTCAGTTTCAGCGGGGAGCCCGGTTCAGATGACCACCGCAGACCGGCCGGGTTACCGGCAAAATCGCCCGACTCCAGCTGCGTCATACGGCCCGAACCAACCCAGTCGCCCTGGTTTTCGGCGTAGAAAATGCTGCCGTCGCGCAGCTGGTTGAAGCCCGCCGGCGAACGGAGACCCGTCGCAAATGGCTTAACCTGCCCGTTTTTATCGACCTGCAGCATCCAGCCCCGCCATTTTGCCAGACTCGCCCCGCGGCCAATCCAGCCGAGGTTCAGCGTCAGCAACATATCGCCGTTGGGCTGAAACACCGGTCCGTAGCTGTATTCGTGGTAGTTGCCCGACAATGGCCATTTTACCACCGACTGGTATTCGTCGGCCTCGCCGTTGTTGTCGGTATCGAGCAGGCGGGTTACTTCGCCCCGCTGCGTGGCATAGAGCGAACCGTTATGCCAGGCCATCCCCAGCGGCTCGTGCAGACCAAACGCAAAGCGGCTGTACTGCGGCTGACGGGTGCCCTGCATGTACGGGTTGGCGATCATCCAGACTTCGCCGCGCCGTGTACAAACACTCAGGCGACCATCCGGCAGAACGGCCATACCGCCCACTTCCAGGCTGACGCCTTCGGGAACGGGCAGGGTTACGATGTGATAATAATCGTCTTCGGTCAGCGGCCGCGACGACTGTGCCATCGCCGTGACGCCGCATGCTACTGCTAATCCTAATGCACTTATGAAGCGTTTCATTCCGAATTTATGTCAACCTTCCTATTACCAAACAATTGAATAACTTACACTGGCCGAACCATCCTTACCCGATACCGGCAGCAACAGTTCCTGCTTACCGCCCGACGACCGGATAACCGGTTTGGCTTTGGCATCTAACCGCACGTAATACTGGCTGTCGCCGATACGGTACAGGCCCTTGCTCACCTCTTCAACCGACGCGGCGGCGGCCATGCGGCAGTATACCGGCTGGCTGACACCCGACAGGGTCAGGGTACGGACCAGCCCCTTGCCATCAGCATCCGGGCGGATCGCATCGGCCACCTTCCCGCCGAAGAACGCATATTCCGTGGTCGGATTGCCGTCGGCGTCCAGCTTCCAGCCTTTGTAATCAAATTCTTTTTCCGGCAGGCTATCGGGCCAGGTCTGCTGCGCATTGGCCAATACAGCCAGCGAACTCTGACCGGTTACCGGTACGGTCACGCCCATCGGGAACAGCAACTGCGGCTCGCCGCGCTCGTACCACATTTCGGTAACGTCGGCAAACTTGCCCCGCCATACCTGCAACAGCGCGTCTTTGTTCAGATCAATCGTGTAATTCAGGCCCGACGGCGTGCCTACCGACAGGCAATGGGTGCGTTTACCTTTTTCACCGGCCATCTGTACAAACGACCGCACCAGCTGAGGCTTATCCTTCGCCAATACCGCAATGGTTCCGACGGGGTCAGGCTCCGGCAGCGAGGCCCGCGTATGCAAGGGCTGGAATTTTGTATCCGGCGCGGCAATGAACATACCAAGCCCCGGACGCGGCCAAGACCGGCCAAAGAACAGGGTAAAGGCGTGCTTACCGGCACTCAGGTTGATTTTCCCCGTATTCATACGGCCTAGGTCAAGGTAGGTATTCGGCACGATTTCCTTGCCGTCGATCTCCAGACCGGCATACCCGCCGTTTTGCAGCGCCAGGGTATACACACCCGCTTTTTCCACTTCCAGATTGCCCGTAAACACGATGCCGTGCCAGCGCGGCTGACCATACGACACTTCGTAGGTTACGGTCGATACCGTGTCTTCTTTCACCAGCTTCAGGTTTGCCAGCTCGCTCATCGACTTGGTTTCGGTTTTCGCTTCATACAGCTTATACCGCACATTCGACAGCTTAGCCACCTTACGGTCCGAAATCAGCTGGTAGCCCACCGGCCGGACCGCAATCGTGCCGCCCGTTACGTTGAGGGTTACCGTGCCCGCCGAAGCGCCCTGCGCGCCGGACACGACCACGTTTTCATGGATCAGAATACCGTTCAGCGTTACCTTGTCCAGCACCGCGCTGCCCGGCTTCCCGCTTTGCAGCGTTACCTCCAGCCGTTGCCAGATGCCCGGTGCTTCACAGGCATTCTGCGCCGGTAAATCGACCGGCGTGCCCATGACCGTCCCGAACGTATTGCCGTTCACACCTGGCTTCGTCCAGCTATCAGCCACTCGGATACCGGTGTTGCCCAGCATCAGCACGCCATCAGCTCCCGGCGACAACATTACGTCCAGCACCAGCCGGACATCCTTCGCATTCGACAGCAGGGTAACCGGTGCACCCGGCTTCCCGACAATTATTCCGCTTCCCGATTTGGTCTTTACGTCGGCCTGATACGGCGACATCAGAACAGACCCTGCCTGCGACCATCCCGCAGGTAATGACGAGAACGAACCCGACGGAACCGGGCTCAGCGACTCATCGACACCCTGCCCCAGGGCAGACCAGCCACTCAGGCAACAAACAAGGGCACTGCTATATGAAAACCAGCGCTTTACGTTTACCATGTATGTCAATTTATTTATTGAGCGAATTAGTGATTTACCGATAAAAGGCATTTACGTGTTAATTTGACATTTTTCCGCTTACTTTTCTCCGCCTCCTGTCCCATCTTTGCCGGATTAATCGACAAAACAAAGCAAATCTTTGCGATTGTGGGCGGTTCCGGGCGATTTTATTTTCCGGATTATGTACAATTGATACAAGGTTCAGTCCCTGATCCCTGCCCGACCGCATCGTCATGCAACAATCCGGATTTCAGCCGCCGGTTTTCTTTTTCAGCGATGATAAAACACTGCTTTCTGACGCTCTTCCTCTGCACATCCGGTTTGGTTCAGACCGGCTTTGGCCAGCAAACTAATTCAATCGGCATAGCGCTGGTTCCGCTGCCCGCCGGTACCTTTTACATGGGTTCGGAGCGGGAGGGTAAAGACGCCGACGAGTCGCCCGTACACCGTGTCCGCATCAGCCGGCCGCTGCTGATGGGGGCCACCGAGGTCACCAACCGGCAGTATGAAGCTTTTGATCCGGCCCACAAGGCGCTGCGGGGTAAATACGGCTTTTCGAAAGACGATGACGAGGCGGCGATTTTTGTTTCTTATACCGAGGCCACGGCATTCTGTGCATGGCTTTCCAAAAAAGAAGGTAAGCCCTACCGCCTGCCCACCGAAGCCGAATGGGAATATGCCTGCCGCGCCGGCACCATCAGCGATTTTTCGACCGGCAACGGCCTGCCTGCGGTGTATCAGAAAAGCCAGCAGACCGACCGCGATGCGGTAGTGGTTTCGCTGAAAACCGGTCAGACACCGGCCAACCCGTGGGGACTGCACGATATGCACGGCAACGTGGAGGAATGGTGCCAGGACTGGTACGGCCCCTATGTGCCCGGCGAGCAAACCGATCCGGCCGGACGCGCAGGGGGACTCTACCGCATCACGCGCGGCGGCAGCCACGGCACACCGGTGACGTTCCTGCGGTCGGCCAACCGGATGGCGATGTTGCCCGGAGATAAAAGCTGGCTGACCGGCTTCCGCGTGGTACAGGCTCCGCCGGTGACGACCAAACCCTTGCCGGTTCTGCCTGCCACTGCCGTTTTTCAGGGTGTTTCGCAGCAAAAGCAGCTCTGGAAGCCCGTTCCGGCCAACCAGCCGGTTTTCCGCGAGCCGCAGCGGTACGTCCGCAAACCCGACTGCCAGGATAATATACCGTTCTACAGCCACAACCATCAGCCGGCCATTACCTGGTGTCCCAACGGCGATCTGCTGACAATCTGGTTTTCGACCGATGCCGAATCAGGGCGCGAAATGACCGTTCTCGGCAGCCGGTTGCGCAAAGGAGCGACGGCATGGGATCAGCCGTCGGAGTTTTTCAAGGTTCCCGACCGCAACATGACCGGCTCGTCGCTGTTCCACGACGGCGCGGGGACGCTCTACCACATGAACGGCGTGGAAACCGACGGCGACTGGCAGAATCTGGCCATGGCGCTGCGGACCAGCCGTGATAACGGCGCCACCTGGTCGGCACCGGTACTGGTGAGTCCGGAGCACACCAAACGCCATCAGGTGATTGCCGGTATGTTTAAAACCAAAGAAGGCTGGCTGGTGCAGGCCGCCGATGCCGAGCCAGGCCCAACGGGCGGGACGGCCATTCACCTCAGCAAAGACGGCGGCAAAACATGGACCATGCCCTCGGAAGGGCAACAGGCACCGGCCTTTACGGCGGGTGGTTCGGGTGCGCTCATTGCCGGGATTCATGCCGGGGTGGTGCAGCTCAGCGATGGCCGGCTGCTGGCGCTGGGCCGCAAAGACGACATTCCCGGCCCCGACAGTGTGGGCCTGCGCATGCCGGTCAGTATCTCGGGCGACATGGGTAACACCTGGACATATGCCGCCTCCGAACTGCCCCCGGTCTGGAGCGGGCAGCGGCTGACACTCATCCGCCTCAACGAAGGGCCGCTGCTGGCGGTATCCTTCACCCACCACCCCGACGAGCGCGACGGCGCAAAAGCCGGCATGTATTTCCGAAAACGCGACGGCTCTGTGTTTAAAGGCTACGGCATGTATGCGGCCTTATCGTTCGACGAGGGAAAGACCTGGCCGGTTAAAAAACTGCTGACCGACGGCAAGGAACGCTACCTCAACGGCGGGGCCTGGACGGGTGCGTTTCAGACCGACCGGACGCACGCCGAGCCGAAGGGCTACCTGGCCATCACGCAGACACCCGACAACATCATTCACCTCCTCAGCAGCAGCCTCCACTATCAGTTTAACCTGAGCTGGATTAAAGAGTGAACGAGCGGGAGAGCGAACGAGTGATTGTCGCGCGATGAAAGAAGGTGAGGCTGCTCCGTTAAAGTATCTTAACGGAGTGTCAACAGGCGATGCATGCCCTTAACTTGGTGAGCAATAAACAACAACTACCTTGCTCATGCACCTCTTCCGTTTACTCCTTTGCCTGCTTCTGACGTATCCCGGATTTGCCCGGCAAATCCATGCCGGGCAAATCCATGCTGGGCACCATCAAGATACCTTACAGGATTACCGCTTTTACCATCAGCAGATTGCCGGGGCGCAGGAAGCTATCGTTAACCGGCAGTATGATCAGGCGCTGACCCGGTATGAAACCGTATTCAGCCGGTACAGCTTTATTTTCCTGCGGGATTATCAGGTAGCCACTCAACTGGCCCTGCAAACCGGTCAGCGCGACAAGGTGTTTTCCTACCTCAGAAAAGGCATTGCCGGTGGCTGGACGTGGAAGTCAGTTACGCGTAATGCCTTTCTGAAACCGTTAACCGCCGATCCGCAGTGGAAGCAGCTCCGCGACGATTATCCTGCACTACGGGCGGCATACACCGCAAAACTCAACCTTCCGGTCCGGGAAAAGGTCCGGAAGATGTTTGGCAAAGACCAGCGCAAAGCCCTGGGCGCGTTATTGACCGTTGGCCCGAAAGCACAGGAACGTTATGCCATAAAACGATTTGCGCCCCACAGCCAGCGTCAGCTCGCCGCGTTGAGAAACATCATACTGACCGTTGGCTATCCAGGCGAGCAACGAATCGGCACCGACCTGTGGGCGTCTGTTATCCTGAGCCACCATAACTCCATCAGCCAGGCCCACGCGCAACAGGACACGCTCTACCCTGTCCTCAAGCCTTATTTGTGGCAGGCCGTGATGTCAGGACAGATGTCGCCCTATGCCTATGCCAAAATTGACGAGTGGTACGTAGCCATCAAAAGCGGCCACACCGGTAAACACACGGCTTTTCTGGCCGACAAATTAACCAGTCAGGAGCTCAACGAGGCCAACCAACTCCGGCAAGCCCTTGGCCTGAGCACTGTCGAAACCATCAACGGACTGCTCGACCTACAGCAGCAAACCGGCATGAAGTTTTATCTGCCGCTGCATTTTTTTACCCGGACCAGGATCACAGATTAACTCAAACGGCGCTTGTAAACTACTGTATTTTGCCTACATTTAGCCCTGTCCATTAATTTATCCCACAAATCCATGAAACACCTGATCCTGACCGTCAGCCTGCTGTTTTCCCTGCCATTTGCCGTACTGGCCCAACGCAACAACCCGTGGCTGGACTCCACCCAAATCAACCGGTCGGCCACACCGCTTTGTCTGGCAAACGGCATCATTGTCAAGGTGACTGAAATCAATCCTGATTTTGTTACGTCCGTCAACGTCGTTATCGATAAGGCTACGCTTCAACAGCTCGGTCCTCTGGCCGATCATGGCTGCATCCTTATCGGAGCCGATCAGCAGTTCGATGTGATCACACCCCGCGAATACCGAGCGAAGAAAACGCTACCGGCTACGGTGCAGACCGTTGTGTACATGCTCAACGGCGTTATGGTACCAGATTCGGTACGCATCTCAAAGGCGGCTATCCGGAAAGCGGAGATGCTCCTTAGCACCGGACGGGAAGGTGTACCGGCAGATACGGCCTGCCTGAGTATCTGGACCCTGACAGACGACGAACGAAAAACACCCAAACCTGCACCCGATAAACCCGCAGGCGGTATCCGTATCCGCGGCAGCGCGGCAGGGGAATAAAACGACGAAAAGGCTGCCCGATATGCTCAGACAGCCTTTTCGCTACTTCACTTCCCTTTACTAAAGCTTTTTCAGTTCAGCCAGAACAGCCTCGCCAACGCCGTGTGCCGATTGCGGATTTTGGCCCGTCACAACGCGCTGATCAACGGTTACATGCGGTTGCCATAAACCGGATTTTTCAAATTTTGCCCCGCGTTCAATCAGTGTTGACTCTAAACTGAACGGAACCACTTTGTCCAGCTTTACCGCAATTTCCTCTTCGTTTGTGAAGGCATTTATTTTTTTGCCGTCAACCAGATACCTGCCGTTGTTCAGTTTGATGTTTACCAGCCCGGCTGGTCCGTGGCAAACGGCACTGACGATACCGTTATTTTCATAAATGGCCTGTGCAATAGCCGCAAGCGCTGTATTGTCGGCAAAATCCCACATCGTACCGTGGCCACCTGCATACAAAATAGCGGCATACTCCGCAGGATTCACTTCCGACGGCGTCAGGGTATGCTGCATCTTCGCCTGATATTTTTTATCTGCAAGGAACTTCTGGTTGACCGGATCGTCAGCATTAGCCCCGTAGTAAGGCGGATTTCCCCCTTTAGGGCTTACAAAATCAATCTCATATCCGGCCTCGCTCAGTACATGCCATGGATGCGTTACTTCTCCCAGGTAATAGCCTGTCGGCTCTCCGGTTTCACCTAATTTATCGTGGCTCGTAACCACAAACAAAACTTTCTTATTCATTTTCTTTATTGCGTTAACTTGTGCGGCCGCTTGATTCAGTCCGGAAAAAATGGTGCAACCTGCCATAACCATCATTCCGGTAAAAACGCGCTTAAATGCTTTGCGTATCGTCATCTGTGTTTGATTTTGACACGACAAAGGTCCGCACATCAGCGCTGCCGGCACAGGAAGCAGATCACAAATTTGGTGTGATGTATGTCACACTAAGCAGAAAGCCGGCTGAGCGTTTCTCTGGAAACACCCAGGTAAGCAGCAATTAACGTTTTGGGCATTCGCTGGAATAGGGTCGGGTATTGCTGCAGAAACTGGTCATAACGCTCTTTTGCGCTGCTGTTTAACAGCGACAAAATCCTGCGCTGTAAGGCTACGTAGCCGGCATTTGATTTTTTCCTGAAAAAATGCTCGATCTTATGCATATCTGCGCACAGCTTTTCCCGGTTATAAAGCGACAGACAAAGCACCTCGGTAGGCTCAATACAATCAATCGTTAAAATAGCTTTCGTTTGATTAAAATAGGCCTGATAATCAGTAATCCACCAGTCTTCCGCGGCAAACTGCAGGATGTGTTCTTTCCCGTCCTGATTTACAAAACAGGCTTTGAGGAGTCCATGTACCACAAAAAAATCATTCGGTACCAGGTCATCTTCCTGCACAAGGAACTGGTGTTTTTTTAATTTTTTACTGGTGAAATGCGACAGTATATAGTCAAATTCGGAATCCGTTACCGGGGTGATTTTTTCCAGTTGTTTTCTCAGTATTTCGCTCATTATGAAGAGGCACGAAAGCGCTTTAACAGGACATATAACCTACAGGTTCGTAAAAAGTTCATATCAGCTTTCGGACGGCGTTTTCTGGCTCTACTGCTCAAAAACAGTCTTTTTACTGCCATTGGGGGCAATTATGGGTATTGGGCTTTGATTTACTATGCTGATGAATCCGGTCAGGTCATTACGGAGCGAGTAGCGGGCCACCCGGCTACGCCCAACAGGGGCCTGTCAGTATGTGCACAAGCTACATGCTGACAGAGGCTTACCGGCAACCGGCCTGATCCAGTTTAATGCTATTTCTTGCCCGCAGCGTTGCATTGATGCTCACGCCGGGTGCTGATAAAATGACGGGCGACGACTTCTACAAGCCAAGGTTGAGGATAGCCCGGCGGATAAATACCGGCGTATCGGAAGCCGCCAGGGCAACTACATGCTGCTTTTTCAGCTGCAGCTTCGCATCAAACTGCCACACAATCGGAGCGCCGAAGCGACAGATCCCCGTAGTAGCTCGGGCCGGATTCGCCCGGCGTGGATTCGGCCGGCCCCTGTGCTGTAAAGGCTTGGGGTAGCGGTCCAGCGCTCGGGCAGGGCCACCTGCGGATAGCGGACCGGCACCTGGCTCATGTCGCCGCCGAAGGGAAGTCGCTGGGGGCCGTCTGTAGGGATGGTGCCAAAGACGGCAAAGTCTGAGTTGGGGCTGTCGGGTTTCTGCTGACAGAATACCTCACTTTGCTGCGCCGTCAGCTGACCGGCGGCATCGTAGGTCTGGGTACTGAAACAGGCTGCATTAGACGGGAACTCCGCTCCTTTCGGACGGTCCGACGCATCGGTGTGGGTCTCACTTTTGGGCAGTACGCGGCCGGCAATGGGCATGTAGCTGGTGAAGGTGACGCCTCCACCCGGCTGCGTGCTGACATGCAGCACCTCCACCGGAAAAGGTGGAAGCTTATAGGCATTCAGCGGAATATCCGTACTGACGGCCGGTTTCATGGGTTGGGCCCATAGCGGACCCACCAACAAGCCTAGGGCTGCGGTGAGGGCGACGGTGGTACGTGGGTAGTGGTGGTGCATGGGTTTATGGGTAAAAAGTTCGATGGTTTTTAGCTTTCGCGCTCGAAAATGTGCAGGGTGCCACTTGTGTCTAGTATATATAGCTTGTTTGCTCCTACTTGAGGAGGCTGATTCACCCAACTTTCTTTTAAGTTGAGATTCTCAAGCCAATCGATTTGGAGGGTACACCGATTAAAAACGCCGATATATATATAGCTCTCTTTCTCAGAATGGTGAACTATACAGGTAAAGTAGACATAAGAACCTTGAAACGTTTTCATCTCTACTACATCTCGTATATCAGTAAACGGTAGACGGTGTACTACTTTTAACTGTAAGGTGTTCAGGTCAATAACGTAGTAGTAGCGGTATTCTAAAAAAGACAATTCGCCGGCAATAACATCCAAATAAGGTTCATTTGCGAATAAATCGTTGTGCAAGTTGCTTAATAACAGATTGACGTTTACCAGTCCCGTTTTGAGCGACAAACCCAGCAAACGCCGTTGCGAACAAATTAGCCACAACATACCGTTATATTCTCCAATAACTTTAGTAATACTGCCTTCGTGAACCAAGCGTTTACCTTCCTGTTGCCATCCTTCATACCGACAATATTCGCTCAAATTAGCTTCCCATTCGTATTCGTTAACTATAAGAGAAAGGGATTTTAAATACTGTGAGGTGTATAGGTATAGATTAGAATGATTTAAATACAAAAACTCCCAATCGTAATTGTTTAACAAAAGCTTTTCGTTGCTAAGCTCAAGATTGTTTGCAAATAACTTATTATTCGTTTCCTTATCAGTTAGAAGGCATAAATTGGTATTGTCAGTAAAGGTAAAATTAAGAAATAACCTTGGAGTTACCTTAATAAAACTCTTATCTGTTTTTTGCATAATACCTTGATTATTAAGGTTATATGTAAAAAGATTCCCCAGTACAAAGAAATCATATACGTCTTTGTTGAGATATTCATCCTCCAAAGTCAATACATTGCCTCGTCCTTTCACCAATAGCTTATTATTAGCTATTTTAAAAGCGATAATGTTTCTTTTAAACGTCTTGCTTTTATACATCCTATTTGACATCTATGAACTTATAGAAAGAACTGTTGATATCTGATACCAACGTATTAGTAAAATACTGTTTTGCCGCTACCTCTAGCCTATTACCAAATAAACCTGTCCTTAGGTTTCCATTTGCCCAGATAGTTTCAAAGATTAGAGTACCCTTATTGGTAAGCACAAAATTGTCTTGAGTATCTTTGGTCAGCATCATTTTCTGGAACTGTACTTTGATATTGTCCTTGTTAGATATCTTACGGGCATCAAATATATATTCCAGATATGGAGCTTCGAGTCTACTAACCGACGGCTGGGAAAGATATGTAAGGAATTGGTCAAAATCACTCCATGTTCCATTACCTATATCACCTAGTTTTCCGGCGTCGTAGTTTTCCGTGTAGCTTTTGTACTCAATATACCCATTGGGAGGAGTAAGCTTTACATCAAATTCTTTGGAACTAAGAGGAAATGTATTGTCCAAATCATCAATGTCAGCCCTAATTAATCCCCTACTACGTAAATCGCTTAACATATGATTAGTACCTGAGCGCATTGAGAATAATGGATTTAAGTAGCTGCCCCCATTCAACAGTTTGTAAGCCGCACTCAGACCGGCATCATAAAGGCCAACCATATATTTCCCATTTTCCCATACTAGCCTTAAAGAGGGTATACCATAGGCACTTGGGTTATTACAAGTAGGGCAGGCTACATCTGAGTACCGTTTGAGTAAAGTTATCACTTGATCTGTAAATGTGCCAGGTATTCCTACTCCACTACCATTGGTGTTAATGATGGTAAACAAACGTTCTGTTTTTATACGATCCGTCGTTTGCATATCTCGGATAGTGGTCAATGTCTGCCAATCCCGGTTGAGTGTTCGAGTTAAAGTAGTAACAGCCTTATGTTCGGCCAACCATGCCTCAACCAATTCGGGTGTCAGGCTGCTTACATTACCACACAGATAGTCAGCACTACATGTTGCCCCTTGAATATCCCCCATAAACGCACTCACTTCATCAGGAGAGAAACCGTTTAACTTATCGGCAATCGCTTCCAGTCGCGTATTGTCCGGTATCGAGCTACACAGCTTTTCTACACCAGACCTGCCATTGGTGCCCCCCCGACTGCTCAGCGTACTCAACTTCGTGCAAAGGCTGGTCGGCATGGCCCGACCGGTACAGATGCTACAGTTATTTGTCGATGGGTCAGATGTTACATACGACGTTACGACTCCGCCAACAACTGAGAAGAATGCCAGTGCCGAGAAGGTTTTTTGCTGGGCCTGATTGATAATTTCAACGCCTATCGCCAGTTTATCGGCCGATTGAAAGATGATTAAATCTTCTGCCCCTGCAATTGTTTTCGTCAACCCCTCCACGGCCAGTTCACTCGCTCCCAGTACGCCCCGGTTTCCCGTAGCGGCAAGGCCATTGGCGGCCGCTGCCACTTCATCAGTTAACTTCTCGAATTTCCCGGTTATCTGCACAGCCGACTTTACGGTGGTGGTAATGGCTTTTAATGTAATCGGTATGTTCTGGAAGGCACCCGCCGAAGTAGTGATGCCAAGCACTAACGTACCGGCAAGGACGCCTTTCCGGATACCTACCCCAACCGCAGGCAGTTTACGAGCCATAGATGACAGGGTGGAAATAGCCGATTTAGCTTTACCAAGCAGGTTCAGTTCGCCGATTCCAACAAAAAGAGAGAAAACGGTTGGGATGGCATACCCTCTGTTATACGCTGTTACACACTTCTGAGCCGGATTATAGACAAGCTCAAAGACTTTGGTAACGGTTTGGTCACTGACTTCTATATCTTTCAATAGTTTCAGGTCGCTCCATAGCTGAGCACGCTGCTGATCATCGATCAGCATGTTTAAGAAAAGAGGTAGTCCACCAATGACATTTACCGTTCCATTGTACAGCCCGCAATAATAGGCCCAGTCCTCCTGAGTGATGAAATATGTTGGGGTACCTGATGCATCTGCAATCCAGGGTAATTGCACATATTTTCCGGGGCCTGTCAGGTTACAATCCCAATATTTCCTTGGCATCTGAATAGAGTCCACGATAGAGGCTATGCCGGCAATTACCTGGGCAATCGGGTTTTCAGCACTCATGCTGGGTGCCGGTTTTATTTTTTGCAGCCAGGCTTCAAAGAAACGGGCAAACCTGTCCGGATTCTTTGCCTTTATTTTGCTGCCATAGAAATATTCATACCGGATCACCCCATCAGCGCCATGGTCAATCCACAAATTGATATCGGTCGATGCCGGTTTATTGGCGGCTTTGGCAATTGCGGCCCGATTTTGAGGCGTTGTGGTTTGGTCTGTTACAAACAGCTTTAAACTGTACCCGTTCTCCGTACCAGTCCATACGGGATCTTTTCCTGAGCTGCGCTGAGTCATCAAAGCTAACGCTGATCCGGTTATCGTAAAGGTCGGATATACAGTATATATCTCCTCATACGCCGACGGGTCTGTATGATGTAAATAGCCTTCCTCACAGGCTGTTGCGCCCTTTTTATTTTCATACCCGATTTTCTTATCAGCAATGGTACAAGGAGACGGATTCCCCTGCAGGTAGTCAACCCGGTAAAAGCCTTTAAAGATGCCGGTTACTTTTTCAATAGCAATGCCATACTCAACCGATGGTTTGCCGGGAGCGGTAACAGAGACCGTCCGGACGGTAGGGTTATAGGTAAACGAGTACCCTTTTCTGAATACTATCTTAAGTTCATCAATAATCAGGGTATCATTTTTTGCCAGTATCGTTATTTTCTTCCCGACTAAAATATCATTTGAGTCTTTGGATGCCGCAGGGGCTATTCCGGATAACGTAGTATTCCAGTCGCTCAGTTGTTCGACAGGAGACGTACAAACCTGTTGATTAGCCGGTACCGATCCGGCGGCAACGCGTCCGCTTCCACCGGTAGCCGTTCCCGTTTCGGGGTGATTAGCCGCATAACAGGCTGTAAATGCTGCCGATGACGTTTGATACGACTGACAATCAGCCGCAAATGTTGCTTTCTGCTCTGCCGTTAACTGATTGTTACCCGAAAGACGGGCGCAAAGTGCTGCATTCAGGGTGCTTATTTTCTCCCGTTCCGCCGGTGTACCGGTATAATTGGCATAGATGTCAATTAACTGCGTTATGGCATCCTGCGCTAAGTTCACTACCTGTGTCACATCCTGCAAACCGCCCCAGTTCGGGTCATAAGCCGAGACGATGGTGCCGCCCACCAGTTCATAGCAGTCATTCACCACGGCCCCTTTCAGCTCTACAGCAATGCGGGTGTTCTTCAGGTACGGAATTTCGGTGTAGCCCGTACCCGTCCAGCCGCCCGAGCCGCCGGCAACGGTCATTACTACCACATCAAAGTCGCCGGTGCGGATGGTGTCGCCGGGGGCCAGGTTGGTCAACAGCGGGTCGTTCACGTTGCCCACCGGCGTAGCGGGTGTCGTGCCACAGTTATACGTATGGGCCACCTGTCGGCATGGTTTGCTGCGCAGGGTGATGAAGGCCGTACAGGTGCTGCCTTCCGGTGAAGTCATCACCACCTTATATTCCCCGATAGCGGTAGCTGAAAGCACCGGCGTACTACCCACAGACAGAGCTGCCGAAGTGCCCGACTGCCGGCTCCACTGGTAGGTATAGCCGGTGAGGGCTAAGCCGTCCAGGTGCGTGACACTCAGCGTCAGCGAGCTGCCTCCGGTGGTGGCGGTGGTGCTGCGCGGGATTAAATCCGTTTCGGTGCCGGTTGCATCTTTAGCCACAATGCGGATGTTGCAATCCGTAGCACTTACTACCGGGCTCACAATCACCGTCACATTGGTGCTGGCCGTGGTGGTGCAGCCACCCGGAAGACTGACTATCAGTTGGTAGTTACCACTGTGGGCGGTAGTCGTGTTCGGGATGGTCGGAGCGCTCGCGGTACTGGTAAAGCCCGCCGGGCCGGTCCAGGTATAGGTGGCACTGGTGCTGCCCGGATTCACCACCGCGCTCAGGCTCAGCGTCTGTCCGGCGGTGATGCTGGTTGGGGCCACAATACTGGCCGAAACCCCGCTACATGAGGTGGTACTGGCCGGCAGAACCGTTACCGTGGTCGTGGCCGTCGCCGTGCAGCTGTTCCCCGACCACGTAACCGTTACACTGTAAATACCGCTGTTGGCTGTTGTAGTGGCCGGGATGCTGGCCGACGCAGTGGTAGCCGTAAAACTATTCGCACCTCTCCAGCTGTAGACCGCACTGGTACTGGCCGGACTCACCACCGCACTCAGACTCAGGGGCTGTCCTGCCGTCAGGCTGGCCGGGGCCACTATGCTTACCGACACACCTGTGCAGGAGGTAACGCTCGACGGCGTCACCGTCACCACTACCGAGGCCGAACCCGCACAGCCCGTTGTCGAGCTGGCCGTGACGCTGTAGGTCCCGCTGTAGACGGTCGTTGCGCCGATCCGCTGTAGGGTGGCACCCGTCGCTGTAAAGCCGTTGGGGCCGCTCCAGGCATAACTTACACCGGCCGTCTGGGAAGCGGTTGCGGTCAATAGAATGGTTTCGTTTTCGGCATATACCGTGCGGCCGGTAACCGACAGCGGGTTGGAAACCGTAATCTGGATACTGTTGGAGGCCTCGCTGACCAGTTGGCCGGCTTCGCAGACGGCATAGAATGTGGTCGTCTGCGCCGGATTCACCAGCAGCGGATTACCCGTCTGCGCCGGATTCACCAGCAGCGGATTACCCGTCTGCGCCGGATTCACCAGCAGCGGATTACCCGTCTGCCCGTTGCTCCAGCGCGTATCCGCCGGTGATGCACAGCCTGTGGCCGTCAGTATGGCGTCTGGCAATCGGTCTAACAATTACCTGTCTGACATAGTAACCCCTGCCCCATAATCGCTTTGGGTTAGTGAAGACCTTGTTTGAACCGATAGCGCATCCGTTAACCCTGCGCTACCGCCAACCAACACAAACCACGTTAATGACCTTACGCGCAATACCCGTTGCTATCCTGCTCATCAGCGCCTGTACACTGGCTTTCACCACAAAGCCAGCCAGACCAACGGCTGACCAAAAACCGAACATCATCCTGATCCTGATTGACGACATGGGGATTGCCGACGTCGGTTGCTACCGCGAAACCGGTGCCTCCGCCGCCAAGGCAGGTCCGCAACTGCCGCCGACACCGAATATCGACCGGCTCGCTTCGGAAGGCATTAAATTCACCAACTACTACAGTGCGGCTCCGATCTGTTCGCCCTCGCGTGTGGGCCTGACCACCGGTACGGTGCCGGGCAAATGGCGGATCACCTCGTTTCTGGCCGACCGTAAACACAACCGTACCTGTCAGCAGGCTGATTTCCTCGATGCCTCGGCGCCCACCGTTGCCCGATCGCTGAAAGCACAGGGCTACGCCACGGCCCATTTCGGGAAATGGCACATGGGCGGCGGCCGCGATGTCGACAATGCGCCCGGCATCCGGCAATATGGCTTTGATGAATACGCCAGTACGTGGGAAAGTCCCGACCCCGATCCGCTGCTGACCTCGACCGACTGGATCTGGGCCAAATCGGACAGTATCAAACGCTGGAAACGCACTGCCTACTTTGTCGACAAAACGCTGGACTTCCTGAAGCGTAACCCCGGCAAACCGTGCTACATCAATCTCTGGCCCGACGATGTGCATACGCCGTGGGTAGCCGACGAAACGACGCTTAACGAGGCACCGAAAGGCACGGAAAAGCCCCGCGAATTTAAAGCGGTACTGGCCGACCTTGACGTGCAGATCGGCCGGTTGCTCGACGGCCTGAAAGCGCTGGGCATCGACAACAACACCATGATTGTCTTTACGAGTGATAACGGCGCCCTGCCGACGTTTCAGGGCGTGCGGTCGGGTATTTTGCGGGGCAGTAAGCTATCGCTCTATGAAGGGGGTATCCGGATGCCGTTCCTCGTGCGGTATCCGGCCAAAACGCCGAAGGGTAAAACCGATGACGAGTCGGTGATGAGTGCGCTGGACCTGTTCCCGTCGTTTGTCAGTCTGTCGGGCGCAAAGCCGGACCTGACCCGGACAGACGGCGAAAACCGGGCGAATGTGTTGCTGGGGAAAGCGGTGCCGCGCAAGAAAACGCTGTTCTGGGAATATGGCCGTAATACGGAGTCGTTCCGGTATCCGGCAGGCCGCGACAAAAGCCCGAACCTGGCGATCCGGCAGGGAAACTGGAAATTGCTGATCAATGACGACGGGTCGAATCCGGAGCTGTATGACCTGCGGAAAGACCCGTCGGAAACGACCAATCTGGCGGAGCAGCAGCCGGAGCAGGTGGCCGGTATGCGGTCGGCGGTACTGGCCTGGCGGTCGGGTTTGCCGAAGCTGTAAATGGCTAAAAACAAACTCCCCGAGGGTTTTAAACCCTCGGGGAGTTCCGGCACTACAACACCCGATACGTTTTCCCTTTCTGCGTTGCCAATTTCACCTCTTTGCCGTTGACACGCAGCGTGCAGGGCTGCCCGGCGAGCGACGTCACCGTCAGGCTGGTGACCTGCCCGTTTTTCCAGGCGTAGTCCAGTGAAAAGCCGCCGCGTGCCCGGATACCTTTCACGCTGCCTTCCGACAGAGCCGACGGCAGGGCCGGCAATAAATCAATCGTATTGTTCTGACTCTGAATCAGCATTTCGGCCATACCCGCCGCGCCGCCGAAGTTCCCGTCGATCTGGAACGGCGGATGGGCATCGAACAGATTCAGGTATGACCCACCGGCTCCCGACACCGGCCGCAACAGCATCCGTACCATCTGCTGCGCATGTTCGCCGTCGCGGAAGCGGGCCCAGAAGTTTATTTTCCAGGCCAGGCTCCAGCCGGTTCCTTCATCGCCCCGATAGATCAGCGACTGCCGGGCGGCTTTCATCAGGTCGGGCGTTGTTTCCCAGGTAATGTCGTTGCCCGGATGCACACCCCACAGGTGCGACACGTGCCGGTGCTTGTTGGCCGTATCGTCTTTATCTTCCAGCCACTCCTGCAACTGCCCGAAGCGGCCGATCTGATTCGGGGCCAGCTGTGCGATTTTTGTTCGTAAGGTATCGCGGAAAGCCGCATCGGTGTTCAGTGCTTCGCCGGCCGCCATCGTATACCGGAACAGTGTCCGGATAATCTGGTGGTCCATGGTTGGGCCGGCCACCAGCCCGCCGTTTTCCGGTGAGTTCGACGGCGTACTGATCAGCCAGCCCGTTTTCGGGTCTTTCACCAGAAAATCAACGAAAAACCGGCTCGCCTCTTTCATTACCGGATAGGCTGTCTGTTGCAGGAATGTTTTGTCCTGCGTAAACCGGTAATGCTCCCACAGGTGGGTACTCATCCAGCCCGCGCCTGTGACCCAGATACCGTGATTGGCGGCATTGATCGGCACGGTGCCCCGCCACAGGTCAGTGTTGTGGTGCAGCACCCAGCCACGGGCGCCGTAATGCGCCCGCGCCGTTTCGCGGCCCGCCACCGACAAGTCGTTAATCATGCCGAACAACGGGTCGTGCAGGGGCGACAGGTTCAGCACTTCGGCCGGCCAGTAGTTCATTTCAATGTTGATATTGGTCGTGTATTTACTGCCCCAGGGCGGCGCCAGCAGGTCGTTCCAGATGCCCTGCAGGTTGGCGGGGCGGGTGCCGGGGCGTGAACTTGAGATAAGCAGGTAACGGCCATACTGCATATATAAGGCCATAAACGACGGGTCGTTGGTTTTCCCGAACCGCGCCAGCCGCTCGTCGGTCGGCAGGTTATCCGCCGGTGCCGACGGGCTTCCCAGTTGTACCGAAAACGTGTTATAATACGGCTGGTATTCCTGCACATGCCGCTGCCGGATCTGCGCAAACGACTTACCGCTCAGGCCTGCCAATGCCCGCTGACACAACGCCACCGGATTACCCGACACATCCTGATACGACACATAATTGGTGGCCGCCGACAGATACAGCGTAACCGCATCAGCCCCCTTTATCACCAGCGAATCGCCGGAAACAGTGGCACTCCCCCGCTGCGTTTCTACCCGCAGAAAACTTTCGCCCCGCAAGGCCCCGTTCCGGACCTGCACGGCCATCGCCAGGGTCCGGTCATCAATCCGGCGCACCGACGATTTTTTGTGCGGACTGCCCAGCGTGGCACTGAACTGAAGACTCCCGGGTTTGTCGGCTGTTAACTGCACCACCAGCACCTGATCGGGCTGGCTCACAAAGTACTCACGGGTATACTGTATACCATTGGCCGTAAACCGGGTCCGGCTCACGGCTTCGCTCAGCAGCAGTTCGCGGCGGTAACCGGTCGCATTGGTAAGTCCCGGAAAACGCAGGTACAGGTCACCGAACGGCTGGTAATCGGCCTGGTATTTCCCGACTGCCGGTGGTTCGTCACTCTGAATCGCATATTTCCAGTTACCATTCAGCGCTACCCCGTCGGCGGCGGTTTTACCTTGCGGGTAGAGGGCAATGGGCCGTGAGGTATCCTTATAACCAGCCACCCCACCCTTATCAAAGTAATTCAGGACCTGAATGGCCAGCACATTTTTGCCCGCCACCAGCACACCCGCCGGAATGATGTACTTACGCGGGTCCTGCGTCTGCGAGGTGCCAACCAGCTTACCGTTGATAAACGTCCGGTCGTAGTCACGGATGCGGTTCAGGTCCAGCACTACTGGTTTGTCCTGCCAGCCGTCGGGGATCGTCACCGTAGTCCGCAGCCAGACCGCGCCGTCGAGGCCGTCAAGGCCGACCGACTCCCAGCCGTCGTAGGCGGGCACCGGCATAGTTTTCCAGCCGCTGTCGTCATAGTCCGGGCTGGCCGGATTGCCCGGAATGCCTTTACCGGCCAGCATGTCGGCGGTCCATTGTTCGCGGTTGCCGTCCTTACTTTTCAGGCCCATAAAGTGCGCTTCGGCAAGGGCATCGGCTTCTTTCTGTTTGCCGTCGGCCAGCAGCTGCCGGATTTGGGACAGATACGCTACCGCGCCCTTGTGGTTAGGGTCACGCGGTTCGCCGGTCCAGAGTGTCTCTTCGTTGAACTGAATGCGGTCGCGGGTGACGCCGCCAAAGACCATGCCGCCGATCCGGCCGTTGCCGACCGGCAAGGCATCGGTCCATTTTTCGGCCGGTTTCGTATACCATAATGTATAGGACTGGGCCTGAGAGAGTGCAGGGAGCAGCATGCCCAGTACGGCACAGGCGATCTGGTGAAAGAGTTTCATAGTCAGGTCAGGGAGGCACAGGGTGATGCTCTGTGTTAGCGATTGAGCCCCGTTGGGGCATTTTTTCTGCGTAATATACTGAACATCTATCACTTCAGAGTAGCGGTCAGGGGTTGAAGTTTTCCGGACCGGGCGATGAGTTTGCCGTCAGCGAAAATCCGGAAGCCTTTGCCCTTGCCGTAGTGCCGGCCGGTTTTGTCCCAGAGGATGGTGATCATTTTTCCGTGATACGGGACACGGTCAAGGCAGAACCAATCCCAGTGGCCGTCGGGCACCAGCGGTTTAATAGCCAGAACGTTGTTGTCAGCCGGTTTCAGTCCGATCAGGTCGTTGATAATCAGGTCAGCAAACCCAGAGTGATGGTAAAACTTGCTCCGGGGATTATCGCCCTTGAGCCATTCGCCGTTTTTTTCATCCTGATATTCACCGAGGTATATTTTCCCGTTCATGGTGTGCGACTTCGCATATTTCAGCAGTTCGTCATAAAACACCTGTTTCGTCATGCTGCCGTGATGGGTGTAATTCGTCAGCAGGTTCGACAAGCCTTTGAGTGTTTGGGTAGTGGCAAAGGGCCAGACAGGTCCATCCCATTCGCAGCCGTGGCCCGAGCCGTGGGTCCGGAACAGCGGGTGACGGCGTTCGGCAGTAGTAAGGCCCCAGGGCGCCCGGAAGCCTTTTTCATCGGTCAGCTGGTTCCACTGTGCAGCATAGGCCGGTGTGTCGTCGGGCAGGTTGACGTACCACGGAATAAAACCGATGGCCTCACGGGCGTTGGCAAAGCCCCCTTTTTCCTTCTTTACCTCAAAAAAGGAATCGGCCGCATTCCAGAGGCTGTCCATGGTCATCTTGCGCAGCTGCGCTGCTTTCTCAGTATACCGGCGTACCAGCGTATCGTTACCGGCCAGCGTTGCCATCTTCACCAGCGCCAGCGCATTGCCATACATGTAGCTGTTGATAGTCGGCCGGATGTTCTTTTCCTTACGCCCCCCGCTAATCGACTCCTCCATCGCATCTTTCACATCAAACTGATAGAACATCCCGCCCGGCACCTGCCGCTCAGCTTCCCATTTCCGGTAATCGGCGTCGAGCGTCAGCAGGTTTTCGCGGATAAACGCCTGATCCTGGTTGACCAGATACCGGTTGTAGACGGCATCATCTACCCAGCTGCTGAACGCATGAAACCGCTGCACGGTATGCTTCGGATCGACGTACAGCCAGAATTTGATGTAGTCATTCAGATAGTGCTGATTTTTCAGCCAGCGGCCTTCGTAAATGTGATGGCCCAGCGCGCTGCTGATCGCATTGTGTTTACCGGCATGGTTTACCTTGGTGATAAACTCCGTGAAAATAAAGCCGTCGGGGGTTTCTTTCAGGTGTTTGCGCATGGACCACCAGCGGTAGTCGTAGACTGTTTGCAGCACCGAATCCGGGCAATCGAACAGCGGTACATTTTTCGATAGCCAGTCAAATGCCTTTGCATTCGGCACGTAGTTTACGACGGCTTCATCGTCAATCGAGTTAAAGTAATTGACATGGGCTTTCAGCTTGTCCGTTGTCAAAATACCTTGCCCAGCCGCACCATACGGTGTCAGGATATAACCCAGCATTAAAGCCGTAAGTAAATGCAGCACTTTTTTATTCACAAGAACTATAAATTTCATTACCAGACGATTGTGTAGGTGATGGTATGTTTTCCGGAGGTTGCCGGCACCGGCATCAGCAAATCGTACCCCTTAGTGGTTTGCCGGATAACCGGCTTACCGCCCCGGATTTGTTCGAGGTAGTAGCGTTTGCCGTCGATGGCGTAACTGCCGTCGGCCAGCGGGTCAATGGCCGAACCACTACCCAGCAGGCAATAGAGTCCCGAAGCCGGTTTGTCGGCCGAAACTGTCAGTGTCCGGGTCAGATTCCTGCGGTCAGCAGCGGGCGCAATGGCATCCTCGACCGACCAGTTTTTGTAGGTATAGTAAAACACCGGCAGGCTGTTCCGCAGCCGGTATCCCGACCGCGTAAACGGGCTCTGATCGATCAGCACCGAATCGGGCCACGGACTATCGGCCCGCTCCGGCTGCCAGACCGTCGGCCGGTTGGCCAGTTCCATCGGTGCGCCCAGCGGCATGAGCAGTTGCTTTTCGCCCCGCTCAACCCACATGTTCGACACGTCGGCAAAAGGGCCCTGCCAGACCGTAATCGGGCTGAATGTATTCAGGTCGTAGGCATAGTTAAGCTTGCCGGGTATTCCCACGGCAATCGGGTAAGCATTCTTTTTACCGGCGTGCAGCATAAACCCGCGCACCAGTTCCGTCCGGTCGGCGACGGTAACCGGTAAAGGTTCGGGTTCAACCGTGTGGCGGTATGAACGGGGCGTTGTCAGGGGCGTCCACGGAATGCCGGGGCCTTCATAGTACCAGACCAGACTTTCGTCGGAGTTGCCGTAATACAGCTGAAACCGGTGCTTGCCGGCCGTCAGGGTTTGCGTTGCATAGAACGACCGTTCAAAATCGCGGTTGCCCTTAGTATCGATAACCGGCTTCCCGTCAATAAACAACCAACCCCAGCCTCCGGAGACAAACCGGAACAGGTAATCGCCGGAACGGGGTACCTCCATGTCTCCTTCGACGGCCAGCTGCGCCTTCCGGTCGCCGAGCCGCCACGACAGCGTATCGGTCGTCCCCGTCCGCACCGGCGTCTGATCTGCCATCGCTTCTACTGACTTATACAAGCCCTTATACGCCTTATACTGCATGTTTGACAGGCGGATCTGCCCCGATGTAAAGGCTTTGTACTGAATATTCCGGAATGCAACCGGCCCGTGGTCGCCCTGAAACATCAGCGGCCCCAAGGGTTGCTCATCGGGAAAGGCGGCAGACATAGTCGGGCCGGTAGCGTCTTTGTTCAGGTGGATCCGGACGCCGTTGAGTTTGACTTCTTCAAACAGCGCATTGGCGGTTTTCCGGCCCTGTGCATCGAAGCGCGGCGCACGGAACCGGACATACATGTGCTGCCACAAGCCAGGCGCTTTGGACGCGTTCAGCATTGGCGCGGTACCACCGAAAATCGTTTTGGTTGAGTCGTCATAACGCTGGTAAAGCCCGCCGCAATCGCTGTTGGTGAACGTATCTTTCCGCCAGCTGTCGAGCAGTTGTACTTCATAGCGCCCCTGTAAGTAGACACCTGAATTAGAGCCTTTTGGCATCAGAAAATCAAATTCCAGTTCAAGGTCGCCGTGGGTCATGCGGGTGAACAGGTTGCCGCGGTTCGTCACGACGGGGTGGACGACCAGCATGCCCTGCCCCGACGTGGTCTGCAGGTCCTCTTCGCGATGGCGGTCTGCCATCACCCCGCCAACAATCCGCCACGTGGTGGCCGACGGGCGCTGAAAGGCGGCAAAATTATCGAGGGGGATTTTTGTATACGGCAGAGCAGGCTGCGCAGCGGCATAGCCAGCCAGCCACAGCCAGCAGGTCCAGCATCCTACCCACTTTTTGATTCGTTCGTGCATATCCCTTCCCATCCGGCTCATTCTTCGTTCTGCATGAGCACAGTTGAACTATACAAAGAACGAGTGTTTACTTATGGAGATTTTATAGAAAATTAGCGAGTTATTCGGGTATCTTAACATTGAGTGATTGAGTGAATGGGTGATTGAGTGACCGCCTTA
The DNA here is from genome assembly GCF_057652235.1 of Arsenicibacter sp. R0_47. NCBI lineage: Bacteria > Pseudomonadati > Bacteroidota > Cytophagia > Cytophagales > Spirosomataceae > Arsenicibacter > Arsenicibacter sp. R0_47. Next base: position 84,022 of record NZ_JBYFCJ010000010.1, on the reverse strand, counting down.
TTCACTCAATCACTCAATCACTAATTAACCTGGCAGATACACGTCGAAGGTGGCGCCTTGTCCGGTTTCGCTGCGGGCGGTGATGGCTCCGCCGTGGTTAGCCGCCACTTTCTGACAGATCGCCAGACCAATGCCGGTGCCCTCGTAAGTTGATTTGCCGTGGAGCCGCTGGAAGACTTCAAAAATGCGGTCCAGGTATTTATTGTCGAAGCCGATCCCGTTGTCAGCCACGCTGATTTGATAATATCGGGCAGCTTTACGCGCCGGATGAACAGCCGGCGACAGCTGCGCTTGGTCTACGGTTTGACAACGTACCGTAATGCGTGGCGGCACACCCGGCTTCCGGAACTTAATGGCATTGGAGAGCAGGTTCTGAAAGAGCTGTCCCAGTTGCAGACTATCGCCCTGTATGTCAGGCAGTCTGTCAATTATCAATTCTGCACCGGCATCCTCAATTTGCCACTCCAGCGTATCCGTTACTTTTTCCAGGACCTGATTCAGGCTGACAGGCTGAAAAGTCAGCTGATGTGTCGTGATCCGCGAATACGCCAGCAGGTCTTTAATCAGCAATGACATCCGTTCGCTGGCGTGCTGCATCCGCCGCAGCATATCATGCCCTGACTCACCCAGCTCACGGGCGTATTGTTCCTGGAGCAAACTCCCGAAGGACTGAATTTTGCGCAGCGGCTCCTGTAGATCGTGGCTGGCGACATAGGCAAACTGCTGCAAACTATCATTCGAGCGTTTGAGGTCCAGATTGGTCATCCGCAGTTCGCTGGTCTGTTGTTCCACCTGCCGTTCCAGATTCTGTTGTGCCTTCCGGAGCTCTTCTTCCGCCTTTTCGAGCGCAATCCTGGCTTTTACCTGTGCCGACACATCGACCGCCATATGCAGAATGGCATACACCTCCCCTTTTTCGTTTTTCAGCGGCTTGTAGGTGAAGTTGAACCAGAACGGCTTCAGCTCACCGTTGTCCAGCAACATTGCCTCCTGCTCTGTTGTATCATAGGTAATGCCGGTACGGTATACATTTTTCAGCAAGTCGATAAACGGCTGGCCTTTAAGCTCCGGAATGGCTTCTTCCATGGGCTTACCGATCACCGATGCATCCTTGCTCCACATATTCAGCAGCACCTTGTTGCTGTTTTCGATGATGATGTCTTCTGTCACATACACCCCGATTGCAAAGGGTGCTTCCTCAATAAACGTCCGGAAGCGTTGTTCACTTTTTTCGAGCGCAATCCTGGCTTTTACCTGCTCCGTCACTTCGGCTGCCACTTCGATAATGCCTGTAATGACGCCATTCCGGCGCATGGGCGTATAAGCCACATTAAAGTAGGCATCTTCCAGGCGACCGTTCCGGTTGAGGTTTACCAGGATCTCCCATGCATAATGGGACTCTCCGCTTGCATAGACCTTTTCCATGATACCCGTAACCGGTTGACCCGTAATTTCCGGCAGTACCTCCAGCATCGGCTTTCCGACAATGTCCGGTGTTTTGTCGATCAGGGCGAGCATGCTGTCATTCACCGTATCAAACACCATATCCGGTCCTTTCAGCACGAGCATGGCTACCGGCGCCTGTTCGATAACGGTCTTAAAGCGCTCTTCGGAGGTACGCAGCAGGATGTCTTTCTGCTTTTGCTCGGTCAGGTTCTGCACCGTTCCGATGAACCGGTAAGGCTCACCGTTGTTCCGGAAGAAAGCCTTGCCGGTTGCCCGTACCCAGCGTTCCTGGTTATCATGCAGGCCAACAGTCCGGTATTGAATATCATACTGGCCTTCGTTAATGCCTGCCAGGGCTTGCTCAACGCCCTCCAGGGCAACCTGACGGTCGTCTTGATGCAAACCGCTGACAAACAAATCCCAGTTTACGGGTGTACCGGGCAGGACGCCGAACAGTTCGCGGCACCGGTCATCCCAGATCAGCTCACCGGTCATCAGGTTATAGTCCCACGTACCCAGGCCGGAAGCCTGTAGCGCCAGCCGGTATTTTTCCTGTTCGGCTTCGCGCTGACGGCTCAGTTCCCGCACCGACGTAACATCCTGCATCGACCCGAGCATCCGGACCGACTTGCCGTCACGGTGCATGATATAGCCCCGGTCATAAACGTACGCATAGGAGCCGTCGGCCCGCCGGAACCGGTATTCGCCTGACCAGTTTGCCTTACCCTGATCAATAACCTCGTGAATACTGGTCAGCACAGCATCCTTATCGTCGGGATGAATGTAATCGGACCAGGATTCAGGGCCGGGCGGCAACTTGTCAACCGAATGCCCGAATAAGGCATTAATGCCGTCATTCCACCAAACGGTGTTTTTGTCTAAATCCCAGTCCCATACAGCGTCTCTTGTTGCTTTTGCCAGTAACTCAAAACGTTCATTGGCCGTAGCCATATCCATATGATCAGGCTGATTGATGCCGGTCATGCAAAGGCGGTTTGTAAAACCGTAAATGTACTAAATCCTGCCTAACAAGATGTTAGATGGATAAGTATGTTAGCGAATGAGCCGGTAAGTAAACAGCGAATTAGTCAACTGACAATAAAGGAAAATATACTTACCTTTACACTTCACCTCTATATATTCCAACCATGGATCGTTTTCTACCCACTCACACGTTTGCGGCTTTAGCAATAAAAGGCGTTTTGCACACTCGTTCGCGCTTGCATTTCCTGATTTTGTTGCTGACGCTAAGTTGTTTATCGCTGTCTAACCGAAGTGTGGCACAGATCACCTGGACAAACCGCACGCATATCAATCTGAATGGAGTCATATACGGCACAAACGCGTTTGTCGCCGTCGGGGATCAGGGATTCATTAAACGCTCAACGGACGGTATCAACTGGGATACACAAATCAGCGGCACATCAGTCAAACTGTACGGAGTTGCATTCGGGAATCAGCGCTATGCGGCCGTCGGCGAAAATGGTACCATTCTGACCTCAACAGATGGTATCAGCTGGACGGCGCGAACAAGCGGTATCACTAAGACGCTTTACAATATTACCTATGCCCAAAATCTGTTTGTGGCCGTCGGCGAAACCGGCACCATTCTGACCTCCCCTGATGGCGTAATCTGGACTGCCAGAAATAGTGATGTGACGATAGAACTCAGAGAGATCATCTACGGGAATAATCAGTTCGTGGCAGCTTACATTGCCGGTACAATTGTGACCTCACCGGATGGCATTATCTGGACGAAACAAAGCATCCCGGCTATCCCGTCTAATGGTCTGGCATATGGAAATGGATTGTATGTAAATGTAAGTCCGTTTGGCGGTATTTTGTCGTCGCCGGACGCAGTCAATTACACCGTCCGGAGCGGTAGTGGGCTTGATGGCTCTTTTCAGGCTGTAAATTATGCAAGCGGCCAATTTACCGCAGTCGGCAATTTAGGCCAGATACGAACCTCGCCGGACGGCATCAACTGGACTTCCCGTACCAGCAATGTCTCTACTGCCCTTTTCGGTGTTGCCTTTGGCAATAATTTATATGTAGCGGTCGGTGAAACCGGGGCTATCACTACATCACCGGATGGTGTTACCTGGACAAGGCGTGCGCAGGGCACCACCAAGCCGCTGCTCGACCTTGCCTATGGCAATGGCCGGTTTGTGACTGTGGGCGGTCAGGGCGCAAACCTCGTTTCAACCGATGGTATCAACTGGGAATTAAGCCAAACCGCTCCAACCACTAACGAAATGACTGGCATCGATTATGGATTAGGGGCCTTTCTGCTGGTCTTTAATTCATCAACCAATGCCTACAGTTCAACGGATGGTTTCAACTGGCTTGCAAACCGGAATAACCCGCAGGCCAGATACAAAATACGCTTCCGGAACAACCGGTTCTTTGCCCTGGGTACTGACGCTATCCTGACTACCTCAACGGACGGTTATAACTGGCAACGGTTAACAACACCGGTCAACTTTTACCCTTTCACCGGCATTGCCTATGGCAACGGCATCTACGTAACAGTAGGGTTCAGTTCTGTCCGGTCAACTGACTTAACGAACTGGACATACACCTATCCTTTGGAAACGCCAAATGATATTGCCTTCGGAAACGGGCTGTTTGTTGCGGTAGGCAACGTACGGACCAGCCTTGATCAGAATATTGTTACGATACAGACCTCACCGGACGGCATTACCTGGACGAGGCAATCACCGAATGATACCGGTATCCTTCAGTCTGTCATCTATGCCAATAACACATTTGTTGCTGTCGGCACCAATGGTCTGATCTATACTTCCCCCAACGGTACCAGCTGGACACGGCAAATCAGCAATACCACTCAAAATCTTACCAGTGTACGCTTTGGCGGAAATGTGTATGTTGCTGTCGGCCAAAACGGCACCATTCTGACCGCCCCGGTCGAGACAGCGGCTCCGGTAGTGACAGGGTTGACCGTGTCGCCGGCTACCGTATGTGCCGGCCAGCCGCTTTCGTTCTCCGCTAACGTGGGGGTGTTAGCCAGCCCCTATGCCTTTACACTCACCAATGGTACGCTACCGGTCTCCGGCACAACGGCCAGTGCAGCGTTCAGTCAGACCCTACTGGCCCAGCAGACGGGCCCACAGGCCTATACACTCACGGTTCAATCGGGGACGCTGGTTGCTTCGCAAACGGTATCAGCCACCGTCAACAGTTGCTCGGTGACCAGTCCGCTTACCCTCATCCAGCCACTCTATGATTGTGCGACCGGTTCGTTTACCTTTCAATCTTACGGGGGTGATGGCAGCACGGTTTCATACCTGTCGGTTGGTATAACCGGCTGGTCGAACCAGGCCGGTCCGTTTTTGGTTCAGCCTTATTGTGATGTACAGCCATTTACGCTGTATGCTCGTCAGGAAAGCAACCCGACAGCGGTAGTGAGTTATACCTGGAATTACAAACTGACCTGTCCGGTTAATTGCAGTACAACAACGCCACCATCCCTCACGAATCCGGCCGGCTGCAACAGCCCTGTTTCCAGCCAGGGGCCTCTGCTTACGCTGCTTGCGCCGGAGTATAACTGCCAGACAGGCGTGATCCGGTTCCGGCCTAACGGCGGCAATGGGTCGCTGATTGAATATCTGAGTGTAGGCATCACCGGCTGGACAACGAACTGCCTGAACCAGATCGATAGTCCGGCTCTGATTCAGGATATCCAGAATCCATCGTCAACGATCGATCCTTTTGTGCTGATTGCGCGGCAGAAATATCCGGATGGCACTTACTACTTCACCCAGTACCGATGGGATGCCAAAGCCAGCTGTGCGCTTAGCGGCCGGGAGTCTGCCGCCAATACCGTTAAAGAGCTGGACGTTACAGTGCTGGGTAACCCGACTTTATCGAACAGCGTTAATGTTATCATCCGTGAGCTTGACGAGCCAGCAGCCACCATTACTGTTATAGACCTTCAGGGTAAGCGCATAAGCAAACAAACGGTTGAGCAGGTTTCTGCCGGTAAACCGGTCAGTATACAGCTTGGTAACGCTACGGGATTGTACCTGATTGAGGTGCGCACCGGTGCGCGGTTTAAGCGCCTGAAGGTTGTCCGTCAATAGGATTGATGTACAAAATATGTAAATCATTTTCCAGTTGCAGTTTTTTTTGTCTATTGGCTAACTTTTTGATCAAATTTAAACCGGCTTGTTCAAAAAAAGCTTACTTTAAGGAATATTAGAGCCTCATATACCAAAACAAGCCGGAAAAAATGGTCAAGATGTATTTCATACTTGGGTACGAAAATAACGAACCCATGATTATGGCTCACGAAGGCATTGCCGTTTCGGAGAGCGTCGCCCGCTGGTTATTTGAATTTACCGGCTGGAAATCTACCGGCTCCCCTTTCCCTCAGCTGACATTTACGGTTGAGGATGATGAGCCGGAAGAAGGCTATTTCTACATCCACAACCGGGATGAAATCTGGGTTCTGGGCGAAAGTGTTCTTCTGAACTAGCTAATGCACTCCTGATTTACAGAGCAATAAAAAGAGCCGGTAGTCCTGTTTGGACACCGGCTCTTTTTATTGAAAAAGGCTTGCAATTACGGAGTTTTACGGCTTTGCAGTTCCTTCAATTTAGCCTGCAGCTGCTTCCGGTTACGCATATATGGCCCCAGATCGAAAATGGCTACTTTCCGGAATTCAACCGGATGGCTCTCGCTTTGTAATGAGAGATAACCACTCTTAATCAGTTGCCCGTCCTTCTTCTGTGCCGGATCATAATCGCTCACATTACCGCCGCCGATCTGCGGTTTGGTATAGGTCAGCACCGTATCACCTTCCACAATGTGCTTCACCAGCGAATCGCCCAGTACGAGCGCTTCGGCATGCACCCACCGGTCGCCGTGGTAGGTTTTCGACCGGGAATCTACGCAATGAGGCGTAAACAACTTGTCGTTCAGAAAGACGTTGGTCCCCGGTGTACACAGGTTGGCAGTATGCCGCTCATGGGTACCGTCGCCGCCGAGAAACTGCATTTCCAGTGAAATCGGGAAGTCCTGCTTCAGCCCCATCGTTTTCGGGTCCTGCCCCTGCAACATGGCCCCGCTGTTGCGGATGGCCCAGCCTGGCCCGCCTTTTACCTGATCGCCCACAAACCGGTATTCGACCACCAGCAAATAAGCTGAAAAAGGTTTGTTATAGAAAATATGGCCGTACTGCTCGTTAAAGGCATCGTACTGGTCATAGCGGACAACCATTTTGCCGTCTTCGACACGGAACGTATTGCCGTAATTATCGTTCAGCGGGTGCCCGGTAATCTTTACGGACCAGTCTTTCAGGTCTTTGCCATTAAAGAGCTGTATCCAGTTATCTTTTTTCGGGGGAGCCGATACGCCTGTCAGCAACAGGATACCCAGCCCTGCGGCCACCAGGCCGGAAAAGAACGCGGTTGTTTTCATTCGTTTGGTACGTTTTTTTGCCACGAAGACACTAAGCCTTAAAGAAGCACTAAGATTTTGATTTACTGATAAAGACGCTACAACTTTGTGCTTCTTCTATCCTTAGTGCCTTTGTGGCATACGTTTACATCTTATTTACCCCTGACCTTCACCTCCGACACAGCGCCTGCGCCTTTGTGGTGAAAATCAATCCATTCGAGCGAGAACAGGTGTTGATTCGGCGTCTGCGGCTTATCGAAAACAAAATACAGATCGTGGCGGCCGGCAGTGGCCTGCACCGAAGCACCCGCCTCCACGTATTTGTCCCAGGCACCGGTAGCGGTATAGGCAAACGAGCTGATGACCGGCCCGGTTGGCGAATCAAGGTGTACGTTGAGGGTAGCGTCGCGGTTCTGCGAAGAGTACCGGTAGGTCAGTTCATCAATGCCTTTGAGGTCAATGTTTTTCAGCACAAAATACGATCCGTGGTGGATAGTGCCGAGGCGTTTACCCTGCCGGTCGAGGTTGTGAATAACATCGGCCTCACTGCCTAACACGCGGTTTGGCCGCAGGATCAGCGCATCGGTACGGGTCAGCGGATAGACAGTGCCCTTGTCGGTATAGGTAGCGGTCAGCACATACCGGCCACGCTGTTCCTTGCCGACGTGTTCTTTCAGAGCCAGTGTCCCCTTAGGCGCAATCCGGTTTTCGACCGGCTGATCGGCCAGCGACAGGACATATTTCACCATTTCGGTAGCTTCTTCGCGCGAGAGCTGCGGGTGGGCACTCATGGCATGTTCGCCCCAGACACCGCCCCCGCCGACAATAATTTTATTCGCCAGCTTCGCGGTTGCGGTTTTGTCTTCGCGGTATTTTTTAGCCACGTCCACAAATGCCGGGCCTACGGATTTGGCCGCAATCTGGTGGCAGGCCTTACAATCAGACCCCGCAATCAGCGACTTACCGAGGCTGAAACTGCCCGACAACTGCTGGTGACCCACAATCGGCTCGTTGCCGACTTTCGGAATATAGTTCATCACCACCTTCACCCGCTTCGGGTCAATCACCTTATCCTCACGGTCTTTCACAGACACCGTATACGACAAAGGCATCTGGGTCGGCGTGAAGAACGTGCTGTTATCAGCGACCTTGATAGCAACCTCCGGCATGGTGTTGCCGACGCGGATCGTCAGCGTATCCATACTGGATTTGCCGTGCGGATCACTTACTTTCAGGCGGACTTTATAAATACCGTTCTTTTTAAAGGTGTACGTCGGATTTGCTTCGGTTGACCCGACTTTTCCACCTTCGAACTGCCACGCATAGGTCAGCTGATCGCCCTTGTCGAAGTCCCGGCTCCCGCTTCCGTCGAACGCCACCTGAAACGGCGCGAGTCCGATGGTATCCTTTGCCGCAATCTTCGCAACCGGTGCCCGGTTACCGGCGTTGAACTCAATACGGACCAAGCGCGCATCTTCGTTGTCAATCCCGTAAACAGAACCGTATTCGAGCATGTAGAATGCCCCGTCCGGCCCTACTTCCAGATCAACCGGACGGCGAAAATCGCCCGAGGCCGGCATAAACGGCTCCATCGACTGGTAGTTCTGCTGCGCATCCAGCCGGACGGCAAACACCCAGTTCCGCATCCAGTCATATACAAACAGCGCTTTGTCGTAATACGCCGGCAGCTTCACCGGCGATTTCAGGGCCGGATCGAAGTGATAGACCGGTCCGCCCATCGCACAGCGGCCACCGACACCCAGCTGCGGAAACTCGTCAGACTTGTTGTATGGGTACCAGATCATTGCTTTCTGCGTCGGCGGCAGGTTATTCATGCCGGTATTAAACGGCGACCGGTTAACCGGTGCATTCGGATCGAACAGCTCGCCGATCTGTTTAGTCGCAAAGTCATAGGCGTGGTACGGTTTGCTATCCCCCACAAAGTACGGCCAGCCGTAGTTGCCGGGCTTCTTTGCCTGGTTGATTTCGTCGTATCCGCGCGGCCCCTGCTTGCCGTCGGTCCCGGCATCCGGCCCGATTTCGCCCCAATAGACGTATCCGGTTGCCGGATCGACCGAAATCCGGTAGGGATTACGACAACCCATAACGTAGATTTCCGGGCGTGTACCGGTCATCCCTTTCGGAAACAGGTTGCCTTCCGGAATGGTATAACTGCCATCAGCCTCCGGGTGAATACGCAGGATTTTCCCCCGCAAATCATTCGGGTTTCCCGCCGAGCGCTGCGCATCAAACGTCAGGCGGCCTTCGCGGGAATCAATCGGCGCATACCCGCTTGATTCAAACGGAACGGTATTGTCGCCGGTCGAAATAAACAGGTTCCCGCGGGCATCCCACGCCATGGAGCCACCCGTGTGCGCACTCACTTCGAGGTCAATCGGAAACTCGATGATGGACTTTTCCGACGCCACATCCAGGGTATTATCGGTGTTCATCCGGAACCGGGCAATCCGCTGCCGGGTTTGTCCGCCCTCCTGAATGGTATAAAAAAAGTACAAAAACCGGTTCTTGCTGAAGTTGGGATCAATGGTCATGCCCAACAGGCCGTTCAGGTACTTATCGACGGCTTTCACCGGAAAATCATACAACAGGCGGGTGTTTTTCTGTACCGGATCGTACATATAAAACTTACCGGCCCGTTCGACGAAAAACACATGTCCGTCCGGTGCTACGGCCAGCTCCATCGGTTCGTTCAGGTCATTGGACAGCAGGACTTTAGTAAACCGGTTTTCATCGGGCCGGTCCGTGGTGTCAGCCACCGCGTTTTTCACCGGCAACCCAGCAGGCGTTGTGGCCTTCCAGCCGGACGTTAAGGCCACGGCCCCTGCCAGTGCGCCTGTCGCTAACGACGTTTTTAGTAATCGAAAAGTCATAAGAGTATACGAATAGTGCAAAGCTACGGCACTTTTGATAAACAACAGGGTTGGAATCGGTCAAAAAAAGGGGGTAAATTAGTAGTCTGATATGAAGTGGACTATTGTTTTTCGTTTTTCGCTGCTCATCGTTAGTCTGACCCGAACCAGCCTGCCCGCACAGGAGGTACCCAACCGGTTCCGGTTTACGCATATTACGGTCAACGAAGGATTATCGCACAGTGATGCCATGGCAGTAGCCCAGGACCGGCAGGGCTTTACCTGGATCGGCACCAACAAGGGCATTGACCGCTACGACGGCTATAGCTTAAAAAAATACAATCTGCCGGTTAACCCAAAAACAGGCATGTCGGCCAACCGCATCCGCAGCCTGCATGTGAGTGATACGGGTGAACTGTGGGTAGGCGTTGAACGGTCGGGGCTGTTCTGGTATGACGCCGCGAAAGACCGGTTTGTCAGCATAGCCGAACGGGCGGGCGCTAATGCCTTTCCGGAACAGCTTGCCCTGCTGAGTGAATCCAATGTCAATGCCATTACCCATGACCAGCATGGCCGCCTGTGGGTGGGCACCTGGCGCTATGGCCCGCAGGTACTCACATTCGACACAACGGGCAAACTCACCGGCTGGCAGGCCGTGCATCTGACCAAACCCGCCCCCTACGAACCTGCCGTCAACCGGATGACCGCCGACCGGCAGGGCCGCATCTGGATCGGTACTTTCGGCACCGGCTTATGGGTAGCCGATGGCAAGGCGCGCCGGTTACCGCATCAGGCCAGGCAGATTCCGCAGCTGAGCCGGACAACCATCCGGGCGATGCACGCCGACCGCCACGGCGATCTCTGGATTGGTACCGACAATCAGGTACTGTGGGCCGGTGCACCTCAGCTCACCCAACTACCCAACCTGACGATGCGCCCGTTTCAGCGCACGTTCGCCGGTCTGGAAAATCTTTACCTTGACACGGCTGACCGGCTCTGGATCAGTACCAACTATGGGCTGCTGCTTATGGAAGCCGGACTGCGCAACGGACAGACCCTGCCCGTTGCCGAAACAAACGTACAGACCTTTCTGCCGCAGGACACGGATCCGTTCAGTATCAATTCCGTACGTGTTCACGATATCCTCGAAGACCGGTTTCATAACCTCTGGCTGGCCACCTCAGCCGGCGGGCTGAATCAGGTACGGTTGCAGGCTCAGTCATTCGGGTTACTGCGGCGTCAGCTGCTGGGCCAGACCTCACCGGCAAATAACTACATCAACGCTATTTGCGAAGATAAGACTCATCAACTGCTCTGGATCGGCACCCGTAACGGGCTGGCCGCCTATGACCCCGTCCGGAATACCTATCAGAATTACCTGAGCCGGGTGCTGTCCGGCAATGTCAACGGTGTCGATGTGTCAGCTTTGTTTATGGCTTCCGACGGTACGCTGTGGATCGGTACCCGGTACAACGGCGTGTATCGCTTCCGGAATGGCCAGCCGGAGCGGATTCCGGACAATGCACAGGGGCCGAAATGGTATGATCTCAGCATTGAACACATTACCGAAGACCGGTTCGGGACAATCTGGATCGCTTCGTTCAATGCCGGCCTGCATCGCTACACCCGGCAAGGGGTCTACCTCAGTTCGGCAGAAAACGTGCTGAAGACCCGCCAGGTCACGTCCCTGCTTTACGAACCGCAACAGGATCTTTTATGGATTAGCACCCGCGACGCCGGTGTGCTGAAAACAATGATAACGGCAGACACTATACGCCTGCTGAAACGGTTCAGTCATGTTGCTGACGACACAAACAGTCTGGCCACCAACTATGCATGGCCGCTGCTCAAGGACCGGCTGGGTGATGTATGGATCGGCACCATCGGCGGGGGCCTTCACCGGCTCCGTCGGCGGCCGGCCGGGCAGGAGGTTATCGAACGCTTTCAGCGATGGCTGCCGGAAACAGACGTGGAAAGCCTGCTGACCGATGCCGACGGAAATATCTGGATCGGCGGCGCGGGCCTGTTCCGCTTTACGCCGGCAACCAAAGCCCTGCGGCACTTCGACGTAACCGACGGCCTGCAAAGCAATGCGTTCAAGGTGGGTGCAGCCGTCCGGACCGCCGACGGAACCATGTATTTTGGCGGCACCAACGGGATTTCCTGGTTCCGGCCACACATGCTGCAAACCACACCTACGCCCCCGCTCGTTCAGATAACCGGCCTGCGCATGATGAATCAGGCAGTTGGTGTCGGCGATACGCTGGACGGTGATGTGGTCGTTACGCGATCCTTTGCCGATTCTCCGACAGTAACGATTCACGCCGGTGAAAACGATTTTTCCGTGGAGTTTGTGGCGCTTAACTACCTGAATCCGACTAAACATCAATATGCTTACCAGCTCGTTGGGTACAATACCGATTGGGTACAACCCGCCCCCGGGCAACGGTCGGCTAACTTTGCGAACCTACCGCCCGGCGATTATACGTTTCTGGTTAAAGCCAGCAACGGCGACGGGGTCTGGTCGGCCAAGCCGGCCATGATGCAGTTCAGGGTTATGCCGCCCTGGTGGCGCACGTGGTGGGCATACCTGCTCTACATCCTTGCCGGCACAGCGGCCTTGCTGGTCTACCGGCGGGTAACCGGTACGCAGCGGGAGTTAAAAAATAAGCTCGCTTTTGAACAGTTTAAAAACGATAAGGAGAAAGAACTGACTGACCTTAAAATGGAGTTCTTCACGAACGTTTCGCACGAATTACGGACACCGCTCACCCTGATTCTCGGTCCGATGGAAGAACTGGCTACCAGCCCACACCCCTTGACGGGCTACAAAGACCGTATTGTGCTGATGCACCAGCAAACCCGTAAACTGTTCGACCTCGTCAACCAACTGCTCGACTTCCGTAAGGTTGAAAGCGGCCATGTTTCGCTGCGGGTCAGCCGGGGAAATATCGTTGACTTTCTGACAGAGATCTTCCTTATTTTCCGGCTGAAAGCCGAAGAGCACGCGCTTGACTACACCATAGCGCTTCCGGCGGAACCGGTGCCGCTTTATTTCGACCGCAGTAAACTCGAAATTGTATTGACAAACCTGTTGTCGAACGCCCTCAAGTACACACCGGAGGGGGGAAAAATCCGGTTGTCGGCCACCGTGACAGGCCATCCGGAACAGGAGTCAGCGCGCGAAGCCGGAAAGCTGATCAATAACTTTCTGGAAATTAAGGTACAGGATTGGGGGGTCGGCATGCCTGCCGAAGAGCTGGACAGGATTTTTGACCCGTACTACCAGGCTTCCCACACCCGGACCCTGCGCATGACCGGCAGCGGAATCGGCCTGTCCCTGGTCAAACAGTTCGTAGAGCATCATGCCGGTGAAATAAGCGTCGAAAGCAACGTCGGGCAGGGTACGACCTTTACGGTCCGGCTTCCGTTCGGGCACAGTCATTTTTCACCCGCCGATGTACAGGAGGCCGGGCTCCCTGAGGATCTGTTTACCCTGCCGGACCCAACGGAAGCGGCGACCGATGCCGCCATACCGGAACCGGAAACCTTCCCGACGCAATCGCTGCGCATTCTGCTGGTCGAGGATAACGATGAGGTTCGTCAGTACCTGCAACAGCTCTTTGCCGCCGATTTTGAAGTACTGACGGCCGCCGACGGACTGGAAGGCTGGCAGAAAGCACTGAACAGCCAGCCGGATCTGGTCATCAGCGACATTATGATGCCTTACAGCGACGGGCTGGAGTTGTGCAAACGCATCAAGCAGCACCCGAAAACCATGCATATTCCGGTGGTCTTGCTAACGGCGCGGGCGGCGGCCATGCACGAGCTGGAAGGGCTGGAAACAGGTGCCGACGACTACGTCGCGAAACCGTTTAACCCCCGCCTGCTTCACGCGAAGGTAATGACAATACTGCGGAACCGGTATAAACTCCGCGAGTACTACCAGCGCCGGATTTTGCTCGAGCCTGCCGATGTGGTCATTCCTGACGCAGACAAGGCGTTTCTGGAACAGGCCATGAAAATTGTGGAGACTGAGCTACAGAATCCGGACTTTAACGTGCAGCTGCTGGTGCAGGAGATGGGTATGAGCCAGTCGGTATTCTACCGGCGGCTGAAAAGCATTACCGGTCAAACGGTCGTCGAGTTTATCAGGGATGTACGCATGAAGCGGGCGGCCCGGCTGCTGGCGACGAGTACCCTGCGCGTCTCTGAAGTAGCCTATCAGGTCGGGATCGAAGACATCAAGTACTTCCGGAAATCGTTTCAGAAAATCTTCGCCCTCTCCCCCTCCGACTACGCCCGCCAGCACCGGTCAACGGGGATTGCGGAGGAGTGAGATTAACAAAAAACTACCTTCCGGGAAGTTGGCCAGCTATATTACTATATCTACCAGGATAGCCCCCTCTATTAGGCATTGCAGCATAAAACTTGCGGAGTACGCTCACCCACCCCAGCATTGGAGATATTTAAACCTGCATATAATATTTTGTCATTAAAATCAAGTTTTTTTTCGTCAACTTGAAAAGTATATACTTTTCAAACTATCTTTGTACCAAATTTGGTACAAGTAAAAACGCCCCACCTTGGCAGGGTGAGGCGCTGTCAAAACACTAGCTTAATCAATGTCGATGCTGATCCATCCACATTGAAAAGCCAGTTCGTATCGCGCCAAAGATCGTTTGTATCAATGGCTGATACATTTTGAGCCAACTCAGTATTTGCCTTACCGGGTTGCTCGTCTTCGCTCTCTTCATATTTGGCTATGATTTGAGTGTAAAACAAAATGCCTCAACCTCCGGCGAGGCTTCGGGCTGGTCAGCTGCTGGTAACAGTTGACCGGCACTGCAATTTACTACTTATACATATAAAACCCCGACCATAAGAAGGTCGGGGTTTAGTATTTTATTTTTGTAGACTCTTCTATTTTTTTGTTAGCTGTTTCCTACCCCCCATTATCGCGCGTGTTTCGCGACTGAGCAGCCCGATCAGTCCGACTACGCCCGCCAGCACCGGTCAATGGGGATTGCGGAGGAATAACCAAAACCAAGATGTTTATCACCAACAAATACCGTATAGAATTAGCTAAAGACCCCACATTCCGACCCGGATCAGCTGATAATTTACATCATTACAACGTTGCCTACATACCTGAAGAACCACATGCACTTTCTACCTGTATTGGCATCAAGATCTACGTTGGCGATTACATATCCCGAAGTATAGTTATCGGCGATACGGGCGGTGCAACCGGTTTGTCTGCCAGCTCATTTATTATAGAGGAGCACCGACTTGTTATCTGTTGCGGTGCCTGCATTTTTTGTCTGGCCTTACCGGATTTGACACTACTATGGAAATCTGATGTTGACGATATTGCCTGCTTTGGTATTTATCCGTATAAAGACAGCTATATTATACATGGAGAATGTAGTATCTCCAGCTTAAGTCATGCTGGTCAGATTATTTGGAAACAATATGGAGCAGACATTTTCCTGAATCCGGATGGTGAATCCTGCTGTGTGTTATCCGATGAGTCTATTAGGGTCAGAGATTTCGAAGGCCGAAGCTATACTTTTGATTATGAAGGCAATCATATTTAAAATAGCACCTTCCAGGAAGTTTAAAACTTCCTGGAAGGTGCCAAGGCATGTACAAGCAAAACTCCCCGAGGCAGGGCCACCTGGCGACCGTCCGCGGCTGCGGTTTTGAACCCTCGGGGAGTTACAACTACGGGGAGTTGATTTTACCGCTTCGGAGCCGGTTTCGGGAACACACTGTGAGCGGCGGCCCACTTACGCCATTCGCCGTCGAGCTGCTTTACTTTATCGGGGTATTTGGCGGCAAGATCGGTCGTTTCGGTGCGGTCGGCAGACAGATTATAGAGCTGCCACGTGGTGTCGCGACCCGACGCCACAATCTTCCAGTCGCCGTAACGTGCGTAACGCGCACCAAAGTGCTCATTGAACAGCCACGGATGACCCACTACCGGCCGGCCGTCAAATGACGGCACCAGGCTCGCACCCGTCGATGGCGTAATGGCATGACCCCGGTATGTTTCCGGATACGTCGCGCCGGCCAGCTCCACAAACGTGCTCATAAAGTCCATAACATGGCCCACCTGCGCGCTGAAACTGCCTTTTTTTGCCTTAATACCTTTCGGCCAGTAAGCGATCATCGGCGTATGCACACCCCCTTCGGTCGATTCCGCTTTCCAGTACTGATAAGGCGTGTTGGCGACATTTGCCCAGCGCTGCCCGATTGATGCAAACGAGGTCTGCGGTCCGGGCATCACCTGCTTTTTCAGATCATACGAAATCGGGCGGCCGTCGCGGGTCTGGTTCGGGCGGTCGAAACCGGGGCCGTAGGCGGCGCAGTTCTCCGGACTCGCACCGTTGTCCGACAAAAAGACGATCAGCGTATTTTCCAGCTGACCGGTCTCGCGCAGGGTCTGAATCATGCGGCCAATGCCCTGATCCATCCGGTCGATCATGGCCGCGTGTACGGCCATCGCACGGGCATCCCACTCCTTGTCCGGATTGGCTTCCCAGCTCAGATCACTCTTGAAACGCTCCGACAATTTAGTAGTCTTAGGATCAATCAGACTCATTTTCACCATGTTGTCGTAGCGGGCTTTCCGGATCGCGTCCCAGCCACCTTTGTAGGTGTCCTTGTATTTCTCGATATCTTCCGGCAGCGCCATCAGGGGCCAGTGCGGCGCGGTGTGGGCCACATACAGGAAGAACGGCGATTTCGATTTGGCAAACGCCTTAATATAGGCAACCGTTGTGTCGCTGATGGCATCGGTATGGTAATAGTTCTTCGGCACCTTCGTTACCGGTTTCGTACCGCTCACGAGACTAAACGGATCAAAGAAATCCACTACTCCCCAGATGTTGCCGAAATAACGGTCGAACCCGCGGCTGGTCGGATACTGGTCAACAGGTGAGAAATCGCCGAAGTCCTTTTTGTGGTTCAGCCAGTCGAGCTGATCCTGCGCATTTTTCTGCACAATGGTGTTCGACACATGCCACTTGCCGGTCATGCCGGTCTGATAGCCTGCTGATTTCAACACTTCCGCCAGCGTTACCGTGTTATCGGTTAACCGGCCCCGATAGCCTGATTCGGGCTCGTTGTCGGTCATTTTGCCGATACCAGCCTGGTGGTTGTAGAGGCCCGTCAGCAGACTGGCGCGGGTCGGGCAGCAACGCGATGTATTGTAGAACTGGGTATAGCGAAGCCCGTTATTAGCCAGATAATCAAGGTTCGGGGTCTTGATTTCGCTCCCGTAACAGCCCAGATCGGAAAATCCCAGGTCATCGGCCATCACCACAATAATGTTGGGCCTTGGCGCCGCAGCCGGTGCTTCTTCCTCTTTTTTGTCAAAGCCAGTACAAACCAGAATGGCTGCGGCCGATGTCATGGCGAGCGACAAGACAATGCCCCGTTTCTTCATCTTATTTCTGTTTTCCGGTTAACGTTTTAATTACTTTTAGCTCATCCTGGCTAAACGGCGAGCCGTCTTTCCGGAGAATGTCGTGGAACCACAGGTCCGGCTCTTTCCCATCCGGGATTGGCGTTCCCCAGGCAAAGATCGTATTTGTTTTACCGGCCACAAATCCCCAGTTAATCGCCCCGATGTTTTCTTCTTTCAGCATCGGCATAATGGTCTGAAACAGACTGCCGTTGCGGCGGGCCATGTATTCCGTACAGATCAGCGGACGGCCCTGTTTGCGGAGCTGACCGATAATCTGCCGGTGTTTGTCGCTGTAGCCATAGTGGTGATACGTAACCACATCGGAATTCTCACGCTGAAAGGCATTCAGTTCGTCAAATTTCGGGCCCCAGCTCCACAATCCGGCACTGATCGGCTGCGACGGATTGACATCCTTCGCCCACGCAAAAACGGCTTTCAGCAACGGCATACTTTTGTTGATACGGCCGTTGTTACCCGGTTCGTTATAGAGGTCCCACAACAGAATCCGGTTGTCGTTTTTAAAGGTTGTCATCACATCCTTCACGTAACGCTCCAGCATCGGCAGACTGTCGGGATGGCTGTCGAGCATTGCGCCCGGGTCGCGGACCCAGCCGCTGTTGTGGATGCCGGGTTTCGGGTCCGGCTGTTTGCCGGGCAGATAGGTTTCGTTCCAGCAATCATCGAAAAACACCAGAATGGTTTTGATCCCGTGTTTGTCCGAAATCCGGAGGTAGTCGTCCAGCCGTTTTTTGAAGCCGTCACGGTCAGATGTCCAGGCCACATGGTGCAGATAAACCCGCATTGCGTTGAAGCCCAGATCCTGCGCCCAGCCTAACTCGCGGTCAATCGTCTGCGGATCGTAGGTGGCCGCCTGAAACATTTCCAGCTGGTTGATGGCGGTGCTCGGCTGAAAGTTACAGCCCCGCAGCCAGCCTTGTTTCTTATACCACGCATCGGCCTGGGCGGCCGTCCACCGTGGCTGTGCATATACGCCTGACAGGGTCAATACCGCAATCAGGGCAGCTAAAATAGTCTTTTGCATGTTTACTTAATGTATAATGACTTAATACCCCGGATTCTGCACACACAGTTTGTTAGCGTCGATTTCGACCTGCGGAATCGGGAACAGGACCCGCTCGGGCTTAGCGTTGGTGACTCCCCGCGCCAGTGCCAGGGAAATGAACGTTCCCTGACGGATCAGATCTTCACGACGTTTGCCTTCCGACACAAACTCCCAGCCGCGCTCCCGGAAAATGGCTGTCCGGAACGCTTCCTTCGTCGCCGCATCGGCAGCCGGCAGGTTTGGAATCCCCGCCCGCGTACGTACCTGGTTGATGAGCGCGGTGGCCTCAGCCGTCGGGCCGTTCAATTCGTTCAGAGCCTCGGCACGGGCCAGCAGAATGTCGGCATACCGGTATACCGGCACGTCATTGCCGCTGTTGTTGCCCACTGTGTTGTTATCCCAGTATTTAAAGCTGCGCGCGTTGTCGCCCGTCGACAGGTCAATGGTCTGGTTGCTGCTGTTTACGTAGCTCGTACAGATCAGCTGCAACCGCTTGTCGGCCGCCGCAAAGCTGCTCGTAAAGGCCGTCCGTAACCGGTATTGCGTGGCAAAGTTCGACATGGTTGATTTATAGGTGAAGTTCGGGAACTGCGGGCTGCTTTTATAGGCAGGTGGCAGGGCACCGGCCTGATACCAGTTGCCGAACGGATCTTCCGGACGGCACTGCAACACCAGAATCATTTCCTTATTGGCCGCCCCTTCGTTTTCAATCCGGAACATACCCGCAAAATCAGGGTTCAGGGCGTAATAGTTGAGATCCATAACGGCCTTAGCCGAATTGGCGGCTTTCTGCCACTGTTTTGTATTCAGGAAAAACTTGGCCAGCATGCTGTTGGCGACACCCTTATTCAGGCGACCATAGGCTTCTTCCTTCCCCGGATCGGGCAGATCCGCCAGGGATTCGGTTATTTCCTTTTCGATAAATGCCAGCATCTCGGCGTCACTGGCGCGGGCCAGTTCGGACGGCTGCGTCGTTGAGGTCCGAAGCGGCACCGGTCCGAAGAAACTGTACAGCAGCGCATAAGCATGGGCACGCAGCACACGGGCCTCGGCTTTATACAGTTTTTTCACCGCATCAGCCGCCGTTACCTTGTCGATATTCTCTACCACCCCGTTGGCGTCGCGAATAGTGCGGTAGTTGGGCGCCCACATATCGTCGTTGAACGTACCGAGTGTAGGGTCCCAGGTAAAGTTAATGATCTGGATCAGCTGACCGTTTTCAGCCCCACCCGTATTAAAACCCATATCGGTAGACACCTCAGAGTCGTTAATCACATACCGTGAATTGGTCTGGGTCTGTGCCTGCGCATAGGCCGAAAACAGCAGGGCTTTAATGCCGCTCTCGGTCGTTAGGACGTTGCCCGGCGAAAACTCAGAGCGGGGGGCTACTTCCAGCGCTTTTTCACAGGATGTCAGGGCGAAAACCAGCGCAAGAGAAGCGATATAATTGTATGCCTTTTTCATGTCGGATGATTGTTATGCGTTACGGTTTTGCCTACAGCTGCAGATTAAGTCCTGCCGTAAATGTCCGGGTCAACGGATAGGTGTTGTAATCGATCCGTAAGATGTTGTCGCCGAGAGCGTTCGCTGCCGGATCGGAGCCCGTATACTTCGTGAAGTTGTACAGATTCTGACCATTCAGGAAAACAGAGGCACCGCTGAGAAACCGGTTTTTCGGTAAGGGCAGCTTGTAGGACAGGCGCACCGCCTGCACCCGCAGATAGGATGCGTCTTCGACCGTTTTGTTGGTCACCTGCCGCTGACCCTGCACATCATTCGGCAGGAACGATGGATAGTCGTTGGTCGGGTTGGTCGGTGTCCATCGGTTCAGGTAGGGCACAGCCAGTTTGTTCCGGCGGTAATCAACCGGATAGTAGGCATCAACCAGGCTACTGTTCAGCATCTTAGCGCCATGTGATCCTTCAAAGAAAATATCCAGAATCAGCGTTTTGTAGGACACGCTGGTATTGAACCCATAGTAGAAATCCGGCAGTGACTTACCCAGAATAACGCGGTCGCTGGCGTTGATCACCTTGTTGCCGTCCAGATCGCGGTATTTCAGATCGCCCGGACGGACACCCGACTGCGCCTGACCGAAATCATCGCCGGTTTGCCACACGCCGTCTACCAGATAGCCATAGAAGGAGCCGATGGATTCGCCCGGTTTCAGGATGCTCACCTGCCCGATACTGCCCGGACCCGAACCGATAAACTGCGACACCTTACCCAGACTCAGCACACGGTTTTTCAGGGTAGTGATGTTAAACCCGACATCTACCCGGAAGTCCTTGCGGTCAACGGCCACGCCTTTCAGCGCCAGTTCGATACCGGTATTGCGCATACTGCCGACGTTTTCAATCCGGCTACCGAATCCGGTACTGACCGGCTGCGGAATGTCGTAGAGCAGTTTTGAGGTTTTCCGGTTGTAGTAATCTATGCTGCCTGTCAGGCGGTTATTGAAAAATCCGAAGTCAAACCCAATGTCGGCCTGCACCGCTGATTCCCACTGCAAATCGGGATTGGCGCTGCGCGACGGTTGCAGCGAGCTGACCCGGTTGCCGTTGAAGACCGCGTTACGGCCCGCCGAGAAGGTGGAGAAATAGAGGTAATTAATCGTCGGCTGGTTACCGGTGGCTCCGTAGCTGGCACGGAATTTCAGGTCGCTCAGGCCTTTGATGTTTTTCAGGAAATTTTCCTCAATAGCCCGCCACGCAAACGCTGCCGACGGGAAGTAGCCAAACCGCTTATTCGGGCCAAACCGCGCCGAACCATCCGCCCGAACCGAGAGCGTCAGCAGGTATTTGCTCATGAACGAATAGTTGACCCGCCCCAGAAACGATACCAGTTTGTTTTCCTGACGCCCGCTACCCACGCCGTTCAGCGTGTTATCGCCGGTACCTAAAGCATTGAATGTCAGGTCAGGCAGCGAGAACGACCGTGAGTTGGCGATCAGGCTGCTGGACGTATAACGCTCGTAGGTTGCCCCCGCCACCGCCGTAATGCGGTGATTCTTAACTTCCTTGTTGTAATTCAGCGTTCCCTCGGTCAGGTAGTAGCCGCGTTTCCCGTCCCGCACGTCGGCATAGCCGTTGTATGACAAACCGGTCAGTGTGGTCGGGTCAATCCAGAAATAACGCTGGTTGTCGTTCAGGTCGATCCCGACGCGTACCTTGGCCGACAGCGACGGCATCAGAAAATACTCGGCAAACATATTGCCGAACGTCCGGTACGTGTCGCCCATTCCATACTGCCCGTTGATGACGGCCAGCGGGCTGTCCATGGGTGCCATCAGTGAAGAGCGGTAGTACGTCCCGTCAGGGTTATAAGCCGGTACTGTCGGATCGTAGTTCTGGGCCATGTACAACGCACTGGCGTTATCGTTCAGCCCGACACCGGTTGCGTTGTAGTAATCGCGGGTGTAGGCCGTTGCCAGGCTAATGCCGACATTGTACTTCTGCGCAACCCCGTTTTCGAGATTTACCCGCGCATTGTAACGCCGCGTAGCCGAGTTGAGCATAATCCCGTCCTGATTGTAATAACCGGCTGAGATGTAGTATTTTGTATTGGCGCCCGCCCCGCTGAACGACAGGTCGTGGGTCTGAATCGGCGCGTCACGCAGCAGCAGACGCTGCCAGTCGGTATTGCTGTTGGTACCGGTTACTTTCGGCGTTGTCAGCTTACCCAGATCAATGATCGAGTTGATTACGTCAGTATATTCCGTACCGGTCATAAAGCGCTGCGTATTCGCTACTTTCTGTACCCCGTACGAACCATTGTATTCAACTTTCAGCTTGCCGTCCTTGCCTTTTTTGGTTGTAATCAAAACCACCCCGTTGGCGCCCCGCGAGCCGTAAATGGCCGTAGCCGAGGCATCTTTCAGGATTTCAATTGACTCAATATCAGCCGGATTCAGGCTATTCAGCGGCGTCCGGTTGTTCGGGTTGCTGGTTGTACCGCCTGCACTGGCCGACCCGATGGCCGCCGCATCGTTCACCGGTAACCCGTCCACTACGTACAAGGGGTCGTTATTGCCCGTGATCGACGTAATGCCACGAATCTGCACGCTCATGGCGGAGCCAGGCTCCCCGCTTTTCTGGTAAATCTGCACGCCCGGCGACCGGCCTGCCAGTGTTTGCTGGAGGTTTACGTTGGCGCCCCGTGTCAGGTCCTGGGCTTTCAGCGACGTTACCGAACCGGTCAGGTCGCTTTTCCGCACGGTACCGTACCCAACCACCACTACCTCATTCAGCGACTGATTGTCTTCTTTCAGCTGGACGTTTACCTCTGAACGGTTGCTGAGCGAAACCTCCTGCGCGACATAGCCAACATAGGAGAACACCAGCACTACCGCGCCGGCCGGTTCCGGAATCCGGAGCGAGTAACGGCCCTGCGCGTCGGTGGTCGTACCACGGCTGGTGCCTTTCACCACAACACTGACGCCGGGCAGCGCGGCATTATTGTCCGCACCGGTCACCGTCCCGTTTACTGTGATGTCGGCCGGACGTTCGGCCGCAGCGGCTATGGCGCCGGTGGTTGTATTTTCGTTGGCGGGGGCATTGGCTTCCATCGGGCCGGAAGCCGGTTCGCTTTGGGCGGGAAATCGGGCGTCGTTAGCCGAAGCCGACGATTTGCGTGCCAGAACCACCCACGTACCCGGTTTCACCTGTTTATACCGCAGATTGAACGGTTTCAGCAGGCGGCCCAACGCTACCTCCAGCGACGTTGTACCGGCCAGTGCATCGGCGGCTACCGTAAGGTTCGCAACCGTCCGGTCTTCGAACAGAATGTCTGCCCGATAGCGGCTTTTCAGTTCGTTTAACGCATCGGCCAGCCGGTGGGTTACTACTGCCGGCGTACTGCCCGACGTACGTGACTGTTGCCGGGCCATGGCCATAATCTGTCCGCTGGCAGGCTGTGGCCCACTGAGCAGTATGCCTACAAGCAGGACAGGCAGTCCAGATGAAAGTACATGTGAACGCATAAGTAAGTTATTCGGAAAGAGTAAGTAAGTCAGTTAGTTATTCAAAAAAAGTGACGGTGTTCTCTTTTTGGCGGTAGTTGATTTCGAGCAGCTCAGCCACTACCTGAAGAAACTCATCGGCGTTATCGGCCTGAAATGAACCCGATACGGTACGATTGGCCAGCTCCGGATCTTTCAGCACTACATCGAGGTTATAATTATCGCGCAGCAGCTCAGCGATTTCGCTGACAGGAGTACGTTTAAACACAAACCGGTGTTCGCGCCATGCCGTACTAACGGCCGGTTCGGGCAGATGGCTCTGTTCCAGCCGGCCTGCTGCATTGACGCTTACGGCATCACCCGGCTTCAGCCGCAGTTTCTGCTCCGTTTTTGCCGCATTCCGGTAATTCAGCTGAATGGCGCCCTTGCTGAGCACAACCTTTGTCCCGCCCGGGCGATCATAGACATTAAACTCAGTACCAAGCACTTCGATGTCCAGTCCGCGGTGGGTATGCACAATAAACCGCTGGTGGGTAGCCGTGTGCCGCACGCTGAACGCCGCCTCTCCGGTCAGCCAGACGGTGCGGGATTTGTCGCCGAAGCCGAACCGTGGCAGGCGCAGGCTCGAATGGGCGTTGAGGGTCACGTCGGAGCCGTCGGGCAGGGTAAACCGGCGGGTTTCACCGTAAGCCGTTTCCACCACGGTAAACATAATCCGGTTACGCAGCAGGTACGTGCCGAGACCCAGCAATACCGTAACGGAAGCCGCAATCAGCCAGCGCGACGGCCCGAAAAAGCCCAACCGCCGGATAATCGGCATGGGCGGCGTTTCGGTGGCAGCCCCCTGCTGTTCCATTTCGGCAATCCGCGCCGACAGTTGCGTAAAGGCCGTATCTTCGTCGGCCAGGTACTGCAGGTGCTGGCGCTCCCATTCGTCCAGCCACGTCATATACGTCAGCTGATTTTCCGGCTGTTGCAGCCATTCCGCAATCATGGTCCGTTGTAAGGGTGTGGCCCGCCCGCTGAAGTGCTCAAACAACGTTTCTTTCATCGTGACCTTGTTCATTCCGTTAACGTGGTTAGTGAGGATACAGACGAAACCGGCCATTCGTTGGGCTGACTCAGCAGCAGCAGCCCGCAGAAAAGCCCCATACGCAGGGTTTGCCGCAGTTGCGATAAAGCACGGCTCAGATGCGCTTCAATCGTTTTAGGCGAAATCTGAAGCTCATCCGCAATTTCACGGTGTTTTTTGCCTTCAAAGCGGCTCATGACAAACACACGCTGGCACTGCGGCGGCAACAGGCGCACGGTCTCTTCAATCCGCTGATACAGTTCGGTATATTGCAGCAACTGCTCCGGATTCTGGACATGGCCCGTATCCAGCCGTTCGCGGTCGGTCTGATCATCGACCGGTACGGCATCCAGATTAAACTCCTGCCGCAGGTGCGAATACGACCGCTTCCGGACCGCGCTGTACAGATACCCCTGAAACGAGGTGTTGATCTGTAAATGCACCTGATTTTTCCAGAAGCTGAGAAACACTTCACTCACCAGGTCCTCGGCAATCGTCCGCGAATGCACAAACCGGGCAGCCTGACTGCATAACGGCCGGTAGTACCGCCGGAACAGCAGTTCGTAGCCACGGCGGGCATCTTCGCTAAAGGCCTGACGAATCATAAATTCAGGATCCATCAGCACCGGATCGCCGGATGCTTTTCCGAACGGATTCGTTGATACAGCAAGATTGGGTTGTTTATCAGCCATTACGGTCAAATCATCATCACCTATCTCTAAGTCCGCATTTGCAGCCTCCCCCCTTAGTCGATTCGTAGATTTTTTTTCATTATTCGGAGGCAGCGATTCATCCTCTTCCATAAATCATTGATTTACAATAGCTATACGTACGGGCGACCCCACGTGGTCGCCCTTCACCTCCATGCCCACCCGTAACTGTACACGCAGTAAAAACTTTAAACTCTATAGAATTTATAGTAATTAATAAAAAAAACATAGCCAGTCGCGAGACCGGCTATTGTTGGCTTAAAAGTGCAAAGCAAATAACTTACGACCAAACAAACGTATCAAAAATGCCTAAAATTCCTTGTCGCCATACTCATTGGCCGGCAGCTTCGCCCGTTTGCTCAGTTGCCGGAAGGTATAGCTCAGGTTCAGCAGAAACATGTCTTTCTCCTGAATGTAGTTGGTTGTGGTGTAAAAATTCCGGCCGTAGGTGGTGATACGCTGCTCATTGGCTGGCAACCAACCCATGCTGATGTTCTGCCATTGAAGCATCATAGTCAGCCGGTTTGCCAGAAAACTCTTTTTCACCAGCAGATTCGGCGTCAGAAAGCGGGAGTCTTCGCCCTGAGCCGTTACGCGCTTCGACAGGTAGTTGACGTTGGCCTGCACCGACCAGGTCGGCGACAGTTGCAGGTTGGTATTGGCATTGAACGAATAGACCCAGGCCTTTTGCGCCACAATTACGTCATTCTGAAACAACTGGCCATTCTGGTGGTAGCGGTACAGGGTTCCACCCGCAAACAGCGACCATTTTTTCGTCAGTTTCAGGTCGGCGGCCACCTCTACCCCTACCCGCTGCGCCAGTCCGGCATTGGTAAAAATCCGGCTCAGAATGGTATCGGTATACACGCGGTTCACACGGTTCACCACGTTTTGTACACCCTGATAATAGGCCGTCAGCAGCAGCGTATTGCGGCCGATTTCTTTGCTGGCACCGATTTCGGCCAGATTTACAAACTCCGGCAACAGGTTCGGATCACCCTGTTCAAGTGTTTCAGAATGCTCGCGCTCCGGCAGCGGATTCAGGGCAAAATTGCTGTTGCGCTGCACCCGGCGGCTATAACCTGCCCGGAATGCCAGTCCTGCCTTTGGTTTAAATTGCAGGTTGAACGAAGGAAACAGGTTATTCAACTGCAGCAAATACGTCTGGTTGGCCGGTAGTGACGTTACCGTCCGGCTGGCGTATTCGTAACGCAGACCAACGGTATAGTTCAACCGCTTCTGCGTCTTGCCAAACTGCATATAGAGACTATGAATCCGGTTGTCAATCGTAGTGGTTCCGGTAAAGGCAGGCACCAGGCGATACGGCTGCCGGTTGCCATCCTGCTGCCAGTAACGGTAATCACCCGCATCCTGCTGGTAGCGTAGCTGGTACCCACTCTCCCATTTGCCGCCCCAAAGCGGTACGCTCAGGTCCAGATTGCCCCGTAGGTTCTGAATCGGCCGGCTGGTGGTTGAATACGAAAACTGTAGCGTGTCGCGGTAATTTGTCTGGTTCAGGTTGCGGTTGCTGGTAAAGCCGCCGATGCGGTCATACTCATACAACAGTCCCGCATTCAGCGTCGCTTTTCGGGTAAATGTATGGGTATGGTCGAGGCTGACGGTATAAAAATCGCCCTGCTTCCGGACGAGGTTAGCGTTAAAATACGCGCGCTGGTTCAGCAGCTGACCGGTAGTTGCGTCGAGGGTTGTGTTCCGGTAAAACAGATCGGCAATGCGGTCTTCGGTGCGGTGGCTTTGGTACAGCCCCAGATTCCACGACGACCGCGCCGAGGGCGTATAGGCAACGGCCAGCCGGTTGGTGAGCGTATGGCGGTCGAAACTCCGTTCGCCTTCCGACGGAAAACGGGTAATGCGGTTATTGAGCGTCGTGCTGACATCCCCGACCCGGCGACCGGCAATGTCATTGCGGATATAGGCCGAACTAAGACTCAGGTCCCATTTGGCCGACCGGTAGTTGAGGGTCATATCGGGGCTGTAACGCACGGGGCCACGGGCATTGCCAAAGTCGTTGACAGAAGGTAATCCGAGCATGCCGTTCACGACTGCCGACCAGCCCTTATCAACGCCTTTTTTGGTAACGATGGCAATGATGCCCGCCTTGCCGTCGGGGTCAAACTGTGCGTTCGGAGTTGTGATAACCTCAATCGACTCAATGCTGTTGGCAGGCAACTGATTCAGCAGGGTTCCCAGATTGGCCTGTACCGGCTTGCCGTTGAGCAGCACCAGAAAGCCGTTTGTGCCGCGCAGGCTTACATCGCCCTCAGCATTGATGGTCAGGCCGGGCAGGTTGCGCAGCAGGTCCGTGGCCGTACCACCGGCCGCCGCCCCGAACTGAGCGGCCCGATACGACTGCCGGTCGGTTTTAATCGTCAGTGCCTCCCGCTGACCGGTGACCTTAACCTCCGTCAGCAGGCGGGTATCGACCTCTACCATCAGCATACCAAGGTCCAGTGCCTGATCGCGGCTTATTTTCAGTGGCTTCCTGAGCGGTTGATAACCAACCAGAAACGTACGGAGACTATAATTACCAGCCTTCACGTTGGGAATCCGGAAATGCCCGACCGAATCAGTCACTTCTCCGGCAACGGCCACCGAATCGGGCAGGCGATAGAGCGCCACGCTCACAAAGGGTACGGGTTTCGCGGAGGTCTTGTCGACCACCGTTCCGGTGACGATTGTCTGGGCGAAAGCAAGTTGCGTGATGCAGCATAACAGGCCGCAAAAGCCTGATAAAGATCGTTTCATAGCAGTATAAGTACCTTTCAGGCTGGCATATACTCGTATGTCAACAATAGTGGTCTTTACCCTTAGTTTATTTTATGACTGCGGCCGTATCCATTGTTCGAGAAACACGCTGATAAAAGCAGTACTACGCAGGCGGAATGCCATTTTGATACTACGTAGCCCTACCGTCAGAAAATAACCTACACGTTTTACAAGGCTTTGTCGTCCAGCCTGGTAAGCGCCTTCGCAGTATAACCCGAACCGGAAAAGGCTGGTATCAATATCCTGATAATTGCCACTCTCCAAAAAGTGTGTAAAGCGACTATCAGTCACCGCAAACGCCGGATAAACGCGCTTATAACGGTCAAAAAAGTCGAAATCACTGAAGTAGAGGCGGATTTCTTCATTATATCCTCCTGCGGTATTGAAGGCATTGGTCTTAATAAGAACGCCACTATTCAGGATATTAAGCCCTTTAACTTCATGCTCGCCAGGCTGGATAAAGGGCAGATGGCTCCCCCGTAACAGCCTGTATTTACAAGGAGAGTTCAGCACACCGTTGACATATAGTTGCGGCACATGCAGCGAAATTTCCGGAAATCTGTCAACGGACGCCTGGTAGGCAGTCAATGCATCGGGCGGTAATACGGTATCCTGATCAAGTAGCATCATCCACTGTTTTCCGAGACCAGACGCCAGCTTCGCTGCCTGGTTATAGGCTTTGCTTACACCCGGATTAGCAGGGTTAGAGACGTAATGGATTGTAAGCCGGTCGTCCATTGATGTGGGGATAAGTGTAGCGGCAGGGCTATTATCGTACACATACAGATCAACGATTGGGGCAGGCGTCAGGCTATTGATCGCCTGAACCAGCGAGGCGTAGGTAGCGGACTTTTTTAAAGGTATTTTATAGAGTACAATTACAATCAGGCACTGGTGGATCATTTAGCAACGTATTATAAGGTGTGTATGCCGATCAGGAAATTAAATATACAATTATATGTATTTTTGTTTACAAAAATACCAGCTATGCACTTTTGCTACAATTCTTGCTAGTCATTTCCAGACCTAGTTGTGTTTATGATGGTTGTTGCATTGTGATAGAAAAACCCGAATTGACAACAACACTTACGGACCATTGAGCCCCGGCTCACGCCGGTGGCCTCGCCCCAACCCGAAGCGGATGCGATTGTATTCGGGCTGATGGACGGCGGAATCGACGATAACCAGGGGCTGGGCAGCCTGCTTTTGGCCGACGCCCGCCACCGCAGAGAAACCGGCCACGGGTATGGTACGCAGATTGCCTGTGACGTAAACAGCCCATATATGAGTCAGTATGCCCCGCCGGTACCGTCCTGACGACCCTCGGCATAGCGGGTCTGCTGCTGGATGTGGGCCTGAATGCCGGCCTGTACCGGCTCCTCAAAAACCTGAGCGACGACGGCACATGGGGCTGGGCGGATGCTCACCGACTGGCAAGCCTTTCAGCAGGATCCGATGTGGCTGGTGACGGGGTAATTGGCGGGGAGGAAACTGTCAAATCCTGCGTTGTCTTTTTGACTCGTGCCATTGCTGCCCGGCTTGAGTTACACTCTTTTCTGACTAACCGCAACGTAGCCTTACTCTTGTGGTAGGCCCTAAAACGTTCAGTCAGGTTTTCGTCTTTGAAAATGATTTGGTTTTGGGCATTTGACGTATATTCAATAGCCGCTAAATCCGGATTCATCACCTCTTTAAAACGGTCAACGATAATTGAGAACGTATTAGGTTGCCGGTGGTCAACGGCAAGTTCAGTCCACTTGGATAAAATCCCTGTTTCCTGACACTTTACCTGGCCTTTGACAGAGTGGGTATCAAAATATGCTTGCTTCACAGCACGAATATCAGCGTGAACCGAGTTTCGGCAAGCTACGTAAAACAACTTTTCGGGTTCATACCTCTTATTGTTAATCAACATCAGGTACGAAATATATTGACTTGTATCATCAGCATAGAAGACCTCGAAGCATTTGGTGTTAAACTGAACACGCGCTACTTGAATATCTTTTATATAGAATTCATCTTCGTCCTCATCTAAGTTATTTTCGCCCGCTTCTTCTGCATCCTCACTTTCCTGCTCTGTCTCTTCATCCACTGCAAGAGAGTTCAAATAGTCATATTCGAGAAGACCAGCAACCGCCTGAAAATCAGACCCACTCAATGATTCTCCGAAGTTGTAAGCATTCAAAATTGCTTTGTAGTAAGCAAGTGCATCTTTCTTAAACTTAAACTCGTTTTTGCCTATTTTGAGCGGTCGTGCCATTCTTTCTATTCCTTTTACCAGCAGTAACCCGCCTGATACGTTTATTTTTCCAACTCAGTTGTTCTCCTTGTCGTCCGGAACCCGGAAAGTGATGCATAAACGCTGCTCTCTGCGGTCTGCAACCTGTCGACCGCAATCCCGAAATGGAAGCACTGCTTGGCCGATTCACCCAAAGCCAACGGGTGTTGATGGCGGGCGAGAAACTTACCGGAAAACACGTACCTGCATCTTTACACATCCATTTCGTTGGGCAGCCAAACTCAGAGTACAGGGGTGCTACCTGTCCACCGCAAGCTTGAATTTATAACACTTAACTTTCTAACGCGCTAAAGCAACCGTAGCCAGGTGCCCATCCCACAATACGCGACTTGTGTAAAGTTAAAGTAACTCCATGCTCCTGGTCGGGAAGAAATTCAAAAGTAATGTCAATGTATGAGAAGTTTTCCTTGTGGGCTTCATACACTATCAGATCGCTGATAGCCAATGCCTGTTTAAGGTCATTTATAGACAACAGTTCTGGAAACAAAAAATCATCATATCCAATCCAGTCAATCCAGACGGGATACAAGGTGTTCTTCGTGTAATCATAAACTAATTCAAGAATTTCTTGCTGGTGCTCAGTCAAGTAGATCAAAGCGTTTATTTGTTCTTGCGTCAACTCAATTGAATAGCAGTTTTTAGAATCGCTAAGTGTGAGCGGTACAATACCATCGCTTCTATTTTTTGAGTTTAGATTGTTTGAGCCGTAATGTGCTGGTTCTGGAATTTCTTTTTGAGTTAGAACCGGTAGTTGAATAGTGGCGATGAAGTCATCGAATTTAAGATTCAGCATACTATAAATGGAGTAATATTTGTATTCAAATGAAAACTGCCAGACTCAGACCTTTACCAAAATCTCAAGTTATGCTTGCCGACCGGAATCTGACTAACGAGCAAAAAACGCTGACTGTAAAACTACTATGCTTGTCAGCGGCAATCTGCCAATGAACGCCCTACACAGACTTGGCTCAACATACCAACACACCCAAAATCAATAAATGTTAATCTACTAACTATCAGCAAATTCATACTGAGTACTCCCCCGATAGTCACAGCTAACCCGATTCTAATGCAATTATGAAAATATACCCAAAATTGTCAACGGGGGATTTCCCGTTGACAAAACAATCACTTATATGTACCGTATACCTAAAAAGCCCTGATCAATACTCTGATCCTGAAGAGTATCGTCTTTTGTTCTAAATCAAAGCTCTAGCTTTGCGACAGCGGCAAGCATCACTTTATTGCCTGTCATTCCCACCCAAAACCAACAAAAAAGGCCCTTTTCAGGGCCTCATGCGTTTTCGGAATATTGTGTAAGCCTACTTTCCGATACAAAACCTACTAAAAATCGAGTCCAGCAGATCATTCGTGGTGATCTCGCCGGTGATCTCGCCGAGGTGGCGGAGGGCCGCGCGGAGGTCCATGGCCAGCCAGTCAGCCGATACGCCGCCGTCGAGGCCGATGATAGCGCGGCTGATGGCGTCGTCGGTGGCCGTCAGGTGCTCCATGTGCCGGGCGTTGGTCACCAAAGTGGTGTCAGCAAGCGTCGCGCCGCGCTTCACAAAGTCGGTCAGGCGGGTTTTCATCGCCTCCAGCCCGGCACCGGTGTTGGCCTGTAGCTGCACCAGATCGTCGCCGAAGGTTTCCTGCCAGTCGGCGAGGGCGGCTTCGGTGAGCTTGTCGGTCTTGTTGGCCACCAGCAGATACGGGATGTTGCGCGCTTGTAGGTCGGTCTGCACCGCGCGGATGTCCGTTTCGCTGTTTTCGGCCGCGTCGAAGAGGTAAATGGCCAGTGCCGCTTTGTCGAGCTGCTGCATGGTCCGCTCCACGCCGATGGCCTCAATAGTGTCCGTCGTTTGCCGCAGCCCTGCCGTATCGATCAGCCGGAAACGGATGCCTTCGATAAACAGCTCGTCCTCAATCACGTCGCGGGTCGTTCCCGGAATGTCCGACACAATCGCTTTGTCCTCGTTCAGCAGCGCATTCAGCAGCGTCGACTTACCGGCGTTGGGCTTGCCGATAATCACCGTCGGCACCCCGTTTTTGATGGCGTTGCCCGTCGCAAACGACTCAATCAACGGCCGCACTACCTGCCGGATGCTAAGCATCAGCGTCCGTAACTGATCGCGTTTGGCAAACTCCACATCTTCTTCGCCAAAGTCCAGCTCCAGCTCCACCAGCGCCACAAAATCAATCAGTTGCTGACGGAGTTCTTTCAGCTTTTTCGAAAAGCCGCCCCGCAGCTGCGTCATGGCCGTGCGGTGGCTCGCTTCCGAGTCAGAGGCAATCAGGTCGGCAACGGCTTCGGCCTGCACCAGATCAAACTGACCGTTCAGGAACGCCCGCTGCGTAAACTCACCCGGACGGGCAAGGCGCGCCCCCTCCTGCGTCAGGCGCTGCAAAATCTGCCGGATGATGTATTCGGAGCCGTGGCACGAGATTTCGACCACGTCTTCTTTGGTAAACGACTTCGGCGCGCGGAATACCGTTACCAGCACCTCGTCGATAATCGCTCCCTCGCGCGTACGCAGCGTCCCGAAGTGGGCCGTATGGCTGGCTTGTTGTGTTAAGTCTTTTCCGCGGAAAATCCGGTTGGTCAGGTCAACGGACCCTTCCCCCGATACGCGGATCACCGCGATGGCTCCTATTCCCGGAGCCGTGGCCAAAGCCGCTATTGGTTCTAACTGAAAAATCAATGTTGTATGTATTAAGCGGGGCCACAAAGGCACTAAGCACCGAAGGAGCACTAAGTTTTTTCCCCTTCGTGCCGCTTAGGTTCTTACTGCCTTCGTGGTTACCGCAAATCAAAGTAAGTAGGACCACAAAGGCACTATGTACCAAAGAAGCACTAAGGTTTTCCCCTTCGTGCCGCTTAGGTTCTCCATGTCTTCGTGGTTACCACAAATCAAAGTAAGCGGGGCCACAAAGGCACTAAGCACCGAAGGAGCACTAAGATTTTCCCCTTCGTGCCGCTTAGGTTCTCCATGTCTTCGTGGTTACCACAAATCAAAGTAAGCGGGGCCACAAAGGCA
>NZ_JBYFCJ010000010.1:0-50785 GCF_057652235.1 Arsenicibacter sp. R0_47 | reverse complement strand
CTATGTACCGAAGAAGCACTAAGTTTTTACCCTTCGTGCC
This sequence comes from Arsenicibacter sp. R0_47, assembly GCF_057652235.1. Lineage (NCBI taxonomy): Bacteria > Pseudomonadati > Bacteroidota > Cytophagia > Cytophagales > Spirosomataceae > Arsenicibacter > Arsenicibacter sp. R0_47. Next base: position 50,745 of record NZ_JBYFCJ010000010.1, on the reverse strand, counting down.
GCTTAGATTCTTACTGCCTTCGTGGTTCCCCCCTGCAAATCATAGTAATCCTGTCTGGAATAAAGGCAACCGGTTGACCACACCCGCCACGCGTTTGCCGAGCGGTATGACCGGTACACCCAGCATATCGGCATAGGTGTCGCCCAGGAAGAAACGCATTTCGCCCGCGGCGAGGTTCCAGCTCTCGGGAGTATTTACCTGTCTGGCAATGGCCTGCAACAATGCCTGCGTCAGGCCCTTACCGGCTTCCGACGCCTTGAACTGCCGCCGCGCAATAGCCCGGCCCAGCTGAAACGCCTCCCGCAGGTTTCGTGGCAGCAATTCATCCGATACGCCGTTGAGGTACCCCACCACGTTAACATGGTGCTGATAGGCCTCCTCCTCGTCGCGGCTCAGGCGAATCCCCATTTCCCGCAGACCGAGCAACACAACGTACGAAAATGCCAGATTCGTGCCCGCCATATCTTCCTGATTGATCGGCAGTCCCCAGGCCATGTCCCACTCCGGATGCTGCCGCGCATACCACCGCGAAGCAGCATGAATCAGGCGGACACGCAAGGTCCGGTCAACGGCTTCGGTGGTGCGCCAGTGTTTGGGGTCCATCACCGCAAAGAGCCATTCGCCGGTTTCCTGCAGGCGGCGAGCCGTATCGTGCCGGATGCGTTCGGTCAGCCACAGCACCTGCGCTCCATCGGCACCAAGGTAGCAATACGGCAGCGAAAAACAACCCAGAATCAGGGAAATAGCGCGGCTGTGCTGCGCAAAAACGGCCATTCCCTGCTTCATTTGCGCAGAGTCAGCCCAGTCGGGCAGCGGGCGATATTGGTCAAAAAAGGGCGTCAGTAAATCCCGAAAGGGCATTTCGCCGGTTTGCTTGCCCGTCGTCAGCCACGGCATCAGGGTCCTCAGGGCGGTTGGGCCTTGTTGCTGAATCAGCGCATCGATAATGGCATCAGCCGGCGGGTCGCCTTGCTGTCGGCAGGTGTGCAGCAACAGGTCGGGAAACGGTCGGGTAGTTTGTATCGGGTAAGCAGCCATAGCCGGTCAGGTCAGTATATACTCCCATAACGGTCTGTTCAGCCGATTGGTTTACAACTGAATCTGTAGCCCGTCGTAGCCAAGCCGGATAGAAGGCGGCAGTTCGTTTTCCACATCGCGGTGTGTACCCAGCTTGTGGCTGATGTGGGTAAAATACGTCCGTTCGGCGCGGATGCGTTCGGCCAGCGCCACGGCTTCGTCGAGGGTGAAATGCGAAATATGCGGCTGACGCTGCAAGGCGTCGAGCACCAGCACACGGGTACCGTATACTTTTTCCAGCTCTTCGTCCGAAATGTAGTTGAGGTCGGTCAGGTAGGTAAAGTCGCGCACGCGGAACCCGTAGACCGGCAGTTTGTGGTGCATGACATTGATGGGCGTAAACCGGACGCCGCGAATCTCAAACGGCTCATCATCAATCTCATGCGACTGAATATGGGGAACGCCGGGGTATTTGTGTTCGGCAAAAATATAGGCGAACTCGTTTTTGAGCTGCGCCAGTACCCGGTCACGGGCATAGATGGGAATTTCCTGATTCTGGCGGAAATTAAACGCCCGTACCTCGTCAAGGCCGGCGGTGTGGTCTTTATGCTCGTGGGTAAACACCACTGCATCGAGCCGTTTCAGCCCCATCCGCAGCATCTGCTGGCGGAAATCCGGTCCGGTATCCACCACGACACTCACATCATCGACCGCCAGATGGATCGAGGTGCGCAGTCGTTTATCACGGAAATCGGTCGAGCGACATACTTCACACTCGCAAGCGATTAACGGAACCCCCGAAGAAGTACCGGTGCCAAGGAGGGTAACAAGCATAGTTTTGAATGACTGAATGATTGAATGATCGAATAAGGCGTTTATTCAATCATTCAATCATTCGGGAATTCACTCATTATTTATCTGTGAGTTGGTTCACTACTTCGACCAGACGGTCAAAGTTCAGAGGCTTCACCAGCACATCGTTGAAGCCGGCCGTTTTGAATTCTTCTTCTGTGTAATTTTTAGCATTACCGGTAATGGCAACCACCGGAATAGCCGCTTTTTTCTCGTCGGCCAACGCTCTTACCCGGCGTACACACTCCATACCATCCATAATCGGCATGTTGATGTCTAACAACAGGATATTGAAATCTTCTTTTTCCAGAATCTGAAGCACTTGTTCTCCGTTTTTCACGGCAGTGATATCGTAGTTCTGGAACTCAAGAATTTTGCGGGCCAGGTTTTGGATAACGGAACTGTCTTCGGCTATCAGGACGCGCTTAGCTGACATAGTTGGAATTTGAATGTTTTTGGGCAGGTGAAATTAGCGATAAATCCGCAAATGCAAAAGAAACGCTGATTTTGGCGTTTTTGAACCAGTAAACGGTTCGATCAACAAACACCGGATCATCGTTCGGGCATCAGAAATTCATCCCGTTTTTTACCCTGTTTCACTCTTCATTTACCATCATTCATCGGAAAAGGTTCCGGCCTGCCCGCACGAGCCGCTAGTTTTGATCCGGCAACTATCGGCTGCATCACCATGAAATTACCTCTGCTGATCGGAACAACACTACTCATGACACTCCCGGCCATCGGGCAAACTATCCTCAAAGGACGGGTTACCGATGCCAAAGGACGGGCATTGCCGGGCGCCAACGTGTTCATCAAAGGCACCTACGACGGCGCCAATACTGACAGTACGGGCAACTTCCGCTTCCGGACCAGCCGCAAGGATACTGCCACGCTGGTAGTCTCGTTTATCGGTTACGAGCCGTTTACCGGAAAAATGACGCTCTCGGCGAATCAGCCCGATGTAGCAGTCCGGTTGCAGGAAGCCGCCAGTGAACTCAACACCGTCGTCATCACGGCCGGTGCGTTCGAGGCGTCCGACGAACGAAAAATGACCATGCTCAAACCCATGGATATCGTGACCACTGCCGGCGCCCAGGCCGATATTACGGCGACCATGAACCTGCTGCCGGGGGCTCAGCGCGTCGGCGAACAGGAAGGAATGTTTGTCCGTGGCGGGTCTAACCTCGAATCAAAGGTGGTTATCGACGGCATGATTGTGCAGAATCCGTATTTCAGCTCCCTGCCCGATGTCCAGTCGCGGGGGCGGTTTCAGCCGTTTATGTTTAAAGGAACCTCGTTCAGCACGGGCGGTTATTCGGCGCAGTATGGGCAGGCCCTGTCGTCGGTGCTGTTGCTGAATACCAACGACAAAAACACAAACAACGGCCTGAGCATCGGCCTCAACCTTATCAGTGCCAACGTCGGCATTGACCATGAAACAAAAAACGCATCCATTTCCGGGTCGTTGTATTACGGCAACCTGAAACCGCTGTTTGCGCTTATCCGCCAGAATATTGACTGGGTACGCGACCCCGAATTTGCCGGTTCGTCGCTGACCTACCGCCTGCGCCCCACTAAAAACGGGCTGCTGAAGGTGTATGGCATGTATTCGGCCAGCCGGCTGGCCATGAACTTCCGCGATCCATCGGTGGAAACCGGCCCCGCAGGCCCAGGCAAAACGGCCATCGACCAGACCAACCGCAACGCCTTTCTGACCAGCACCTATACCGACAGCTGGGACGAAGGCCGCTGGCTGCTCAACACCGGCCTTTCGTATAGCCGCAACAACGACCTTATGACCTTCAACGGCCTTGACTTCGGCCGGTCCGACAGCCGGACGCAGGGGCGTCTGGTGCTAACCCGGCTGCTGGCCCGCAATAGTTCCGTGCTGTTCGGCACTGAGGTACACCATATTGCGCTGACAAACGGGGTGATGGGAACCCGTTACCAGCTCAGCGACACCTACATGGCAGCCTTCGTTGAGTCTGAACTGTACCTGAGCCGCAAGCTGGCCGGCCGCATCGGGGTTCGCGGCGAGTATTCCTCGCTGCTCCGGGATGTTAATCTGGCCCCGCGCCTGTCGTTTGCCTATAAAACCGGGACATTCAGCCAGATTTCGCTGGCCGCGGGTCAGTTCTACCAGACACCCGACTACCGCTACCTGTACCTCAACAAGGACCTGACCTACGAGCGGGCCGATCACCTGATCCTGAACTATCAGCTGATCAGAAACCAGCGCACGTTCCGGATTGAAACGTTTTACAAAAACTACGCGGCGCTGGTCCGCGAGTTTACCGGTCAGGCATTCGATACCAACCCCTACCGGTTTCCGTGGGGACGTACCGACAACACCGGTAACGGCTACGCAAAGGGTTTCGACGTATTCTGGCGCGATCAGAAAACGGTGAAAGGACTCGATTACTGGGTGACGTACAGCTATGTCGATACCAAACGGCTGTTCAGTCAGTACAGCATGGCGACCACGCCGTCGTTTGTCTCAAACCACAACGCCAGTCTGGTAACCAAGCGGTATTTCAACAAATTACGGACAAACATGGGGCTGACCTACACCTTTACCAGCGGCCGGCCCTACTACAACCCGAACCGGAACAACGAACGCCCCGGCGACTATTTCAGCGACCGCACACCGGCCGTGCATAACCTCAGTTATTCGGCAAGTTATATCACGGCGGTCAAAGGCAACTTTCTGGTTCTTTATGCCACGGTCGATAACATCCTGAATACCAGAAACGTCTTTACATACCGCTATACACCTGACAACAAAACGCGCTATGCCGTCGGTCCGCAATCATACCGGAGCTTTTTCATCGGCGGCGTCATGATGCTGTCGAAAAAGGCAAAAGTTGACATTAACCAGCTGTAGTAAGCAATTGAGCGAATTAGTGAATGTGCGATTGAGCGAATAAACCACTGAAATACAGCAGTTTGTTCGCTGGCAAACTCTAATGCTGTTTGCTTACTTAGTACGATTTCTTTTAAACCAACTCAATCACCAGTAAAAGACAAACCAGATACATGAAAACGATCATCATTACCCTCACAGCCTTGTTATTAGGCGCTTCTTCACCGGTTTGGGCACAGTCTGAACAGTACACACAGGCGATGAAAGACGCGCTCAGCACCATGAAAGGCTATTCCGAAAAAACGTCGCCAGCCGACATGCTTGCGATGGCCAATCAGTTTGAACGCATTGCCGGTGTGGAGCAGAAAGAATGGCTCCCGCGCTATTACGCCGGTCTGATGTATGTATACCTGGGCTTTATGGGCAAGGATGCTGCCGAAAAGGACAAGTACCTCGATCAGGCCGATAAATACCTGAAAGAAGCGCAGGCGCTAGCCCCTAAAAACGATGAACTGGCCGTGCTGAAAGCGTATATTGCCCAGTCGCGGATGGTAGTTGATCCGATGAACCGCTGGCAGACCTACGGAGCAACCTTCCAGGAAGCCGTTGCCGAAGCCAAAGCACTGAATGCCGGTAACCCGCGCCCGTATGTGCTCGAAGGCCAGTCGCTGTTCTATACACCGGAGCAGTATGGCGGCGGGGCCAAAGTCGCCTGCCCGCTGCTTCAGAAAGCCGCCGAAAAATTTACTACCTTTAAACCTGCCAGCGAGCTGCACCCGAACTGGGGCAAAAACGAAATCAGCCCGATGCTGGCTAAATGCCAGTAAGCCGATAATGACTATGACCCGCGAACAACTGGAACAATCCATCCGGAACGCCGCCACCGACCGATCACGTCCGGTCCGGATGCGTGGTTCGAATCTGGCCAACTTTGATTTCAGCGGCCTGAATCTGACCGGGGCCGATTTCAGCTTCTCCAACCTGCAGAACGCTAATTTCAACGGGGCGATCCTGCATGAGGTAAACCTGAGTTTTGCCAACCTGCAAAATGCGTCCTTTGTCGATGCCGACCTGACGGGGGCTAACCTGAACTTTTCGGGTCTCGACGGGGCGGATCTCAGCGGGGCCAACCTGGAGGGTGTGTCCATGTCGTTCAGCGCGGCCAGTCCGCCGAAAATGCACAATCCGTTTGCGGGCGACGAACCCATTACGCTGACGACCCTGCTCCGGCAGCGCAGTGTTTTAGGCATTTTCATTACCATGATGCTGGGGGCCTTTATTCTGTACGGGATCAGCGCCATCGTTTATTTCACGGGCCTGATGACCAATCAGGCAGACCCCAATCTGGCCAGAATGAACCAGTGGGTGTTTACCCAGAACATGGTGTCGGGTATAACCATCTCCCTGCTGGCCAGTGGCCTGTCTCCGTGGCTCGACAGTCTGCATATGAAAGTATGGCAACGGCACCTGCTGCTTTCCGGCCTGGCAATTGGCTTCTGGATGATCGAGCAAATGTTTATGTTCCAGTTTGCCGGAGGACGTGAAGCCGTCAGCGCGCTGATTCCGCATATGGATAAATACCGGTCTACGATGGTTGAGCTGCCCTGGTATTTATATGCAACGGGGCCGCTGACGGTGGCCAACCTGCTGTACTACCTTCAGCGGCAGGGCCGGCAACTGACCCGCAAACTGTCGGAGCAGGAATACCGGCTGCTAAACATGGAAAAGCTGAAAACGCGGGCCGAACTGGATGCGCTCCAGGCCAAAATAAACCCGCATTTTCTGTACAATGCCCTTAACAGCATCGCCAGCCTGGTCCACGAAGACCCCGACAAAGCCGAGGAAATGACCCTGCTGCTGTCGAAACTATTCCGCTATACCACCGGCCGCGATGGTTCTCATTTCAATACGCTGTTCAATGAACTGGAAATGGTCAGGACCTACCTGAAGGTCGAACAGGTACGGTTCGGCGAACGGCTCCAGTTCAGCGTCGATTTGCAGGAAGCGAACCTCGGCGATGTACAGATTCCGCAGTTTCTGCTGCAGCCGCTGGTCGAAAATGCGGTCAAACATGGTATTTCGAAGCGGGCTGACTCGGGCCGGATCGACATCAAAATTTACGAACAACAGGGCTGGCTCCACCTCAGTGTCCACGACAACGGGCCGGACTTTTCCGAAGATATGAGCGGCGGCTACGGACTCCGCAGCATTCAGGACAAGCTCAAATTACTCTATGCCGACGATGCGAAGGTCGAGCTCCATAATCAGCCGTATAAACAGGTATTGCTTTCGATGCGGATGACGACCCTGAAACAGGTCGTGAGTAGTGATAGATTTAATTTTAAAGGTTCAACAGACGCACGCGCCTAACGTATGAATTTTCCGTTAACCACCCTCTTGATTGACGATGAAGCACTGGCCATCAGCCGCTTAAAACGTTTACTGAGTAAGTTTGATAATTGTTTCGACATCATCGGCGAGGCCGGCAATGGTGCCGAGGGCCTGTCGCTGGTCGAAGCTAAACGCCCTGATTTAATTTTTCTGGATATTGAGATGCCGCTGCTCAACGGCTTCGAGATGCTGTCCCGGCTAACGTACATGCCCATGGTCGTTTTCGCCACGGCCTACGACCAGTATGCCATCCGTGCGTTTGAGGAACACTCTGTGGATTACCTGTTAAAGCCTGTCGAAACCGAACGCCTCGAACGGACGGTCCAGAAAATCCGCTCCTTCATTGACCTTTCCCGCTCCTCAGCCGCCGACGATGACGTGCCACCCGCTCTGCATCCGGCCGATAACCTGATGCGGATGCTGGAGCAGATGCGGCCGAAAAAAGAAATTTATTCGATTTCGGTAAAAACGGGCGATAAAATCAAGCTCGTGCCGCTTTCGGAAATTGCCTTTTTCGAAGCCGAGGACAAATACGTATTTCTGTCTACGCTCGACGGCCAGAAATTCCTGACGAGCTATACCGTAACGACGCTGGCCGACAAGCTGCCGGAAACATTTGTTCGGGTCAGCCGCTCGACGCTGGTCAACAGCCACAAAATCAACGAAATCCACCGTCATTTCGACGGTAAGTTCCTGCTGGTTATGGCCGACAAAAAAGCGACCAAAGTCCAGACCGGCTCTACTTACGGTGATGCCATCCGGCGGTTGATGGAGATTTAACAGGCCGGATGCTGCCCAGCGTTTTGTGCCATGGCAAACTATGGTATTGTTGGTCCCTTTAGTCTTTCTACGGCAAAAAACAATATTAAGAATCAGTCTAAATAAATTGGAGAATTACGAATCGTGCCCTACTTTTGCACTGTTTATAATTATTCCAAATAAATGAAATCACTATACAACCTCGTTACACTTATCACGTTATGCCTGTTAACTGTTGTATCTGAGGCAGTTGCTCAACATCATGGAACGATCACTGGTATCGTCAAAACCAGCGATGGTAATCCGGCAGCTTTCGTAAACGTCGGGTTGAACGATACCCGCAAAGGCACCATCTCGGCCGAAGACGGCTCATTTACGCTCCGGACGATCACGCCCGGTACTTATACGCTACGTACGACATTTGTTGGCCTGAAGGAACAGGAAAAGACCGTGACTGTTAAAGCCGGTCAGACCGTAACCGTCGATTTCTTGCTGGACGAAAACACCGCTCAGCTCAGCGAGGTGGTCGTCAAAGGAACCAACCGCGCCGTTACGGCCGGTAAAGCAAACATCGCTACGCTCGACATGCCCCAGACAACGGGCGTCGTCAGTAGTGTCGTTATCGAAAACCAGCAGATTTCCCGCCTGGGCGATGCCCTCAAAAACGTCAGCGGTGTATCGTTGACGCAACAGCGGCAGGGCGTTGCGGAAACCTTCTCGGCCCGTGGCTACAGCATCAGCATTGCTGGTGCGGCAGGCAGCATCTTTAAAAACGGGGTGATTTCAAATACTGCGGGATTCCCGGAAGCCAGTACCCTCGAATCCGTAGAAGTGTTAAAAGGCAGTTCAGCGCTGTTGTATGGCAACGTATCCGGCGGTCTGGTGGTAAATATGGTGACCAAAAAACCAAAGTTCAACTGGGGCGGCGAGGTGTCGATGCGGGCCGGCAGCTTCGGCTTATACAAACCAATTTTTGATGTCTACGGACCGCTGAGCAAGAATCTGGCGTTTCGTGTGGTAGGCACCTATGAAAATGCGAGAAGCTACCGTGATGTGGTGAAGTCAGACCGTGTTTACGTCAACCCTTCCCTGCTTTATAAATTAGGTAAGAAAACAAGCATTCTGCTCGAAGGTGATTACCTGAAAGCCAACATCACACCTGACAATGGTGTCGGCTCGCTGAACGCTAACATGGATGCCATCATTCCGGATGTGCCCCGATCGCGGTTTATCAATACCAGCTGGGCCTATAACCGCATGGAGCAGGCCAGCGGTTCGATGAATATCCAGCACGATTTCAACAACCAGTGGAAGGTCAACGCCATTGTGTCGGCGCAGCAAACCGATATTACCATGTTCGGCGCCGGCGTACCCAACAACAACGTGGCAGCCAACGGCGACTGGAGCCGTGCGCTAAGCCGTACGCTGACATCGGAAAAAAACAAAACGGCGCAGATAAACATCAACGGCCGGTTCTCAACGGGCAGCATCGGTCACCAGTTGCTTATCGGGTCTGATCTGGTTGCGATCACGAGTGTCAGCAATGCGTTTACCATCACCAGCAATGGCGTCGGCGTAACGACCTACGACAAGATCAACATTCTCGATCCGGCCAAATATGAGCAGCGTACCGACATTCCGGACAGCCGCGCCATTACCCGCACGACCTCACCATCGTACCGTGCCGGTGTATACGTACAGGACCTGATTACGCTGACCGACCACATCAAAGTCTTTGCCGGTATCCGCTGGTCGTATCAGAAGACGCTGCAAACCAGCATCCTTGACCTGCGTACCGATGCCGCCACCCGCGGCGCAGCCCAGACTAAATATGACCGTGCGTTCTCGCCCAAGCTGGCGCTGATTTATCAGCCGACAAAAAACACGTCATTCTTCGGCAGCTACTCCAACAACTTTACCATCAACACCGGTGTCGATATTTACGGCCAGATCCTGAGCCCGTCGATTATCGACCAGTTTGAAGCAGGGGTTAAAAATGAATTTCTGGACGGACGCCTGCGGGCAAACTTCAGCATCTACAAAATTGTCAACAGCAACTTTGCGCAGATGGCGCTGACCAAAGCCGACGGTACGCCCAACACCGACACCAACGTGAAGGAACTGACCGGCCAGACAACCAGCGACGGCCTTGAAGTTGACATCAACGGCAATCTGTCGAAAAACTGGTTTTTTATCGCCGGCTATGGCTATAACTACATGCGTTATACCAACACATCGACCGCCAAAGGAGCACCGATCCTGGGTGAGCGCCTGACCAACAACCCCGCCCATACCGGTAATGCCACGATTTTCTATACGTTTGATCTGCCACAGCTGCGCGGCCTGAAACTGGGAGCATCAGCGTTTTACACGGGAGCCCGTTACGGAGGGAATAACAACACCGTTGGCCAGACACCGGAGTTCAGCCGGCTGATTCCGCTGACCGGCTTTGCCACCTTCGATCTGTCGGCCGGCTACAGCTACAAACACGTGTCGATTCTGGCGAAGGTATCCAATATTACCAATGAGCTGAACTACCTGATTCACGACCGGTACAGCATTATGCCGATTCCGCCGCGTCAGTTCACGACTACATTGACCTATAAATTCTGATTGCACATACCTTCCCTTGTCAACGCCCGCCGGTGAATCACCGGCGGGCGTTTTTTATGTGATCAGGAAACCACCTTCACCGTTACCACACCCGGTACAGAGCGCATCAGTTGCATCAGACCGGTTGGTTTTTCCTTGCCGGGCACAGCAACAGCCACGTGCCCTTTAACGCGCACGCCGTCGCCTTCCAGCTGCATCCCCATAATGCGGTAATCTTCGTCCGCCGGGATAGCATTGGTCAGGTCGCCGACAAAGCCGATGCGGTCAAACCCCAGAATCTGGTAAACATGATGTTGGTAACTCGTGTGGTGTTCCATAATTGTTGTTGTTTTGTTCGTGTAAAAAGTGAGATATACCTAACTAACACCTATACGACCGGACTTAATTCCAGTACGGCGTCAATAATTCGCGCCGGATCGGGTAACCGGTCAAAATATTCCGCTATGCTGTGGCAGGTAATGATCCGGTCCGGATTTACCACGTATATAGCCGGCAGAAAAACATCGTCTGAAATGCCGGAAATCCGGTCCCAGACGGGATCATCTTCCGAATGAAGGCCAAACCGCCGCGCGACCGAAAGCCGCGTATCCTGCGCAATCAGCAAATCCACAGGACCAGCCTGCCGGGCTACGATCTTTGCCCGCTCATCGGAAAAGACCAGCAGGTTAGCCCCGACCGCTTTCAGGCCATACGACAACCGGACCAGTGTTTCCAGGTATGGCCGGGCATAATGGCCCCAGTTCGGGCTGTAAAATGCAATGACCAGCGGCTGGTTATCGAGCAGATCGTCAATTGACGTAAAAAAGCCCGGCACTCCGGACGTGTCCCTGTCGTCGGTCCGGTTTACAAGGTTGAGATACGGTAGTTTATCACCGGTTACCAATGGCTTTAGCTTATGGGTTGCAGTGCGGTCTTTCAGCATGATTGTGCGAATTTCTTCCCCTTCGTTTTCAATTTCGTACAGCATGGTTCGGTCTGTTTGATACAGGTTATTGTTCGGTTAAAGACTTCCGTAGAGCGTTTGCAGGTAATAGCGCCGTAGTTCCCGGAAGTAAAAAATGTAGATAAATGCCACAATGCCGCCCGTAACGATCAGGGCCGTGTGTGGCCAGTAGAGGTACAACCCGATGGCAACCAGACTAAACCGGACCCATTCCAGGTAAAATACCCACCGGCGCTGTTCCAGAATACAACCGATATTTACCAGCGTCAGGGCCAGAAAGATGCCGGTAATAACCTTAGGCAGGGCCGGAACCTGATGCTCGAAGAGGCTCAGGCAGAACAGCACCACAATCGAAACAATGAGCTGGATAAGCACATAGCCCCGAAACCGTTGTGTACTGGCCCGCTGCTTGTGTTTCGACAAAAACCGGCGCTCGGCCAGCCCCCGGAGCGATTCATCGAAATCGGCCGGCCGGCCAAACACAACCTTTAGTTTGTTGAGCAAGCCATGCTGCCGCTGTACGGCATACCAGATTTCGATCAGAAAATGAAAATGCTGCCACAGAAAACTATGGCTGTTCAGGGGTTTCGTGAGGCCGAATACCGGTTGCTCGTCTTCTTCCTGAAACGTCCCGAAGAGCTTATCCCAAATGATAAACATATCGCCGTAATTCTTGTCCAGGTAGCGCGGGTTGATAGCGTGGTGGACGCGGTGGTGCGATGGAGTCACCAGAAAATATTCCAGAACCCCCAGTTTGCCGATCAGCTGCGTATGGGTAAAAAACGGATAAGCCCCGTGGACCAGCAGAATGGTAATGATCATGCCCGGCGGAAAACCGATTACCGGCAAAACCGCCCATATCGTTGTCCGGACAGCCGCCTGAAATACCGTGATGCGGGTTGCCGCCGTATAATTAAAATCCTCACTCTGGTGATGCACCACGTGTACGCCCCAGAACAGGTTAATTTCGTGGCCCAGCCGGTGATACCAGTACCACAGAAAGTCGGTAGCCAGCAGCAGCAGTATCCACAGCCAGACCGTCGGCTTAATGTCAAACAGGGCAAAATGATCGTGCAGGTACGCATAAACGCCGAAAAACAACGACGTTGTAAACAGATCGGTCAGCCGTTCGGCTACCCCGATGCTCAGATTCGCGATTGACCGGTCAAACTGAAACAGGTTTCTTCCCTGCCGCCGTGCGACCCAATATTCCACACCGATAAAAAACAAAAACAACGGTATGGCAAACGCTATGATATTGATCCCGTGCATAAGCAATAACAGCAATAGTCGATGCTGTAGATAGAGTTTTAGTATTTATAGTCTATTGATTTAATGGATTTATTGCAAATAAACGAAGTCCTCCGTATTAAAGTCAAGTATTAGGCCCGAAAATGATTCCTTAAAAAAATAAAAAAGCACCAGCGTAACGCCGGTGCCTGGGAAGCCGTAGGGTAAACAGTTATGCCGCCCGGTGCTGAACCGTCCGGCTGGTTGTCCGCAGTTTGCGCGTATTGCCTGCTTCATCAAAGACTTCAGCCGAGACCGCGCCGAGATGATAGGCCCGTTTGAGAATAAAATCAAACGGCAGGTTAAAGTAGCCGGATACTTCGGAGCGGAAGCTGTCAGGAAATTTGGTCAGCCGGAGTCCGAAGAAATTACGGATATCGGCTTCCGGCAGCAGGGTGGCCAGCGCCACGCGTTCGGCTTCGGCCAGCAGTTCCTGCCGCGACGCATACAGCTTTTCGAGGCCGATGGAAGCCGTCAGGATGGCCAGAAACAGGTTTTTATACATCCCTGTGAGTTCGGCCGGCAGCATAATCCAGCCCTGATCCCGAAAGAGACCCGAGAAGCCGGTAAGGCCCTCAACGCCGCGCAGTTCTCCTGCCATCATCGTATCTGGAAACTGCAACCGGTCGTCGGTTTTCTGCATGCGGTATACGACCGCCTCAACGGGAAGTTTCTGGAACAGCACATCAACCGGCAACACATGCGATTGATCCCACTGATCGGTCAGGCGGGCAAACATCGACTCATTATACACGAGTTTATCGGGCGTTCCGAGGCTTATCAGCATCCGGCGATAAGCGGCCAGAAAGTCGATAGCAAGTTGGTTTGGATGTTGTTTTGATCTAGCCATTAAGCAGTGCTGCACGTGCTCCGGCAGCCATTAGTTGTTGTTGATACTTAGGAATAAAGATACAAAAATTCCCTGAAACTACCAATCCACACTTTATACACAAAACCCTAATTTATAATTACTTATGTTCTCTTTTTGTGCGTACTATATTAAACATATTCATGATTTCCTTCTGGCTCCCGGCAGGTATCGGAAATGACCCGGCAAATTCTGATAAAAATAAGTGCCCATTCTCGATCCGATCCAGGTAAAACAGATTTATCAGATAAGACCGGGAAAGCCGGTAAAATTCATTTTCCGGAAAATACTGCGTCAGGTGACCCAGACTTGCGCTAATATGAAGATAAGATACCTGTGTAGTAACATACACTTTCGTATAGGAGCCATCCGCCTGCAAATAGACAATATCCGCCAGGTTAACCTTCTTATATCCTCCTTTATTTACAGGCAAAAACAGACTGCCAGATAAAAATATCGCTGTATCCTGCAAACCTGACTGCCAGTTTTGATATGCCATTTCTACCCGTCCCGTAAGCTCATTATGTAGAAAAGGCTTTAGTAAATAGGCAACAGGCTTTGTATCTCTAACCGCTTTAAACGTTTGAGGTTCAGAATGTGCAGTCAGATAGACTAAGGCCATTTTATGTTTAGCCAGCAGTTCTCTAGCCGTTGTAATCCCATCAGCCAGCGAATTTGCCAGACTAATATCAACCAAGGCTATATCGAAATGGTATTTACTAAGTGCAGACAGTGCCTCCTGATAATTACGGGCAGTTACAACTATATGGGCGGCCTCTTCTAATGTCTCCCGAATATCCATAGCAGTAACCAGATCATCTTCAATAAGCAAAATAGTTAGTGGTTTCAGTGACATATTAGAGTGGAAATTTCATAGTAAACATCAAACCTTTTGCAGCATTAGTATTATTTTCAGGCAGTATCGTAGCTGCTTTGTAAGAGACGAAGGTATACGCACCATATAATTGTTCAACCTGTGTCTTTATTAGTGTCATCCCAAAAGATCCAGATCTATCAGGCGGTTCATTTTCCTGCCATCCTTTACCATTATCTTTAACATCCAGGAATAAATAACCTTCGTTCACCGTAAAACGTATCTCAAAAACCGGATGGTCAACTTCAGGAAACGCATATTTACAAGCATTCGTGGTAAGCTCATTCAGAATAAGACCAACTGAAACGGCTTTATCGCCCTGCAAAAACATTGGTTCAATGCTATAGTGAACTACTATGTCATTGTAACCATACACTTTAAGTACACCATCCACAACTTCAGGTACAAACGTGCGGACATCAACCTCAACCAATTCTTCTTTATCATAAAGCTTTCGGTGTACGATTGCCATTGCCTGAATACGTAGCCGGCTCTCCTCTATAGCCTTCCGAACAGCTTCGTTTTTTAATCGTTTAGCTTGAAGGCTCAATAAACTGGAAATAAGCTGTAAATTATTTTTTACACGGTGATTTTGCTCTTTCAGCAGTGTTTCATTTCGTAAGCTCATACGGCGATTTCGGCGCCACATCCAAAAAAATATACTACTCATACCGGCAGCCATTATCAATAAAATCAATACAGCAGCCATAAACCGGCTTTGCACATGAAGCGTTTGTGCTTGTAGTTTTATTTCCCGTTGTTGTGTATTTAGTCTTGCCTCTTTTTTTCTGGTTTCATATTCAAGATGTAAACGAGATATAGCTCCTTCACGATCAGCAAGTAGTAATTTTCGTTCCAGGCCCTTCAGGCGCCGGAGCCTTACATTCGCTTTCTTCCATTCACCAATCTGCTCATAAAAAAGTATAAACTGGTTTTCGAGATGTATTTGGATAGCATATTCATTTAACTGATAAAATATGTATTGCTTTTCTGCCTTTGCTAAGGTTTGGTGTGCTTTACTGTACTTACCTGCATTGCGATAAGCAGCTGCCAGAAAAAGCATACACTCAACCTCATCCCCATAAAGTTCCTCAGAAGGAAAAATAGCGATGGCACTTTTCAGATAAGGAATAGCGCGAGGATCTTTAGCCTTACTGAAAAGTGTACCTAATAGTTGATTTGTTGCCGCAATACCCTTGCGGTCCTTAAGTTTATAACTAATACGCTCAAGTCTTTGGTAATACCCTAACGCTTTTAGATAATAGCCTTCTTGTTTATTCCCACTTTTCTCCCAAATGTACTCACTGATCTTACCAAGCATCGCGAAGGAACGTAGATACCCCTGTTCAGAACGTATTTTCTGATAAATTGACAGGGACTTTTCAGCAAATAAGGTAGCCTGTCGGATATCACCTTTCTGCAGTTCATTCTCGCTTAATCTGACATAAAGCCGGCCAAGCTCGAAGGAGAGACCGCGTCGCTCCTGAATTGCCAGCGACTTCATGAAATAGCGTTGAGACGTTTCCAGATCACCGGAGAAGGCATACGTTTTTCCATACAGGTAGTATGCTTCTGCTAATTGTAAGCTATCATGCTGTGCAACAGCCTTACGCTCTGCTTCCTGTGCACGCAATAGCCGGTTTTTCCGGAGAGGAAGATAGGTTGTGGATTGAGCAAGGCTAAACCACGGTGAAATTACCAGCAACAAGGCGATGAATCTGATACGATTCGTAATAAGTCGCATAGCATCCGTAGGTGTGAATAATTGATAAGATATAGAGAAGTATTCAATTCTACTCACAATGTTATTTGACTCGTAAGAAATAAGCAAGGGTTTGCAAGAAAAAAGGTTACCTCCAAAAGATCACCGTTGACGGATAATTAACCATTCACCACATTTGGTCACAGTTTCGCCATAAATAGCTATCGGGCAGTTTTGCTAAACTATATCCCGCTGCACGTCCACACCATTCCCAAACTTATACACAGAATGAACGTAAGCTCGCTAACTAACAAACATCATTCATGACTGATCGACTATTTTCACTGCCTCCGCAATCCAACCAACTAATAGCCGGAATGCGGAAAAGCGCTTTAATACTATTCGGCTAAGACATTTTAATCAAACTTTCACACTTATGCAAAACATTACTCAGATCAACAATATACTTTATTTCATTCTTCTGCTTGGTATGGTAAACTGTAGAGGCCCTCAAGGCGATACCGGTCCTCAGGGTGCGGTTGGCACGAAAGGTATACCAGGGGACGCTGGTAATCCCAACGTGGTATATACAGATTGGAAAACATATACATGGCAAGTAAAAAAAAATACCAATGATTCTTATGAGCTTTCTGTAAGCTCTACTGATAACCCTGTCTTTACAAGAAATGCAATTAGTTCTGCTGCTATTTTCACATACGTTAAATATCAGACATTTGCAGACTCAATACCTACCACCTACAAACTAGTCGAGCGTATAAGTAATAGCAAAGATATAAGTCATTATTTTAAAATTCCTGGAAGAAAAAATGCATCTTTTTTCGATTATGGCTTTTCATATATCGCTACAGGTGGAATTGATGAAAATTATTTTTCACCAACGATTCAAGTTAATACTTATACTCTTGGGCAAGCGATACCTGAATTACAGAATCAATCAGCAGATTACATTAGAAATCTAGTCAAAAATTTACCTCAATTCAGGCATGTCATCGTATATGGTGGAGTAAAAAATGGAAGATTAGCATCAATTAACTGGAGTAACTATGACGAAGTAAAACAGATACTTAGTCTAAAAAATTAACAATTAATCTCCTCATACCTCTTCTATCCTTTAGAGTATTTCACCTAATAATCACCACATATCATGACAAATTCATCATTTTATAAATTTGCTGTTTCGGCTCTTATTATTACCAGCATAATACTCGTTAATTCATGCAAAGGACCGGCAGGACCACAAGGTCCTGCCGGTATACAGGGTACAACTGGAGCTAAAGGTGATACGGGTCCCAGAGGCAATGCAAATGTTACCTATAGCGACTGGAAAACGCCGAACTGGGACGGTACGGTTTCAGGAATTGGGCTTAATAACAGCAACGTTTATCTTAGCACGGCTTCTACTACAAATTCATTACTTACCAAAGAAGCGATAAACTCAGCAGCAATTTATACCTATATAAAATATTACGAATTAGTAGCAGATCCCGGCAATTCACAGCAATACACACTTATAGAAAGGATAAGTCTTGTAAATTCAGTATCCAGTTATTTTAAAATCCCTGGCAGATCAACCAATAAGCGGGAAGACTTTGCTGTTGCTGTATTTAGTTATGATAATTACGCAGAAAATTATTTTTCACCACAATTAACAATTATTACCTCACCTTACGATTATACTAAAAACGCGTACGTACCCATTCCTGAAATTACAAATAAAGCAGTAACATTTTATAAAGATATTGTAAAATCTATTCCCCAATATCGTCAGGTAGTGGTTTTCGGAAATGTAAAAGGTGGACGTTATGCGACTATAGACTGGTCAGACTACCACACTATCAAAGAGCTATTTCAACTAAAAGATTAGCCCAACTTTCGTTTTAAATTATTTTTCTCTGACTACTAAAATCAGCCGTCATGCGAACTTTCTACCGATTTTATAAAGCATATTTTATGATCCTTTTTTGTGCGGTAACGGCTACCACCGGTATGGCACAGACCTGTCCGGCTCCCAATGGTCTTAGTATAGACTACATCGGTTCAACTTCAGTCAATGTATTTTTTTTTGGTGGAGAACTCGGAGCCAGTTATGAGATTCAGTATAAACCCATCAGCAGTACGGCTCCATACACATCCTATACGCTAGTAACAGCGACGGGCACCGGCGGGAAATCTTATTACATCACTGATCTTATCCCTAATACTATATATTCTTGGCAGGTTAGAACAATATGCCCCAACGGAACTACGTCTGCTTTCGTAAACTCTGGAAATAACTTCCAGACTAGCTGTGTTTTACCAAGTGGCCTTGGTGTAGATAATATTGGCTCAACCTCAGCGAATTTATATTTTTTTGGTGGTGAATCAGGCGCCAGCTATGAAATTCAGTATAAACCCATCAGCAGTACAGCTCCATACACATCTTATACCTTGGTAACAGCGACGGGCACCGGTGGGAAATCATACTATCTTACTGATTTAACGCCAAACACGATCTACACGTGGCGGGTCAGAACCATATGCACATCCGGAAGTCCATCAGCGTTTGTTAATCCAGGCAATAACTTCCAGACAACCTGTGCAACACCGGGAAGCCTCGGCACAGACAATGTCGGTTCTACGTCTGCCCGTTTATATTTCTATGGCGGAGAGCAGAATGCTACCTACGAGATTCAGTATAAACCCATAAGTAGTACCGCCCCGTTTACTTCCTACACGTTAGTTACCGCCGCCGGAACAGGCCAGAAAGTATACACCCCTACTGACCTCATCCCAAACACGATCTACACCTGGAAAGTACGTACCATCTGTGCTCCGGGGATTACGTCTGCATTCGTGACCGCAGGCAGTAATTTTCAGACGTTGTGCCGCATTCCAAGCTCCCCCGGTGTTGATCAGATCACCAACAATTCAGCACGGGTTTTCTGGTACAATGGTGAGACCGGCGCTGATTATGAGGTTCAATGGCGGATAAGAAACACAACAAGCTGGACATCCGCAACACTGGTCACCCCGCTTGGTGTTGCGGCACAAAAATCGTTCGTCATTAATGACATCCGGCCCGGTACCATTTATGAATGGCGCGTAAGGTCTATCTGCGCCCCTGGTATCACTTCTGACTTCATGGTCGACCCCAATAGTTTCCAGACACTTTGTGGTACACCAAACTCCCTCACGGCTGATCAGCTTACATCCACATCAGCCAGGCTTAATTGGTTTGGTGGTGAAGCAGGTGCAAGCTACGAAATAGATTACAGAGTATCCGGAGCAACCGCATGGACTACGATCCCGGTATCTGCCACACAAGGACCAGGCGAATTCAAGCGGCGTATTGTAACGGGCCTCAATGCCGGTACAGTCTACGAGTGGCGAGTCCGGACGGTTTGTACCGCAGGCATCTTTTCTGTTTATGCCGTACCAGGTTCTGTTTTTACCACTGTATGTAATCCTCCTGCACCACAGGGTGTTCAAAATCTCCAGGGGTCATCCGTCGAAGTAGTCTGGAACGCCGGTGAATCGGGGGCCAGCTACGAAGTGCAGTATCGTGGAGTAGGGACACTAGCCTGGACAACCGCGACATTGAGTAGCACGCTCCCTGCCAGTGAATCCAAGCGCCTGACTCTGAACGGCCTCACGCCCGGCGTTGTCTATGAGTGGCAAATCCGGACGGTCTGTCCTTCAGGCGTACCCTCAAGCTTTACGATGGCAACGCAACGTTTCCAGGTTCCGGTTCGAAATGTGTATGTAGGTGTCGGAGCCGGGCAAAGCAACAACACAGGTATCGGGAACGTTGGTCTTGGCACCATGGCTAGTTTTTCGGCAACAAACGCAAACAGCAATGTTGCTGTCGGAGATTCAGCCGGTCTCAGTAATCTTGGCAACAACAACACCTTTGTCGGTGCCCGCACAAGTGCTGTCCAACCTAACCTGACGAATGCAACCGCTATCGGCTTTAAAGCTAAGGTAGGGATTAGTAATGCCATTGTGTTAGGTGATACAACGCAGAATACGAAGGTAGGTATCGGCACGACGACCCCACTATTTCCACTTGATGTACGGGGCACCATTAACCTGCGGGATCGTGGCACGCTGAAATTCAGCCATCTAGTCAATCCGCAATTCCGCTCTGACGGAACAGACAAGTTTCTGACGGTCAACGAGGCAGGCGAGGTTGTATTATCCCGCTATAGGCTATCAATCACAGACCATAGCCAATGGGCCGACCGCGTCTTTGAGCCATCCTATCTGCTTAAACCCTTACCGGAAGTTGAGCAGTTTATCCGCTCTCACCAACACCTGCCGGGCATTCCATCTGCCAGAGATATCGTGAAGAACGGTATGGATGCCACGCACATGAACGCACTGCTGCTGGAAAAAATAGAAGAGTTAACACTGCATCTGATACAACTTCAGAAAGAAGTCAACAAGCTTAAAACCAAGAAATAAATAAGAGATTATTCCGGTGCGCCGCGCCCCAGGGCACCCATAACATTATCTTATCATGAAACACCTTTATTGGCTCCTGCGATTGGGATTACTTTTAGCTGGTATGGCAGCATGGCAGTACGCATTTGCTCAAACTTACTGTACGCCTACATCAACCTGTGGTTCAGGAGGAGACGGTCTGGTATCCGTACGTTTGGGTACAAATCAGTTAAGTCTGAATAACGGATGCCCTGCCAGCGGGGGCTACAACTCGTTTACCCTCGCGTCGGTCACCGTTACACCCGGAACGTCTTATCCGATCAGCGGTACATTCACAGGATCAAACTATGACCAGGATGTAAGTATCTGGATTGATGTTAACAAAGACGGTATTTTTACGACTGATGAACAGGTATATAAATTGTCTCAGCAAGTTCTTACCAGCTTTTCCGGTACAATAACCATTCCGGCTGGTATTTCGCCCGGAACATTACGTATGCGTATTCGCATCTGTGATTCGGGCGTTCCGGAGAACCCCTGTACAAATACGTCATACGGCGAAACGGAAGATTATATTTTGACAGCAGGCATACCTACTACCTATAGTCCATACACCAGTTTAATCGGGCCGTACAGTGCCCGGTTAAACTGGAACAATTTAGGTACAGCAACCAGCTATGACGTACAGTGGCGACCGGCAGGCGGTAATTACACGCTAATAAACGGTATTTCTTCTACGACATATGCACTGACCGGCCTGACTACAGCTACAACCTATGAATGGCAGATGCGGCCTGCTAATACAACAACCTGGATCGGAGGCCCTGTTACCTTTATAACGCAATATCCTTGCACCAACACACCTACTCTTTCAGAATACTCCATTACATCAAAGTCAGCAAATATTAGCTGGAGTTTTTATAATCAGGACTATCCCAACCAGACGTATGATCTTCAGATTCAAGTAACCGGAACAACATCATGGTCTACGTTAGCTACCAGTACAACCCTAACGTCCTACAATCTTACCAATCTAACACCGGGCACCAGTTATACGTACCGCGTGCGGGCCGCCTGCTCAGACTACACCACAAGAACATTTTTAACACTGCCTTGTGCAGCACCTACCAGCCAGCAAAGTGACTTCATTACATCTTCATCAGTCCGGTTGCAATGGTATGAAAATGACCCCGCCAGTAACCTCTATACTATACGATTCTGGAAAACATCGACCCCGTCATCAGTAAGCAGTATCACAGGGATCACTGGTGTTCAGTATACAAATTACTATTTTCTGACGGGCCTTACCAATAGCACCCAATATAGCTGGACACTGCAAAAGCAATGTACCGGTACCGTATCGGCACCCAACAGCCCAACCAGTACATTTACAACAGCCTGTAATATTCCCACAAATTTATCCAGCGGTTATATAGGCAGAAACTCAGCCAGGCTATCCTGGTATTCGAATGGACCTTTGGTTACCTATGACGTTCAAATCCGTGTAACAGGAGCTTCTGCCTGGAGCTTAATATCTGGTGTTAGTAGCAACACCACCAGTACATATACAGATTTATCTCTTAACAATTTATCCGTAAACACAGCTTATGAGTGGCAAGTACGTACTAACTGTGGTGGGGGGATCACGTCCGCATACACAGCTATACGATCCTTTACAACCACCTGTGCTACGCCATCTGCACCTAGTCTTGTTTATAATGGAGCAAGTTATGACAGAGCTGCTTTGTATTTATATACCAATAATCTGAATACACCGCATGAACTGCAATATCGACCCGTCGGTACTACGGCGTGGTCATCTGTAACAATAAATGTTGGTAATGCAGGATCAACATCCCCCGCCAGCTATACCCTTACTGACCTGGCTACGGGAACCACATACCAGGTACAGTTAAGGGCGCAGTGTGGGGTCGGTTCCACGTCACCGTTTTCATCGACCAGCTCATTCCAAACGTTAAATTGCCGCCCCGTTACCAATTTACAGGTAAACAACATTGCACTGAATTCGGCTCGGTTGAGTTGGTATGGCGACTATCAAAACCCGGCGGGGGCTATCTATGAGCTACAGTATCGACCTGTAAACACACCTGTCTGGACAACTGTCAGTAGCCTTAGTTTTGCCAATTACTATTCACCGGTCTATTCATTAACAGCGCTCACGTCCAATACAACCTATGAGTGGCAGGTAAGGGCGTTCTGCACATCGACAGGTAGTTCAACGTATACAACCGGATCAACGTTCCGGGTCGAATGTATTTCGCCAACCTATCTATCGCACAATGTCGGTTTCAATACAGCTCAGTTGAGCTGGAGCGGGCCATCCGGGGCGTCCTTTGAGGTACAGTGGCAACAGCAGGGTAGTAGTGAGTGGAATTCCGTGACAACGACTAATTATTATTATCAACTCACAAACATTTCGGGGGTATACAACTGGCGGGTGCGTTCAGTTTGTACACCAACAGAAAGTTCGACGTTTGCGGGGCCAATGAGTTTTACGACCATTTGTAATGCTCCATCTTATATTTCGGTGAATAATATCAGTTCTTACGCTGCTCAGGCAAACTGGCAAGCCATAACCGGCAACCCCGCTTATACCATTCGCTGGCGGCAACTCAATACAGCCAACTGGAATAACATAGACGACCTGACACGTAATAGCGAGTTTATCACCGGATTACTCAACGCGACAGCCTATGAAGTGCAGGCGGCCGCAAAATGTTCGGCTATACAAAGCTCGACATATACGACCTCATATACATTCATAACAGGTTGCAGTGCTCCTAATAGCCTAAATCAGACAGCAAGTTATGATTCGCCGACAACTGCCCGACAGCTGCAGTGGAGTGGCATAACAGGAACATCTTATGTAGTTGAATGGCAGCAACAGGGTATGTCTGTCTGGAATATTTCACCCGTTCTTAATCAATTCAGCTATCAGTCTTTTAACTATACCCTTTATGGTTTAACGCAGGGAGTAGGTTATAACTGGCGGGTAAAAACCGTTTGTGCCGATGGTTTATCGTCTGATTATTCTAACGGAGCCTCCTTTACCCTAACCTGCAACACTGCTCCACCGACAACCTACAACAGCACCCCCACATGGAGCAAAGCATATGTATACTGGAGCGGAAGCAGCCTCGTACCACCCTATGAACTCCGCTGGAGACCTGTAAGCGGCACAGTTTGGAATATGGCAACAGAGCTCACAAGCTCAAGCTTCAACATGGATAGCCTGACCGGGAATACAGCTTATGAGTGGCAGGTACGCGTACTTTGCCCTCTATCGGCAACTACTTCATTCGGTCCCTCACAAACTTTTGCTACCAGCTGTCAGCCAGCAACAAATCCATATGTTTGTGGCGTAAGCAATTCTATAGCAAAACTTAGTTGGTATGGTCCTGATGATGCTTCATTTGTCATTCAATGGCGCCAGAAAAATACGACAAACTGGAATATTATTAATAGCATCAACACAACGAGCTTTACCCTAACCGGTCTAAATACTGCAACAGCTTATGAATGGCAGGTACAGACAGTATGCGGAGCGATATCAAGTACAACCTTCAGTAATCCGGTTAGCTTTACGACCAGTTGCATCAGTCCAACATACCTTGATGCATACGCCCAGCAATGTAATTACGTAAGTCTATACTGGAATGGCTGCTCCGGAGGAATCAGCCGGTATGATCTCAGGTATCGGACCGCAGCTAATCCTGATAACTGGACTACACTGAGTAATCTTACAACCACAAGTCAATATATCTATTCACTCCAACCGAATACAACGTATATCTGGCAGGTACGGACCCGCTGTTCTGAGAATGAAAGCTCTCCTTTCTCACAAACAGCCACCTTTACAACACCTGCTTGTACTGGTGGGAATTGTGATCCGGCTACAAATTCCTATGAATATGGAATTACTTCAACGGCAGCCGGCCTGAGCTGGTCCGGAACAGGTCCATTTAACGTACAATACCGCCAAGGCTACACCAGCACCTGGTCATCGCTTACTGCCAATTATGGTACAATACTATCTAACTTAACCGCTGATACTCCATATGACTGGCGGGTGCAAAGTCTCTGCAGTGGCAATGGTACATCCGCCTTCAGTCAGATTGACTTTTTCCGGACTGTCTGTAATATCCCGTTCAATCCGCAGGTCAGTACCTATGGGCTCACGCCAACGTCGGCCAGATTAAGCTGGGATAATTTTGTCGGTACTTCTCAGTTTGAAATCCAGTGGAGACAACAGGGAGCTAGCGGTTGGAATACGATCAGTAATGTAATGACTGCTTCGTATAGCCTGACCGGACTCAATTCTAATACAGCCTACGAGTTCAGAGTTAAAACGCTTTGTAACGGGGGAGGAAGTTCTGCGTATTCACACGCTGTACCTTTCCAGACTGCCTGTAGTAAACCAACCAGTGCCTTGACAAGATCTATCACCAGGACAAGCGCTATATTTAGCTGGTATATAAGCACTAGCGGGTCACCGCAGATTGAATTACAGTATCGCGCATTTAATACCGACATATGGACAACCGTCATTACCGTCAGTACGTCGTATACGGCTACAGATCTGCTCCCCAATACGGCTTATGAGTGGCGGCTCAGAACACTATGCACGGGCAATCCCTCACCTTATCTGCCTGTACTGACGTTTCAGACCCCAGCAGACGTTGCTCCCCCCTGCCTGAGTATGGTTTCTATAAAAAATGGCAACTGGGATGACCCATCCGTTTGGTCATGCAACCGCATTCCAAACAATACAGATCTTGTTTTATTAAAACATACGGTAGTAATTCCTGAAAACCAGACCGCACGCGCGCTTCGTGTGACCTTTGACAATGGAGCAAGGCTCTTGTATCAAACTAATTCCCGTTTACTGATTCCTTAATAAATGGTTATGGACAATACCTACATCACCTGCGACAAAAAACGCATTGATTTGCCATCGATTGTTTTACTTGAAGGCGACTGGAATTATACCCGCATCCACCAACATGATCTCTCTATTCAAATGAGCTCATATACGCTGAAATGGTATGAACAGTTATTAACAGATTTTATCAGGGTGAGGAAAAACGTCATTATCAATCCAAACCATGTAGTGGATATCAAAAAGGATGCTGAAAATACGTCAAGACTACAGCTATTATTAAGTAATGGCCGTATCATAAACGTCGCCCGAAGACGGCAGACGATCACGAAACGAAGACTACAAACATTATCATAGATTAGCGTAGCATGAGACGCGTTTGCGGCGTCTCATTCATTCAACACCCTCACCAACGCAGATATCGAACTGATTCCCAGCGCCTGTGCCTCTTTTCGCCGCATCATCAGGGCATAGCTGTTGTTGAAGCCAAGGGGTGCCAGCCAGACGGCACCGAACCGCTTCCGGGTTTCGTTTTTCACAAACGCATAAACAGAATCCGGCTGCATCGGCAGAGCCTTGAGCTGTGCGGCGGGGGGTTGCAAAATCACCAACAGGCCGGTGCCGGTATATTCAGGGTAGAAATCGATGGAGCCGCTGCGGAGAGCATCGAAACAGATCTGGGTGCCGCCCAGACCGGTCTTCGCATCAACGCCCAGATCGGTGTGTCCTTCGATGAGTTGCCGGTAAATTTCGGCCAGAATATACTGTTCTGTAAATACCTTGGTGCCCATTACCACGCGGTTTGTCCGCGTACCGGCTTTGGGTTGCCGGTATAAGCCCGATTTTTTCAGAAACAGCTGCGCAATGTCGGCCGGTGCCTGGTGTTTATAATCGGCGAGGTAATTGAGGTAGGTCATGGCCGAATCGGTGAGTTTACCGGCCAGCAAATCCAGGGTCGGCTGTAAGGCCGGATAGCGGTCGAGCGCTGCCTGACGCACAACCGGGGCGGCATAATAGGGCGGAAATGCCTGTTTATCGTCGTTCAGGACCAGCAGGTCATAGGCTTTGATCCGGCCATCGGTCGAATACCCGCTGATGATGTCGACCTGCTCCCGCTGAATGGCTTCGTACATCAGATTCTGATCAATCAACCGGGGTCGCAGTTGCAACCCGTAGGTTTTCTGAAGGCCCGGATAGCCGTCGGCACGTCCGTAAAACTCGTGGGCAAAACCGGCAATGAGCTTGTCCGAATGGCCCGGCAGCATGGTAAACGCGGTCAGCAGCGGCAGCAGAACCACAAACGCCAGGACACTTACCCGCCCCCGCCGGCCGCTCAGCCGTTGCAGCCAGGCCAGCCCGTTGTCGAACAACACCGCCAGTAACGCCGCCGGAATCGCCCCCGCCAGCATCATGTTGACGTTGCTCAGAGCAATACCGCCGAAAATAAACTCCCCCAGCCCACCCGCTGCCACATAGGCCGCCAGGGTGGCCACGCCCACGTTGATGACCGCCGCCGTCCGTATACCGGCAAACATAACCGGTAAGGCCAGCGGCAGTTCAATTTTCAGGAGTATCTGCCGGTCGGTCATGCCTACACCACGGGCGGCCTCCTTGACCAGCGGACTAACGCCCTGGATACCGACAAAGGTGTTGCGGATGATGGGGAGCAAGGCATAGAGAAACAAGGCAACCAGTGCCGGCCCCATCCCGATGCCAAGGGTAGGAATTAAAAAGCCCAGCAACGCCAGGCTCGGAACGGTTTGCAGAACACCGGCAACGCCCAGCACCACTGAGGCTACCCGTTTGAATCGGGAAATAAGGATTCCCAGCGGAATACCAATGGCCATCGCCATCAGCAGCGAAAGCATGGTCAGGCCGATGTGCCGCAGTATTTGCTCAATAACTTTGTCTGACTGCTCGGCCAGAAAACGGAAAAAGTCTGTCATGCAGAAAACTGGTTAGCAACCGGCGTATAGTCAGGCAATACGCCGGTTGCTAACGCAGGTTAATGATGTCCGGATGGTCCGGGTTTGTTCTCTTTCCCTTTGGCCTCCAGTTCCTGCAATTTAGCTTTTCCGTAGGATAAGCGCGTAATGCCGACGTATAAAACCGGCACCACAAAGATGGCCAGCGTCGTTGCGGCGAGCATCCCGCCCAGTACCGTCCGGCCGATGGTTACCCGCGCAACGGCCCCCGCTCCTGTCGCAATTGCCAGCGGCATAACCCCCAGAATGAAGGCCAGCGAGGTCATCACGATCGGGCGCAACCGCAGTTTTACGGCCTCCAGCGTGGCTTCCAGCAGGTTCACCCCGCTGTCTACCCGCTCTTTGGCAAACTCTACGATCAGGATGGCGTTTTTCGCCGCCAGACCAATGAGGGTAATCAGACCGATCTGCGCATACACGTTGTTGGTCAGGCTCGGGAACAGCATCAGGAACAGAATGGCCCCGAAGGCGCCGATCGGCACTGACAGCAGCACCGAGAACGGCACCGACCAGCTTTCGTACAAGGCAGCGAGGAACAGGAAGACAAAACCGATCGACAGGGCGAAGATGTAAACCGAACTCGACCCTGACTGGATTTCTTCCCGGCTCAGGCCCGAGAAATCGTAGCCATAACCGGCAGGCAGCACCTTAGCCGCTACCTCTTCCAGGGCCGCAATGGCCTGACCGCTACTGTAGCCCGGCTTTGTACCGCCATTGATTTCGACCGACTTAAACAGGTTATAGTGCTGAATCAACGGCGCATTTTCAATGATCTTTGTGCTGATCACCGTACTCAGCGGCAGCATCTGCCCCGCCTGATTCCGGACGTAATATTTGCCAAGCTGATCAATATCGCTCCGGAACATGGTATCGGCCTGCGCCACAACCCTGAATTTCCGGCCGTAGACAATGAAGTCATTCACGTAGCGGCTACCGAGGAAGGTTTGCATGGTGCTGTAAATATCGCTGATATTCAGCCCCAGTTTCTTAGCCTTTTCGCGGTCAACCTCCACACGGTAGGCAGGAGTTTTGGCCGTAAAATAGGTAAAGGCGCGGTTGATTTCCGGCCGTTTGTTGGCTTCGGCAAGGAAGTTCTGTACGACTTTTTCAAACGTTTTGATGTCGTCGTTGCTTTCCCGCTGCTCGATCTCAAACGTGAAACCGGCTGTCTGTCCGAGGCCCGGAATCGGCGGCGGCGACACAACGACCACGTTGGCATCGCGGATCGGCGCAAACAGCTTCTGCAGCTTCACAATTACCGAATCGCTCCGCAAGCCCGGCTCTTTCCGCTGATCCCACGGTTTCAGCTGGAGAAATACCGTCCCTGAGTTCGATTTCGACGAGAAGGTAATGGCGTTCAGACCACCCAGGGCCGCAAAGTGGCCGGTAAACGGCTGGTCTTTCAGCGTCTTCATGATCGTGTTCAGCACTTCCAGACTTCGGGTCGTTGAAGCGCCTTCCGGGATTTCGTAGGTAATGAACAACCGGCCTTCGTCTTCGGTCGGGATAAAGCCGGATGGTTTCATCTGGAACAGCATCACCGTTCCGGCATACACTACTACCAGCATCACCAGCACGTAACGGGTACCTTTGATCCACTTCCGGACACTCTCCGAATAGCCGTGGCTCACCCGCTCAAACCAGTGGTTAAACTTGTAGAAAAACCGATTCAGCCCTTTCGAGTTTTCGTTTACATCCTGCGGACGCAGCATCAGCGAACACAGGGCCGGTGTCAGCGACAAGGCCACGAAGGCCGAAATCAGTACCGAAATCGCAATGGTAATCGCAAACTGCTGGTAAAGCCGCCCGACGATGCCAGGGATGAAACCCACCGGCACGAATACCGCCGCCAGAATCAGGGCGATGGCCACTACCGGCCCCGAAATATCGCGCATGGCCTTTATGGTCGCTTCTTTGGCCGAAATCCGCTCGGTGTCGATGTAATGCTGGACGGCCTCCACCACCACAATCGCATCATCGACCACGATACCGATCGCGAGCACGAATCCGAACATGG
The DNA here is from genome assembly GCF_057652235.1 of Arsenicibacter sp. R0_47. Classification (NCBI taxonomy): domain Bacteria; kingdom Pseudomonadati; phylum Bacteroidota; class Cytophagia; order Cytophagales; family Spirosomataceae; genus Arsenicibacter; species Arsenicibacter sp. R0_47. Next base: position 21,228 of record NZ_JBYFCJ010000010.1, on the reverse strand, counting down.
TCAGGGTATTAATCGTAAACCCAAACGGAATAAAAAAGGCAAATGTGCCCAGAATCGACACCGGAATCGCCAGAATCGGAATGAGCGTGGCCCGCCAGTTCTGCAGGAACAGGAACACCACAATCACCACCAGAAACAGCGCCTCGCCCAGTGTTTTGACTACTTCGTCAATCGACACCTGCACGACTGAAACCGACTCAAACGGCACGACATAATCCACATCCGCGGGGAAGGTCTGCTTGAGTTTATCCATCGCCGCATATACCCCTTCGGCGGTTGCGAGGGCGTTACTACCCGGCAACTGGTAAATGAGGAGGTACGAAGCACGCTTGCCGTCGACAAACGAGTTGCTGGTATAGGAGAATTTCCCGAGCTGAATCCGCGCTACGTCTTTCAGGTAAACAATTGACGAACTGCCTGTTGTGCTCCGGACAATGATATTCCGGAATTCTTCTTCCTTGCTCAACCGGCTGTTGGTAAACACCGTGTATTCAAACGCCTGTGACTGAGGCTGCGGCGGAGAACCTACCGAACCGGCCGCTACCTGCAGGTTTTGTTCCTGCAAGGCCGCCAGTACTTCCGAAGCGGTCATGCCCAGCTGCGCAAGTTTGTCGGGTTGCAGCCAGATCCGCATACTGAAATCATCGGCACGGCTGAAAATATCACCGACACCCTGTACCCGCAATAAGGCATCACGGATAAAGATGTTGGCGTAGTTATCCAGAAACGGCACACTGTGGGTACCCTTCGGTGAATAAATCGCCACCAGCATGAACAGACTCGGGTTCCGTTTCCGCACCGTTACCCCGAGACGGGTTACCTCTTCCGGCAGCTGCGGCTGGGCAATACCGACGCGGTTCTGTACGTCGAGGGCGGCAATGTTAATGTCGGTACCAACGTCGAAGTTTACGTTGAGGCTCAGGCGGCCGTCGTTGGTACTGTTACTTTGCAGGTAGGTCATACCCGGCGTACCGTTTACCTGCGTCTCGATGGGCGTTGCCACCGTTTGCTCCACCGTCTGGGCATCGGCACCGGTATAGTTGGCCGTTACCTGCACCACGGGGGGCGTAATATTCGGATACTGGCTGATGGCCAGGTTGAGAATCGACAGAATACCGATGGCAACGATCACAATGGACGCCACGATGGCCGTTACCGGTCGGTTAATAAAGGTATTGGCAATCATAATGGTTTCTGTTTTGTGGTATCACCTGCCGTTACAACGCGGATCGGTGCGCCGTCACGCAGTTTCTGGGTACCTTCGGTAACCACCTTATCGGTGTCCAGTAAGCCGTCTTTCACAATAACTTTATCGGCCAGCCGCGCGCCCAGCGTGATTTTCTTCTGCACGGCACGGCTGCTGTCGCCTACCACATAGACGAAATATTCGCTCATCTGCTCCACAACAGCTTTGTACGGAATGATCAGCTGCGGCCCCGGTGTCTGATTACGGATCCGGACGTTGACCGTCAGACCGGCTTTCAGGGTATACTCCGGATTCGGGAAAAACAGCCGTACGCGCAGGGTTCCGGTCTGCGGATCAACAGCACGGTCGATCAGACCCACTTTACCCGCATAGGGATACAGGCTGCCATCGGGCAAGACCAGCATCAGCGTCGAATCACCGCGGCCGCCGATCGTTTTCGGCATCCGGGTGAACCGCATAATCTGTGACTCATCCACGGCAATATCGGCCGCAATCGGGTTGTCCGACGAGATGGTATTCAGAATCGTTTGTCCGGGCGACACCGCCGTTCCCAGCTTTACCTGTGAGAAACCGATTGTACCGTCGAACGGCGCAAAGATGGTCGCATAACGCAGGTTGGTCGACACGCTGCGGACGTTGGCCTGCGCCGCCGCCACCTGCTGCTGGGCCGAAGCCAGGGTAGCATCTGCATTATCAACGAGTTGCCGCGCCACCGCATCCTGCTGCGCCAGCGTATGGTAGCGGTCGGCGTCCTTCTGCGCCCGGACCAGATTGGCTTTGGCCGCATTCAGGTTAGCCACTGCCTGATCCAGTCCCGCCTGATACTGCTGCTGGTCGATGGTATATAATTTCTGTCCTTTCCGGACCCGTTGGCCTTCTGTAAAAAAGATACCGGTGATATAACCCGCTACCTGCGGCCGGACTTCGACTTCGTTCACCGCCGTAATGGTAGCCGGTAATTCATCATAATAAGAGGCGGTCTGGCGACTGGCCGCATAGACCGACACGGGTGTCGGCGGCGGTGCCTGTTGCTGTTGCTGCTCTTTTTTATCGCCACATCCTGCAAGCCCCCAAAAGCCCGCCAGCGTAACGACGATCCAGGTTGTTGTTTGTTTCATGGATAATCCGGAAATGAGTGAAATACGGACCAGCGGTTATTGCCGGCCGGTCCCGGGTAAACTATTGAATATCACCAAGGGCACGCTGCACGTCCACTTTGCTGATGAGCGCCTGAAAGAGGGCATTGTAAAACGAAATCCGGGCCGAACGCAGGTCGGCTTCGGCAACGGTCACGTCGAGATAGGTACGAATCCCCGACCGGTACTGGAGATTAATAATCCGGTAGACATCCTCGGCCAGTTCCACGTTTTCGCGCAAGGCAATGTAATTGGCCAGATTGCCTTTATACGAAGCGAGCGCCTGCGCATATTCAGCATCAATGCTGCTGGCGAGGGCGATAAAATCCTGATCAATCCGCTGTACCTGAAGCCGGGCAATCTGCTGCTGCTGGATACGCTTCCCGCCCTGGAAAATCGGCAGCGCCAGGCTCAGACCAATATAGGAGTTCGGGAAACTGCGTGAATATAACTGGCCGAACTGTGCGTTCTGGTACAGGAGGTTGTAATACCCGAATGCCCCGACCGTCGGCAGGTACGACCAGCGGGTATAGAGCACGTTGGCTTCCTGTAGCTGCCGCTGCGTCTGCAACGCCTGATATTCGATACGGGTACGCGGGTTGACGGCACGGTTGGTGTCGACGATCACCTCATTGGCCAGTTGCAGTGTATCGTATGCCAGCACAAGCTTTGCCGCCGCCGGATAGCCCATCAGTTGCTTCAGGGTCTGGTATTTGGCCGATGCCTGTTCGAGGTACTGCTTACGCTGGGCACGGGTATTATTGAGTGAAATCGACGCCCGTTTGGCATCCGTTTTATCCACAATACCGCTTTCGTACTGATTTACAGCGTCTTTCAGGCTACGCTCAAGCCGGACAATATCCTGGTTGATGATCTCAGCCTGCCGCTGGCTCAGCAGTACATCATAAAAGGCCTTGCTGACACCGCTGATGACCTCAATCTTTGTCCGGGTATAGGCCTGCCTGCTTTGTTGCCGGTACGTGTCTGCTGTCCGGTTAGCCAGCAACACGTCGCGGTTAAAGATTGTCTGATTGGCTACGAGTTGCAGCGTTGAGGTATTCGCCACCCCGACCGTTACCGGAAGCCGTTCGCCCGACGTGGGATTGCTGAAGTTCGGAAACAACTGAACCGGCAGTTTCAGGTAGTGCTGAATGTTGTAATTGAACCCCACCTGCGGGAGCCAGTCGGCCAGTGCGCTGCGGATTGTCCGGTCGGTAATTGACTGGTCAATAGCAGATTGCTTTAGTAACGGCTGGTGGTTAATTGCATACTGAATACAATCATTCAGGGTTGCTTGCCGGAGGGTGTCCGGTGACGTTTGTGCCAAAACAGCTGTAGATAGCCATAGGCTCACTATAGCACTCAGGAGGCTGGTAAATATATGTTTCATAACGCCTTGCTGGCGGGCCATCCGTCATGTCACCAGACGTATAGTCAACCAAGTGTACTAAAATGGATAAACTTATTGGTTAACTCCATTTTTTCGAAAGATGTTCCTTAACGAAAAATATTTACCCCATTCGTATACTTAAGCCATTCAGAGAGCAGGCAGGTAAATAAGGAACGTAGCGCCGGCTTGTGGCTCGCCGACCGCTTTTATCTGGCCTTTATGATTTTCAACTACTTTTTTACAAAGTGCCAGTCCTACGCCGGTGCCGGGGTATTTGTCGCGGCCATGCAGGCGATGAAACAGCTGAAAAATCCGGTCGCTTTGTTTCGGCTCAAAGCCGATGCCGTTGTCTTTGAACTCAATACAGACATACTGTCCGGTATGGCCGTTCATCCAGGCTTGCTGTTCTGTTTCCAGCAACGGGCGGCTGCCGATGGAAATTTCCGGTTTTTCGCCGGCCTTTTTAAACTTAAGCGAATTGCTGATCAGATTCTGAAACAGCTGGCTCATCTGGTGGGGAATGCCATCAATCACCGGAAGCGTTCCGACGTGTACGGTCGCCTCGTGTTGTTGTGTCGACCACTCCAGATCATTCAGAACCTGCGCCAACAGCTGATCCAGCGCAACCCGCTCGCTCTGACCGGCGTGCGTGGTAATGCGGGAATAGGATAGTAAATCGCGGATCAGGTTCTGCATCCGGCCGGCGGCTGACTCCATCCGTAGCAACATATCAGCCCCTTCTTCGCCCAGCGCCTGGCCGTACTGCTCCCGAAGCAGGTTGCCGAAGGCCTGAATTTTCCGGAGCGGTTCCTGCAAATCGTGGGAAGCGGCGTAGGCAAACTGTTCGAGGTTATCATTCGACAGCCGCAGCGCCTGATTCAGCTCTTCCAGATGCTGGTTCTGCGTCTGCTCGTGGGTCAGCTGCTCCTGCAGATTTGCCTCATATAACCGTAGTTTATCCTCGTTTTTCACCCGGTGCAGCAGTTCCCGGCGCAGCATCAGAAAGACAATACCAATCAGAAACAGGGAAGCAAGCGCCGACACGATGATCAGGCGCTGTGTATTGGCGTGGGTGGACAGAGCAAGGGCTTTCCGTTCCACAATCAGCTGACGTTCAATACCGACAAGCGCGGCCACTGCGGGACGGACCTGATTCAGAATAGCGCGTCCCTGCGTTAGCATGGCTTCAGTCTCTACCGGTGTAACATTTCCCTGCCGGGCTTTCGCTACCAGCTGCTGGTTAATCGCGAGCCGTTGTAACATCAATGGCCGTAATGCCTGTAATTTCCGGTGCTGTATGGAGCCAGGAGGCATCATCTGTTCCAGACTATCGAGCCGATATGGTAACTCTTTACGGATTTGTTCAAATGAAGTAAAATAGGCTATATTTCCCGTAGTCGCATAGTTACGGGCCTCAATCTGCCCATCCCGTGACAAAGAAAAGATACCCTCGATCTGTGATATCACTTCATAAGTGTGTAATACCCATTCATCGTCCTTCTGCTGCCGTTGATTGGACTCCCAGGATAACCAGGTAATTGACGTGAGCAAAACGACTACCAGCGCAAAAGCCGATATCAACAAACTGTTGATTCGTGTAATTTTCATAACTACCGGGTAGAGAACCTTGGAACGGCAGTAATATACGAAGAAAAACAGCGTCCGGACTTTGCTTACTACACACTATTTACAGAGAGGTAACAAATAAGGGCCATTATTTAGCCAGAGGGATCAGCCTAAAAAATCACGGACAAAATCATTAACCGGCCGCAGGCGGAAGTCATCGGGCGTACCGGCCTGGATAATTTCTCCTTTGTCCATCAACACAATCTGATCGGCAATGTCAAAGGCTTCCTGCACATCATGGGTGACAAGAACGACGGTTGTTTGCCGGAGTTCGTCCAGTTCGAAGAGTTCGCGCCGGATATGGCGCCGTGTGTAAGGGTCGAGTGCGCCGAAGGGCTCATCCATCAGCACGACCGGGGGACGAACAGCCAGTGCCCTTGCCAGGCCAACCCGTTGCCGCTGTCCGCCACTTAATTCATCCGGATATCGGTGGAGTAATGATTCCGGCAGCCGCAGGGTGTGTATCAGTTCCTGTATGCGCTCACGGATCTGAGCGGCCGGCCAATCTAACAGGTTCGGGACAACCGCGATATTATCGGCGACAGTATAGTGCGGAAATAAGCCCGACTCCTGCACAACATACCCAATGTTGCGGCGGAGAGTCGGGCCATCCTGCTGTCTGACATTAACCCCATTAATAGCAATTTCACCGCCGGAAGGCTCAATCAGGCGGTTTATCATTTTCAGCGTAGTTGTTTTTCCGCAACCACTCGTCCCTAATAAAACCAGATTTTCTCCGTTAGCTACCGCAAACGATACATCGTGAACAGCGGTTTGTGCACCGAACTGTTTACTTAAGTGGCGAACTTGGATCATACCGGCTAAGGTACAAACCGTTTTCGTTAATTTGAACGATCGTTTATATCATGTTCCGCATGCGGATTAATGGTATCAGCCCAGTCGCTGATATTCGAAAAAAGCTGTTCTACCATACCGTAGGCACCTTCGATATTTTCTGCTTTAATCGCAATGGGTTCAAAGTACCGGTCAGTATCCGGGCAGACCCAATCAAATTTAAACAGGTAGTTTTCGACACCATGCCGACGGCATAGTTCGTCAAATTCCTGCCTGAAATCAACCAGCGCTTTTTGCGTGGCTGATGATGGTAATTCATGAGGTTGATATCCGTACAGCATAGTGTACTTTTTTTCTGTTTTGTGCCATTAAGACCTGCATTTCTGGTGTAGGTAACGCTTGCAATCACGTTTTTTTACTAATTTTTCCGGAGGTAACGAAAAGACCGCTGATTATCAGCTATTCGTTAACTCTTTTTTCTCAATTTTATTATTAACCAACTGTCCTGCCTTTTTCTCAACATGAATAAGCACTTTAGTCTGCTAGTTCTTATTCGTCAATAAACGGAAAATTATTAGAATTGTCCTTTTCCACTGATCATCTGAAAATGAAACCTTATCTACTGGCTGTCTTTCTCGTCATAAGCGTTTATGGAATCGCTCAACCAACGCAAACCGTCCGTGGCCGTATTCTCGATAAAGAATCTAAGTATCCCCTTGCCGGGGCAACTGTTCTCATTACCGACGGTAGCCGCCAGCAACAGGGTGCCGTGGCCGATAGTCTTGGCCGTTACCGCATTACGGGCGTACCGGTCGGCCGGCGCACGGTCAGGATCTCCCTTGTCGGTTATAAGGATGCGCTGCTGAACAACATTATCGTCGATGCCGGCCGCGAAACCATTCTCGACATTGAGCTCGACGAAGCGATCAACGAACTGGCTACCGTCACCGTAAAAGCACAGCGCACCGGCGATGCCCGCAATGAGATGGCCATTGTTTCGGCCCGTCAGTTTACCGTCGACGAAGCCGACCGGTATGCCGGCAGCCGCGGCGAACCGGCCCGGATGGCCTCTAATTTTGCCGGTGTGCAGGGCGCTGATGACTCCCGCAATGACATCGTAATCCGCGGCAACTCCCCAAGCGGCGTTTTGTGGCGCATTGAGGGCATTTCTATTCCCAACCCCAACCACTTTGCTATTCCAGGCACCACGGGCGGACCCGTAAGCATCATCCGTAATAACACCCTCGCCAATTCTGATTTTTTCACCGGCGCGTTTCCGGCCGAGTATGGCAACGGCATTGCCGGGGTATTCGACCTTAAACTACGGAACGGGAATAACGAAAAACACCAGCGCTCGCTGCAATTCGGGTTTCTCGGCACCGAAGGGTTGCTGGAAGGTCCTTTGTCCAAAAAATCCGGCGCTTCGTACCTCATCACGTACCGCTACGCCAATCTTTGGCTGTTCAGCAAAGCCGGTATTGATATTGGTACACAGGCGGTACCGTCGTATCAGGACGCATCGTTCCGGTTACACTTCCCGTTAAAAACCAAAACCGGTAAGGATGCGGGCCGGCTGGCGTTCTGGGGCTTTGGCGGCACGAGTACCATCGATATTCTGATCAGCAACCAGGAGGTTTCCGACCGGAACATTTTCGGTCAGAACGACCGCGACCAGTACTACACCTCAAACATGTTTGTGACCGGCATTACCTACGATAAAGCACTGAGCCGCAGAACGTTCGTCAAGGCAACGCTGGCGGCATCGGGCAACGTACAGGACGCTAACCACGACTACCTGTTTATCCGGAACGGTACCGATGGCAGACCACTGGTGCAGAACAACCGGTATGTCATTGACCGGAAAGTACCGATTCTCGACTACCTATTCCGGGAGAATAAGGTCTCTGCCTCGCTGGCCATTAACCATAAAATCAACCCGCGTAATATCCTGAAAGCGGGCCTTAATGCCGATCAGTATTTTTTCAGTTTCCACGACAGCACCCGCGTGGTGGTTACCCAGCCAAACACTACGCCGCAGATTCAGCCGTGGCGTACCCGATGGAATACCGGAACCTCAGCGATACTGCTGCAGCCGTATATCCAGTGGCGTTCGAATCTGACCGAAAAACTGACGCTAAGCGCCGGCCTGACCAGCACGTATTTCTCGCTGAACAACAACAGCTTTTCACCGGTTGAGCCACGGATCGGACTGGTTCAGGAACTGCCGAACCGACAGAAAATCAGCCTTGCGGCTGGTCTTCACAGCCAGATACAGCCGGCCTATACCTATTTTTACAAGTCGATCCCGCTGTGGTCTTCGTCGACAACCGGCCCGCTACTGGCTCTCAATAAGGGGATGGGCCTGACCAAAAGCTGGCATTATGTTGCGGCGTATGACCGGTTGCTGGGCCGTAACATGCGGATGAAACTGGAGGCTTATTACCAGCACCTGTTTAATGTACCTGTTGAAAAAATCCGGAGTTCGTTTTCGATCCTGAATACCGGTGCGGCCTTTTCCCGGATTTTCCCCGGTGAGCTGAGTAATACCGGAACCGGCCGGAACTATGGTGCCGAACTAACGCTTGAGAAGTTTTTCAGCGACGGCTATTATTTTCTGGTAACCGGTTCGCTGTTTGATGCGAAATACAAGGGATCCGACGGCGTGCTGCGCAATACCGATTTCAACGGCCGGTATGCCTTTAATGCTTTAGTCGCGAAGGAATTTATTCTCAGCCGGAATGCAAAGCGGCGTAACAGCCTGAATGTAGGTGCGAAATATACGGCTGTGGGCGGGCGCTGGTACGGTCCTGTCGATCAGCAGGCTTCACAGGCAGCGCAGGAGATCGTCTATGCCGATGCCCCCCGAAACACCCTTCAGTTTGCCCCATACCGCCGCTTCGACGTAAAACTGGACTATAAAAACAACCGCCGGAAAGTAACCCATACGATTGCCGTCGATCTGGTCAATGTATTAGGCATTCAGAACGTACTGACCCTCAGCTACGCGCCGCAGCCCGACGGATCCTTTATCAAACAGGAATACCAGCTCGGTTTCCTGCCGGTATTCTACTACAAAATCGACTTTTAATTAATGGGTAATGATTAATGTATAATGGACAATGACTAATGTATGTATGCTGGTGATTGGCAGACACGCAGCTGCTACCCATATCATTGTTCATTATACATTGTCCATTAATCAACTACCTGAACACCTTTCCAGAAAGCGACGCGGTCACGGATTTGTCCGGCGGCCGGCTTAGGGTCCGGATAAAACCAGGCCGCATCGGGATTGGTTTTTCCGTCGATCGTAAGCGTATAGTATGAGGCCACCCCTTTCCACGGGCAGGTCGTATGCGTACGGCTTGAGGTCAGATAGTTACTATTGACAGAGTCAGCCGGAAAATAATGATTCCCTTCCACAACAACGGTGTCGCTGCTTTCGGCGAGCACGGTATTATTCCAGATTGCTTTCATAGCTAAGGTAAGGTTGTAATACTTTTAAAAGGATTTTTTTGCACTTTCCTAATTAACAAAAATCCGGGAAGAAAGTCAAAAAAGACTAGTACTGAAATTACACGCCTCTCATGTATGTCTGCCTTTACTGAAAATTTTTATTTTTTCTAACAATTCCTCCGGCAAACAGTTACTCCTCTGTGTCCAATGAAGATTCTGTCAATCTTTATTTTATTACCGGATACCCGGAAGACGCAGCCGGACTTATAATTACGCAACAGGAGACGCAGCCGGACTTATAATTACGCAACAGGAGACGCAAGATATTGCGTCTCTACGAACAGACATTCACGAAACGTTATGAAAATACAGGCAGGGTGCGAGCTGCGGTTTACGGCCGAAGTCGACGTTCCCATTATTCTTATGCTACGCCCGCGCTCGGGCGATGCACAGTGGATCGTCAGTGATCAGTACCTGATCGATCCCGTTGTTCCCGTCACCGAATTCACTGACACATACGGTAATCTCTGCCAGCGGCTGGTCGTTCCGGCCGGGCCGTTTACGGTCAGCACCTCAACGCAGGCCGAAACGGCTGATGATATTGACGTGGCCGTCGGCGGACCCTATACACCCGTTCAGGAGTTGCCAACTGACGTCCTGGGCTTTCTGCTTGCCAGCCGCTACTGCCCGTCTGACCAGCCGGCCATCGCCAGGCAGGCAGCGGCTATTGTCGAAGGGCTATTGCCGGGATACAATCAGGCGGAGGCCATCCGGAAATGGATTCACGAACAGATTACCTATCAATACGGTACCAGCAACGCCCAGACATCAGCACTCGAAACGCTGGAAAACCGCATTGGTGTCTGCCGCGACTTTACGCACCTGGGCATTGCCCTTTGCCGGAGTCTGAATATTCCGGCGCGCATGGTCGTCGGGTACCTGCATGAGCTTGATCCCATGGACCTGCATGCCTGGTTTGAGGCATTTGTCAATGGCCGCTGGTATACGTTCGACGCGACGCAGGCCGTTCCGAAAGGCAACCGCATCAGCGTGGCCTATGGCCGCGACGCCGCCGACGTTGCTTTCGTCACACAGTTCGGACCGATGACATTAGATAATATGGAAGTCTGGGTAAAGCCAGCCGACACTGACACACCAACCTAAGAAGCATATTCCCTAATCTACGCACGGGCATTGGTGTTTTTGTGGCTGACTTTGCAGAAATTGCTGTAAATTTTATCGTCAACACATGAATCGTTACTTCCTGACACTCATGAGCTGCCTGGCAGCCCTGAGCACCTTTGCCCAAACTACTTTTATACGGGATACGTACCAGAAATTTGAGTACCAGATTCCGATGCGCGACGGCACTAAACTGCACACGGCCGTCTATGTCCCGAAAGATGCGTCGGCGACCAATACCTACCCGTTTCTGATGCAGCGCACCTGCTACAGCGTCGCTCCCTACGGCCCCGATCAGTATCCGCAACGCCTCGGCCCGTCGCCAACCCTGATGCGCGACAAATACATCTTTGTCTATCAGGATGTTCGTGGCCGCTGGATGTCGGAAGGCACCTGGACCAACATGACACCCAACATTCCGGATCCGGCACCGGTTCCGGCGAAAAAAGGCAGCAAAAAAGCACCTACGCCAGCAACAACAGCCGGTTCACCGGACGAAAGCTCTGATACGTTTGATACCATTGAGTGGCTGCTCAAAAACGTGAAATTTAATAACGGCCGCGTCGGTCAATGGGGTATCTCCTATCCTGGCTTCTACACCGTGGCCGGAGCCGTTGACGCGCACCCTGCCCTGAAAGCGTCTTCACCCCAGGCACCGGTCTCTGACTTTTTCTTTGACGATTTCCACCACAACGGCGCGTTTATCCAGTCGTATATCTTCACGTATCCGGTTTTTGGTCTGCAACATCCGAAGCCAACCACGGAGGCATGGTATAACAATGCGTTTATCCAAACCGGCACCAAAGACGGCTATCAGTGGCAGTATGATCTGGGGCCACTCAAAAACGCGGATAAATATTACAAAGACAACTTCTACTGGCAGGAAACCGTAGAGCACCCGAACTACGACGAATTCTGGCAGAAACGCAGCATCCTGCCCCACCTCAAAAATGTTAAACATGCCGTAATGACGGTCGGTGGCTGGTTCGATGCCGAAGATTTGTATGGGCCGCTGAACGTCTACAAAACCATCGAAAAGAATAACCCGAATACGTATAATACCCTGGTAATGGGACCGTTCGGTCACGGTCGCTGGTCGGCCGAAACCGGTCATACCCTGCACAGCAACGTGTATTTCGGCGACAGCATCGCTACCTTCTACCAGCGCAATATCGAAGCGAAATTCTTTAACCACTTCCTGAAAGGCGCGGGCGACGGCAAAACCGGTTTACCGGACGCCTACCTGTTTGATACGGGTAAAAAAGAGTGGAAAACCTTTGATAAATGGCCGGCTAAAGAGGCGCAGAACCTGACGTTCTACCTGTCCTCAACCGGTAAACTGGCTAACAGCGCAGGCAATGCCTTTTCAGAGTTTATCAGCGATCCGATGAAGCCCGTACCCAGCAGCGAAAACTACGCCGAAATGATGGGCTTTACGCCGTTCAACTACATGTCGGAAGATCAGCGATTTGCGGCCCGCCGGCCCGATGTACTGGTTTTCCAGACCGAACCATTGACCGAAGACATGACACTCGGCGGTGAGATTGCGGCTAAATTAAAGGTCAGTACCACCGGCACCGACGCCGACTGGGTGGTAAAACTGATCGACGTGTATCCGGCCGACGAACCGGACCATGCCTACATGCCAAACAAAACCGTTCACCTGAGCAACTACCAGCAAATGGTGCGTTCGGAGGTGATGCGGGGCCGTTTCCGGAACTCGTTTGAGAAGCCGGAGCCGTTTGAGCCCGGCAAAGTGACCGACGTAAATTTCCGGGTGCAGGATGTCCTGCATACCTTCAAAAAAGGCCATCGCATTATGATTCAGGTGCAGAGTACGTGGTTCCCGCTCATCGACCGCAACCCGCAAAAATTCGTGCCGAACATTTTTAAGGCCGATGAAGCAGACTTTCAGAAAGCCACCCACCGCGTGTATGACAGTTCAGCTGTTGAGGTGCAGGTATTAAAATGAATGAATAATGAAGCGGATCATCGAAAATAAACACCCGCTGGCTATCCGGTGGTTTCACTGGGTCAACTTCCCGTTGCTGGGCATCATGATCTGGAGCGGGCTGCTGATTTACTGGGCCTGGCACCCCTATAAAATTCAGGTGGGCGACTGGGTACTGGTCAAATTTTTTCCTGACTGGCTGTTTATTGCCCTGAAACTCCGGCGGCGGCTGGCCGAAGGCATGGCCTGGCACTTTGTATTCATGTGGCTCTTTATGCTGAACGGGCTGTTTTATGTGGGCTATACGTGGCTTTCGGGCGAATGGCGCTACCTGATGCCCGACCGCCACTCGTTCAGGGAGGCGTGGGAGGTGGTGCTGCATGATCTGGGAATCCGTAAGCTTCCCCCGCTGCAAACGAAATACAATGCCGCTCAGAAAATTGCCTACTCGGGCGTAATTCTGATGGGGCTGGGGTCACTGCTTACCGGTCTGGCCATTTACAAGCCCATTCAGTTTGCGTGGGTAACGTGGCTGTTTGGCGGGTATACGTCCGCGCGGGTCATTCACTTTGCGCTGACGATGGGGTATCTTCTTTTTTTTGTTGTACACATTCTACAGGTCATCCGCGCCGGCTGGAACAATTTCCGGAGTATGGTGGCAGGTTTTGATGTAATTGATTATGGAAACGCCGGAAAATCAGAACGAACAGACGCCTGACCTGCCTCCACGCGAAGAACTGACTACGGAGCAGCAGATCCGGCGGCGCACCATCAAGGCATTTGCCCTGTTCGGTGCAGCCAGCCTGGTGCCGTTCGGCGTCTGGAAATGGATTCAGCGAGAACCGAAAGTCAACGGCCTGCCCAAAACGTTCCGGGCGGTGCTGGGGGGTAACGAAGCCATTGCCAGCCTGTTTCTGAGCCACAGCCACCTGGCCCCTACTTTTCCGCTGGATGAGGCTGCCAAAAAGGTACGGGTCAACGGGTCGGATGGGATGAAAGGTGATTTTGATCCGGCCACCTGGTCGCTCAAAATCGAGCAAACCGCTACGGGAGAAGCCAACCGGAGCTTTACGCTCTTGATGGAAGACATCAGGTCATTGCCGAAAGTAGAGCAGGTGATTGAGTTTAAGTGCGTCGAGGGATGGAGCCAGATCCAGCACTGGGGCGGCGCTCGCTTCGTTGACTTTGTCGAAAAATACGGGGTCGGGACCCGCAGCGGCCATCCGGCTCAATCGGCAGAAGACTGGTATCAGTATGTCGGGCTGGAAACGCCCAACGGCGGCTATTATGTGGGGCTGGACATTGAAAGTGCCCTGCACCCCCAGACACTACTGGCCTACGAAATGAACGGACAGCCCCTTACCGGTCCGCACGGCGCTCCGTTGCGGCTGCTGATTCCGGTAAAATATGGTGTAAAAAACCTGAAACGCATCGGTCGTATCTTTTTTACCGATCAGCGCCCCCGCGACTTCTGGCATGAACGCGGCTACGATTATTTCGTGGGTTTATAAAAAAGTGGTGGCACGACTTTGAGTCATGCCACCACTACAAGTATCCAGCATTCAGCCTATCCGGCTTACTTACCGGCTACCATTTTCAGGTCCAGTGTAAACTTATCATCAATGATTTTGTCAGCAGCCGTACCGATGATGGCAGCGCGGTATTTAATGTCATAATCAACGCGGTTGATTTCTACCTTAGCAGAAGCTTCAGCCGTGTTACCCGATACCGTTACAACGGCAGGGAACGTTACCGGTTTTGTGATGCCTTTAATCGTCAGATCGCCCGATACCGTATAATTTGGTGCACCGGCAGCAGCACCGGCAATCGGCGCAACTTTTGTGATTTTAAAAGCAGAGGTCGGGTTCTTTTCGGTCGAGAAGAAATCATCTGATTTCAGGTGACCAACCAGACGGCCATTCATACCTTCGTTCGTAATGTCGGTGTCTTTGATCGACGTCATGTCAGCCACGAAGCTGCCGCCGGTCAGTTTGCTGCCATCCAGGATCAGCTCACCTTTCGAAAAATTAACCGTACCGCTGTGCTCTCCGCCTACTTTTTTCGCATTCCAGCCGATGCTGCTTTTCGACACGTCAACGGTGTACGTGGTGGCTTTTCTGGCTTTTTTTACGATGCCGGCAGGGGTTGTTGTTGCTGCTGAAGCAGATGTTCCGGCCAACAGGATAGCGGCCGCGAAAGCAAGGGCAAGTTGTTTCATTTTCATTGTGATTGGTTGATTTTTGTGTATTACAGGGTTTTATGTAATGCGTTGTCAGCCGATTTTTACAGATGTCATGGTCAGGGAGCCGCCAACGGCACGGTCGTTGAAAAACGAGACCGCATCATTTTTGTCCTGCAGGCCAAGCGTATACATCAGCGGGTAATAATGATCCGGCGTCGGGATGGCCAGTTTCGCGGCCTGTCCCATCGACTCATACTGAATCAGCGGTTTGTGGGTGCCTTCGGTAATGTGCTTTTTAAACAGGGTATTCATCTCGTGCGCCCAGTCGAAGCCGTATTCCGGTTCGTTCAGCTTATTCCAGGCCACCATCCGCAGGTTATGCACCATGTTTCCGCTACCGATGATCAGTACGCCTTTTTTCCGGAGCGCGGCCAGTTCTTTCGCCAGATCATAATGATACTGAGCCGGCTTATAAAAATCGATACTAAGCTGTAAGACAGGGATATTAGCCTGCGGATACATGTGGCGTACAATCGTCCAGGTACCGTGGTCGAGACCCCATTCGTGGTCTAACCCGACAGGTGTTGATTTAATCAGCTGCTGCGTCTCAAGGGCCAGCGCCGGACTGCCGGGAGCCGGATACTGCACCGCAAAGAGTTCCTGCGGAAAGCCGCCGAAATCGTGGATCGTTTTAGGGTGCTCCATCGCCGTCACGTGGGTACCCCGTGTCAGCCAGTGCGCCGAGACAACCAATACCGCCGTTGGTGCCGGAATTTCCTTGCCAAGCTGCGCCCAGTATTGGCTGAATGCATTATGTTCAATACCGTTCATCGGTGATCCGTGGCCGATAAACAATACAGGCATCGTCTCCGTCTTGTCAAACGGATCTGTAATATTTTTTAGTGATTGCAGGTTCATAGCTACTCCTCCGGTGGTTATCAGGCCAAAGGCCCGTAAAAATTCGCTTCTGTTCATAAACCATGGGAATAACAGCACAATTAACGGGATAATTTCCAAATCCAGTTGTTAACAGCTTGTTAATGGTTCTTAACAGAATGTGAACGGAAGAAATAGCGGCTTCCGGAGTGGGGTCAGCGCGACTGACTGAGCGGAACCGGCATACGTTCCAGCATATCAGCCACACAGGTCCGGATACCGTTGAGGGAAAACGGCTTGGCCAGAAAACCGTCTACCCTTAGCTCATTGGCCAGACGGTCGCCGTGTTTATGGCTTGAGAATAAAATAATGGGAATGTCTTTTGTTGCCGGATCGTTTTTCAGCGTCCGGATTACCTCACTGCTGTCTGAACTATGCATGTAATAGTCCATCAGGATTAAGTCTGGTTTGAGATGCCGGACTTCAGCTACGACGTCCTGCAAACGCGACTGCGTAATGACATCATACTGTTTCCGCAATACTCTGGGTACTAACTCCCGCATATCGGCATCATCATCGTATACTAAGACAGACTGGCGCAAACTCATAATCAGGCTTGACATTCAGGTTAGGCAACAGGTGCAGAAAGTGACAGAAAAAGTTCGCGGTAGGTCCGGAAGGCCGTCAGTGCGCCGTCCACAACGTCATCTTCGTGGCCGCTGGCCAGCTCCGGTAAAAAGCCTCTGAATGTCTGCCACCGGCTTCCGGTTTCAGGGCCATACCCTTCGTAAAAAACGGAATGCTGTGCGGCCTCCGGCAGATTATGGTTTTTTTTGAGCGCATTACTGATAAACCGGCTTCCAAGTGTTGACCCCTCGGCCACATACGTCGCCCCTAACAGCTGATAAGGTGTCCACGACCGGAAGAAATCCATATCGATTTCCGGCAATTCGTCGTCTATCGCTTTAATATCTGTCAGCAAGTGCGGGGTTTTCCGGCGTTGCACAGGCTCATAGCCGGCAAAAAAGCCGGCATGCTCCCGGATAGCTGCCTCCAGCGGGGCATGAAAGGCAACATTAACCGCCAGCAGCAGCTTATAGTCAGTCAGCGTCAGCTCACCGGACATAATGCGGGGGCCCAGCAGAAGTGCCTCCGTCATTTCGTGCAGCGATTTTGTTTCCTCTTTTAATCTTGCTAAAACAGACATAACAGTTCGTAATTAAGCGCGGCCCGGATGCGGGTTGACGCGGTTTTCATTCACCCAGAAGTCCAGTACCCGCTGCATAGTCTGACTCAGCGCCCGGTACCCTCCTGGTTTAATGACATAGGCATTTACCCCCAGTTCATAGGCCCGGCGTATATCGGAGGGACTTTCTGAAGTACTATACACCACAATAGACAGGTATTTTGTCCGTTTATGGGCTCTTAATTGCTGTAATACCTCGAATCCGTTCAGTCCGGGCAGGTTCAGATCAACCATTACCAATTTAGGCAGAAAGGTTAACTGCCCCTCAAACGGACCTTGCTCAAGCAAATAATTCAGGGCCTCCCCGCCGGTCTGGAACAGCTGAAAGGTATACGGTTGCTCTATTTTCTTCAATAGCCGGGCAAAGATGCTGATTTCATCCTTGTTGTCTTCAATATAAAGTACATCCAGCATGGTCTTCTTCTGTTAATACCTCCCTTTTGTTAAACCAGTTTAGGGAATGACACGTAAAAAGTAGTCTTCCGGTTAGGCTCGCTTTCAAACCAGACTTTTCCGTTGTGCCGGCCCAGAATCCGTTTCAGGATGGCCAGTCCGACACCGCTACCTTCAAAATCCTGCGCATTTTCCAGCCGTTTAAACAGCTCGAACATTCTGCCTGCCTGCCGCATGTCAATTCCGATGCCGTTATCTTCGACCGAATAGGTCACTTCACGGTCATGCGCTATACCATCAACAATTACGACGGCCGGTTGTTTATCCCGCGTGTATTTTACAGCGTTCGACAGCAAATTACTGAAGATCTGTAATACCATGGTCTGGTCACCATAGATAGGCGGGGTATTTTTAATAATAAACTGCAGGGAGCGCCCTTTCTCAGTAGCTATAATTTCTTCCCGCAGCATAGTCAGCATCGATCCCATGTCTACTTCCTGCGCATTTAGCTCGGTACGGCCCATGCGGGAATAGTGCAGAATGTTCCGGATCAGGGACGTCATCCGGTCGGAAGCAGCAATAATTTTGTTCAGCAGATCCTGTACGTCATCGTTCAGTTCGTCGCTGTATTCTTCCAGTATAATTTCCGAATAGCTTTTTACCGACGAAAGCGGTGTCCTTAAATCATGCGACACTGTGTAACTGAAAGCGTCCAGCTCTTCGTAAGCCACCCGGAGCTGTTCATTCAGAATCCGGATCTGATTGGCCTTCTGGTTAATAATCTGCAGAATATCCTCCCGCAGCTTCAATGCTGTAGCAATTTCGACCTCCCGCCAGGGCTCCGACTGATTCCTGACCTCCTGTGTCCATTTTTCAAAGCTTTTCCGCGGGCTGATCCGTGCTTCGCCCGATGCATCGACAGTCACCGGCTTATCGGGGTTCCCTGCCCAGTCAACCTGCGTAATGCGCTCCGGCTTAAACCACAAAATGTATTCATCCAGCTCCCGTGACAATTCGATTACCAGCAGCCCTGACGCCACCTCCCGGTAAGCCTCCGCTTCAGCAAACATATTCGGTAACTGGCTGGTCTGGAACATGGTGTCATTTGTCGCAGCTTTTACCCAGTCCGCTATCCGCTTCACCTGTTCATGAGAAGGCGTCTGCCCCAGCGAATGGATTTCTCCGCTTACAGACAGCGCAACACCGATGGCAGAATTAATATCTAGCGCCGTAACGGCATGGTTCAGCAACCCTTTTTTAATGTCCCAGTCGCGCAGCATTTGCTCCTGCAACACCTGCTCCTGATTCCGGATCTGACGCCAGTAGGCCATGTCATCCTCGTTTTTCCGGAATTCAAGCGACGCTGACAGCAACTGGGCAATAAATTTGGCCGACATCCGCGTCGGGTAGTCGATAAAACGCGGCGAGTAATGGTGACAGGCAATGAGTCCCCACAGTTCGCCCCGGTACATGAGCGAAATCGACATAGACGACTGTACGCCCATGTTTTTCAGGTACTCAATATGAATCGGAGATACAGCCCGCAGCACCGAATGCGTCAGGTCGAAGGGGCGTTTCCGGTCGGCATATAACACCGGATAAATCGGTACACTTACCTGATTAACGTCGGTGATACAGCGGACAAGGTTGATTTTGTAGAGTTCGCGGGCCTGCCGCGGAATGTCGGAAGCCGGATAGTGAAGTCCCAGAAACGGCTCCAGATCGTCTTCTTTTTCTTCAGCGACTACGTGCCCGTGCCAGTCCTCACTAAAGCGGTAGATCATAACGCGGTCATAGCCGGTCAGGTCTTTTACTTTCCGGGCCGCGCTGCTCAGCAGTTCATTCATCGTACGGCTCGCCTGAACATCAGCAAGGGCCTGAGCCACCCGCTGCTGTAGCAGAAAACCGTTCGACTGATCATCGGTGGGCTCAAATTCGAGCACTAACGCGCCGTCATGTACGTGCAGGATAACATTGGTCGGCTCGTTATTGATCTCCAGCCGGTACGGATTCAGCGAATCCGGTTGCCGGTTGCGCAGCGCAACATTAATCAACTCCAGCAGATTGGCCCCATTCACATCGGTGTTGGCCAGCAATGCATCCACCCGCTTTCCGATCAGTTCCTCAACCGGTACGCCCGATAAAATATGGGTATTTTCACTGGCCTGTACTATAACGAAATCATCCGGCCGGATTACAACAAGAAAACCATGGGCCTGGATGCGGCCGGGCATATGAATGGGCTCCCGCTCGCAGTTAGTCAGGTCGACCTGAAAAAGCGGAGATTGATCATCAGAAAGCGACAAAACGTTAATCGTTTGAATGCGTATATTAACAAATATATAACAGTCGGCAAAACATAGGTCAAGATGAACCTAAACTGTTATCGTGCGGGACAAAAAAGTTACTGAACGCCTCCCGGTAAACGTCATCTGCCCGGACCGTGCCAACGGTCTACACCGTTTTTACAGCATCATACCAATAATTCCGGATAGCCCGCAGACAGTCTTGCCAGTGAATATAACTGTCAGGCTTACCGATGAACGAAGATGCTCCCTGACGGTACGATTCCAGTACATCCATGTCGTCGTCAGACGATGTCAGCATCACCACCGGCGTCAGCCGCCATTTCGGGTGATTGCGCAGAAAATCAAGCAGATGCCAGCCATCAGTACGGTCGGGCATGTGAATATCCAGTAGAATAAGCTTCGGGTAGGCCCCATAAGCAATATTTTCCGGCTTTTCCAGATACGTCTTTGCGCTCTCTACAGACTGGATGTAGACTACATTCGCTTCCGGAAATACCTTTTTCATGGCCCGGTCTGCGACCTCGATCACCGCTGAATTGTCGTCGATAAACAAGACCGGAAATCCACGTGTTGTTCTATGCATGCTGTCTTTTTGGGTAACGCTTTCCTAAAGAAAAGCGTTTATGTGGGCAATAAGTATCTAAAATTAGCAAAAGTTAAGTTAAAATAACACACATTTACTTTTTAGTAAACTGCAAATCCGGATTACCGTTGCCCCTGAGTTGTTTTTACTAAAAAGAATCAGTAAAGTTGTTTCGAACTCGCTTTTGTAAAAAACACGATGGTATGAAACAATTCGTATTGATGCTGGCAGTAGCGCTGATGGGTCTGAGCATGGCGCCTGCCAAAAAAATCCGCTTATTCAACGGTAAGGATCTGACCGGCTGGAAAGTATACGGGACCGAAAAATGGTATGTCGACAACGGTGAACTAATCTGCGAAAGCGGCCCTGATAAAGGCTACGGCTACCTGGCGACCGAAGCATTTTACAAAAACTTTGACCTTTCTGTTCAGTTCAAGCAGGAAGCCAACGGCAACAGCGGCGTTTTTTTCCGCTCAACGATTGAGGGCACCAAAATCAGCGGCTGGCAGGTGGAAGTCGCTCCGCCCAACCATGACACCGGTGGCATCTACGAATCATACGGCCGCGGCTGGCTCGTTCAGATTCCGGACGAAAAAGAAACGATCCTGAAGGCCGGCGAGTGGAACACCATGCGTATCCGCGTAGAAGGTGATCACGTACAGACATGGCTCAACGGCAAACCAATGGTTGATATGACCGACGCCAAAATCGGTGCCGCCAACGGTTCTGTTGCCCTGCAAATTCACGACGGTGGCGGCATCAAAGTCCGCTGGCGCAAACTGGAACTGAAAGAAATTTAAGACTCCGCGCTCCCCGTACCATGAGTCATCCCGAATTTTGGGTTTGACAAAAAAGTGAAAACCTCCTGAACTTTGTGGTCGCCAAACTACAAGACA
>NZ_JBYFCJ010000009.1:220538-259415 GCF_057652235.1 Arsenicibacter sp. R0_47 | reverse complement strand
GTCGTCATCGTTTTGTAGTTTCGTCACCACAAAAATAGGACATAC
This sequence comes from Arsenicibacter sp. R0_47, assembly GCF_057652235.1. NCBI lineage: Bacteria > Pseudomonadati > Bacteroidota > Cytophagia > Cytophagales > Spirosomataceae > Arsenicibacter > Arsenicibacter sp. R0_47. Next base: position 259,370 of record NZ_JBYFCJ010000009.1, on the reverse strand, counting down.
TGGTTCTTGCCTTTTTTTATGAGAAAGCCCTGCATCTTCATAATCACGCCCTTCAAATCTTAGAGGGATTGATATGAAGGTCAAGTTTTCTAAGTAGTAATCATAATGAGACACTGCTTTGATAAGTTCACTTATCTCATAGGGGCCTGCTAACTTGCCCGCATACTCTTTACCGAAAGAATTGGGCATAGGAAAATAGTAAAGTCTCATTCGATTCAAATTCTTTTTTTATACTGCGAGCACAAAGACCATAAGGCCCGAAACCCGCTATTAATGACTTGCCTTCGAGGACATTGGAGTAGTCAGCCAAAACTCGGCCCGCAAACCCAAACTGTCCGTCCGAGGACATACCCTTTGTCACAAGGGACGTGGAAATGGAAGCGCCAAAGCTCTATAACGCACGAGTGCAATTTGTCAACCGCGACCCGCCTGACAAGCAAAATATCTGACCTCTGAGACCTGCTACCTGTCGCCCGATACTTGAAATACCCACCGACCTGGACGGGCCACCCAACTCCAACGGGGTTTGATGGCGAGTGAATAACTCTACAGAACACACGTACCTCCGGCCTTTACACACCCGTTTAGTTGGGCTGTCAGCCCTGCCTTCGGGACGTGCTACCTGTCGCCAGAGACGCGCCCAAGCAGAGCGAAGTTAGAGAGCGATACGCGAACGTAAAAAACTCTGATGGTCAGCTACTTTTTTTGACACAATACCAAAATCAATTCCATATTCTCCAAATACTGAATCTTCAAAAATTTCTTTCAATGCTTCCTCGTCACCATGATGAATTATGGTTCGCTCAGAGCCGTTTACTTCATAAACGGCTTCACTCCCATAAACTTCCCCTACAACTTGGCCCATCGTACAGAAACCATAATCATCAATGATGATTATGGGGCATTTCACGTTTCCATTAACAACGATGGTTCCGTGATTGTAGGAGCCCATAAACACCTCTTTTACAGTCAAGTTGCCTGTTACATGAATATCTTGACCGCCAACAGCGATATTATTGGCAGATAAATTGCCTAAAACGACTAGGTGCATACCGTAGTCAGTTTCAAAATTGAAAATGTTACCAACGGTCAAGTTGCCCTTAACAATGATACCAAGTATGTCATCAGGATATTCCTCTGTTTCCAAATTCAAATCGTCGCACTCAACGTCATTGTCATACACCCAGAAATTATAGTGTTGGTTGTCTTTTTCCCAGTAAGAGTCAAACGCTCTAAGATTATTAAATTCAAACTGAGAGAGTTGCTTGGCTTCGGGGTAAGCTACGATACGTGGTGACATTGCTCCTTAAAACTGATTAATTAAATGTGAATTTTACAGATTAAAAGTCCCCGTACAAACCTGAGCCTGCTTTGCCAGAGCGTTGGTTTGTCGATCATAACCTCCTGAACTAACGAAAAGCCTAACCTGTGGGGATTACAATATGTCGCCAGAACGCTGGACGTGGAAGTAAAACCTAACCTATACGGCCCGCTCCCTGTCGCTAAGACACTGACAAACAAGCATTTGATGTGCGAACACCCAACATACCATTGTACGAAAACTCACTAAACTACATCATACTGATATTCAGCACAATGTAATTAATTCAGCTAGATACTTTATTACTAATCAATCGCTCCCCTACCTCTACAAGCTGTTGCGAATAGTCGTATAAATCATCTATTCCCGCAACCTCATACTTAGTCTCCTTCTTGGCCTCATCAAGCAACGCTAAATATTTTTTAGAGCCATTGAAATACAGGCGGCAAATTGTCTTCCGGTTATTGTCATCCAATAGAATAGCAAAATACGTTTGGGCATCACGATAAGCAATTCGTTTTAGCTCAACCGTTCCGCGAAGGATGGAACGCACAATGTAGAAGGCTTCTAACTCCTCCTGTGTTGTGATTATCGTTGGCTTTTCCTTTTCTTCAGCCGCTGGCGCTGCTACGGGTTCCGTTACCACAATGGTCTTTTCTTCCTGAACCAACGCCGTTTTCAGTCTGTCCGTAATCTGGTCTGAAAAGCTATGCTGGAAGGATTTCTTGACCAGTCCGGTAAAGTAATCCATCATTTTGGCGTTTAACTGACCGGGATAAACCTGTTTTGCCAAATGCCTGACCAACGGGTCACTTGGACTATTCATCTCCTGCTGTATCAGCAATTTCAGCTCACCGGTATATTTCAGTTCACTGGCTGAGGTGATGATAGCGTTTACATCGAAATAGGATTTGTGAAACTTCTTTAGCTCCTCTACCTGATTGTCTCTCAAATCAAGCATGTTGATTTCAAGGAACGGCTTTTGGTCCATCTTATTCGGCTCCTCAAGGTCAGTATAAAACCGGTAGATGATACCATTGGTCAAAACCCCAAAGCGGGCCTTTGTAACATGAAAGTAGCGCAATAGCTGGTTATCGTGCAAGGTCAGGCTTTGCGCCCAATGCTTGCATTCAATCAGCATACAGGGCTCTCCGCTATCCCGCATGATGGCGTAATCAACCTTTTCGCCCTTTTTCGTACCAATATCGCTGATAAATTCAGGCACCACCTCAAGGGGATTAAATACATCGTAGCCAAGGCATTGCAGGAACGGAAGGATAAAAGCCGTCTTTGTCGCTTCCTCAGTATGGATAGAATCTTTAAGGCGGGCAACCCTGTCAACAAGTTGTTTGAGGTGGTCTTTGAAGTCCATAAAGGTGTCAGGTAAAGGTTATTGATTCAATAAGGGTCTGGTTTAGTTCTTCTTTGCAGTCAACTGTATATGTAATAATTACTGTACAGAATGAAACGTTAAGGCGATTGACAGCAATTTTATGATTATTGCTCATAATAAACAAATTTTCATATAAATGTCACTACTGTCATAATTTGTTGTAGCTCAATCACTTCACTAGCCACAAAAAAAGCCCCGCTCTCTCGAACGGGGCTTTGGTCGTATCGTATCAGGCCGGCTCAGCCGTGAAAAAAGTCCTTCATCTTTTCGAAGAAGCCCTTTTCGTTTTTATTCGGTTTTGGCTGGAAGTTCGGGGCGCTGCGTAACCGCTCCAGCAGAGCGCGTTCGTCGGACGAGAGCGTACGCGGTGTCCAGACGTTTACGTGTACCAGCTGATCGCCGCGACCGTAGCCGTTCAGTTCTTTGATGCCTTTGCCTTTCAGGCGCAGGATTTTGCCGCTCTGCGTGCCCGGCTCCAGCGTAATCCGTGCCCGGCCATCGATGGTCGGCACTTCCACGCTTGTCCCTAAGGCTGCGTCGGCGAAGTTAACGTACAGGTCGAATACGATGTTGGTTCCGTCGCGTTTCAGTTCTTCGTCTTCCTCCTCTTCGATCAGGATCAACAGGTCGCCGGCCACACCACCGCGCGGCGGCACGTTGCCTTTGCCCGAGACCGACAGCTGCACGCCCTCGGCTACACCCGCCGGAATCTTGATCGGAATCACGTCTTCCTGCAACAAACGGCCTTCGCCAAAGCAGGTATCGCAGCGATCGGTCACCTGCTTGCCCTCGCCGTTACAGGTCGGACAAGTGTTGGTCGACACCATCTGCCCCAGCATCGTATTCACCACCTTGCGCACCTGACCGGTCCCGTTACAGCTCTGGCAGGTCGTAACGGCCGTACCGTTTTTCGATCCGTTGCCGCCGCAGGTCGTACAGGTGACGTGGCGTTTTACCTTGATTTTTTTCTCGACCCCGTTGGCCACCTCCTGCAGGTTCAGCTTCAGCTTGATCCGCAGGTCAGAACCACGGCGTACGCGCTGCCGCTGACCGCCCGTGCTCCGGCCAAAGAAACTGCCGAACGGCGATTCGTCGCCGAAGATATCGCCGAACTGGCTGAAAATATCTTCCATCGACGGGCCGCCGCCATAGCCGCCGAACCCACCGTTGCCGCCAAGTCCCTGATGACCAAACTGGTCATAGCGCGCTTTTTTCTGCGCGTCGCTCAGCACATCGTAGGCTTCAGCCGCCTCCTTAAACTTGTCTTCCGCCGACGGATCATCCGGATTTTTATCCGGGTGATATTTGATCGCCATCTTCCGGTAGGCTTTCTTAATATCGTCCGCCGAGGCATTCTTGTCGATACCCAGTACCTCGTAATAATCTCGCTTCGTTGCCATGAAATCAATGAGTGAGTGGGTGAATGAGTGATTGAGTGACTAGTCCCGCTAATTCACTCAATCACTCATTCACTCAATAAATTAGCTTCCTACAATAACCTTTGCAAACCGGATTACTTTGTCGTTCAGGAAATACCCTTTTTCTACTTCGTCGATGACCTTACCTTTCAGGTCGTCGCTCGGGGCAGGGAACTGGGTAACTGATTCGTGGATATCGGCATTAAATACCTCCCCTTTCGATGTCATCGGCTTGACGCCCTTGGCTTCCAGGGTCCGGAATAATTTATGATAAATCAGCGACACGCCTTCTTTCAGAGCCGCAATGTCGTTAGCATTTTCGATGGATTGCATCGCCCGCTCAAAGTCATCAACGACCGGCAGCAGCGATACCAGCAGGCCTTCGTTGGCAGTGCTGATCAGGTCTAGCTTTTCCTTGGCCGTACGGCGGCGGAAATTTTCAAAATCGGCGTATAACCGGAGGTATTTATCTTTCAGTTCGGCAACTTCCTGCGATGCCGATGACGTTTCGGCAGCCGGTTGCTCTGCCGCTTCGGCAGACTGATTGTCAGTATTTTCGTTCACAGATGGCGCTTCTTCGTCAATAATGTCTTTATTTTCCATGCTTACTATCGCTTTCTCTACCTGTTTTCTTTCTACAAATATGCACAATAACAAGGCCAAATCCATTTAATCTGACAACTTGACACATCGGCTCGTCTGGTCCGGCGATTATACCGCTTAACACAAAAACAACCGGAAAGATTGATGACCGGCCATACATTTACCGGAAATCTGAATTATTTCAGCCGCTTATGCTGTTTCCTTAGCATCGGATTATGCAACAACACCTTGACGCAACAGCGCACCATACAACCCTGATCAAACAACAGGCACTTGCCCTGGGCTTTGATTTCTGCGGTATTTCGGCGGCCGGTTTTCTGGACGAGGAAGCCCCGCGTCTGGAAAACTGGCTGAAACAGGAACGGCACGGGCAGATGGGCTACATGGCCAACCATTTCGACAAGCGCCTTGATCCGCGCCTGCTGGTCGACGGGGCGAAATCCGTTATTACAGTACTGCTCAATTACTTTCCCGAAGAACCGCTCCCCGAAGGACCCGGCGACCTGAAAATCTCCAAATATGCCTACGGCGAAGATTATCATTTTGTGCTGAAAGACAAGCTGAAGTCACTGCTGTCGTTTATTCAGGAACAGATCGGTGAGGTGGTCGGCCGCGCATTTGTTGATTCGGCCCCGGTGATGGACAAGGCATGGGCCAAACGGAGCGGGGCCGGCTGGATGGGCAAACACTCGAATATACTGAACCGGAAAATGGGCAGCTTTTTCTTTATCGGTGAACTGATCCTCGACCTTGCCCTAACGCCCGACGGCCCCATCGGCGACTACTGCGGCACCTGCACCCGCTGCCTCGACGCCTGCCCGACCGGTGCCATCATTGAGCCCTATGTCGTAGACGGGAGCCGCTGCATCTCCTATTTTACCATCGAGCTTAAAGGAGCAATTCCGGCCGAAGTCAGCGGACAATTCGACAACTGGGTTTTCGGCTGTGATATTTGTCAGGATGTCTGCCCCTGGAACCGGTTTGCCAAACCGCACCGGACACCCGCCTTCGATCCGCACCCGGGCCTGCGCCAGCTGACCAATACCGACTGGCAGGATATCACCGAAGACGTGTTCCGCGAAGTGTTCCGGCGGTCGGCCGTGAAGCGTACCAAACTCGAAGGCCTGCGCCGGAATATAGCCTTTGTTCAGCAAGCCAGTCAGTCTGACAATCTTAATTTAGATTAAATTGTCATAATTAAATGAACAAAGTTGCAAACCATAAAACTATACGTTTAGTTTAAGGGAGAATCGTACATACTTCGATTTAGATTGACAACAATTTACTAATTAACATGCCAAGGGGAAGAGAACATACTGAACAACGGCTCATTGATGCTGTTGGACAAATCATCGCGGAAGAGGGTTTCGAACAACTGGGAATCAACCGGATAGCGGCGAAAGCAGGCATCAATAAAATTTTAATCTACCGGTATTTTGGCGGACTTGAGGGTTTGCTGGATGCTCATTACAAGCAGAATCCCCCGGTAGTTCAACTCCCCCGACTGAATCCTGACCAATTTAAAGGTGCCAGTATTGATGAGATCATGCAGGCGTCCTGTGAGTATATGCTTATGGATTTCAGGCTGTTGCGCCAGAACGTCCAGTCACTGGAATACCTGCGGTCTGATTTGCTGGCCCATTCAGAAAAACATTCCAATCCGCTGGCTGATCAGATCGAGCAGGAAACCCATGCGATTGTCGAAAGCATGTCGGGTATGGTCAGCAGCGAATACGGGCGGTCGGTGTCGGCCGTCATGATTTCGGCCCTGCGTTTGCTGGCGTTCATGAGCCAGGACAAGCGTACCCTGATGGGCATTGACCTGGGTACCGACGAAGGCTGGGCTCAGATTGAGCAAGCCGTTCGCCGGATTTTCCACGGACTGGCGCTGGCAGCCAACGAATCTTACGCCAAAAATCCTGATTTGCTGATCACATCGGCCACCCGCCAGACCTCCTCAAAAGTATTGTAGAGCGGGGTTGGTGCCAGGCGTATGCAGTCCGGCTCGCGCCAGTCACCAATGATGCCGGCTTCTGTCAACCGGTTAAACAGTGCCTTGCCCACGCCGGGCACCAGCAGCGAGAGCTGGGCGCCGCGCTGTGCCGGATTTTCGGGTGTCAGGATATGAACACCGGCCTCCTGCAGCAGGTAGTAGAGGTAGCCGGTCAGCTGTTCGCTTTTGCGGCGCAGGTTTTCCATGCCCGCCTCGGCCGTAATATCCAGCGCCGTTTTGTGGAGCGACATGGCCAGGATATTCGGCGTACTGATCTGCCAGCCATCGGCCCCCTGCATCGGTACAAACCCTTTCGTCATCTCAAACCGGCGCGGTTCGTCATACCCCCACCAGCCCGCCAGCCTCGGCAGCCCGGCCGCGTGGTGCTTTTCGTGCACAAAAATACCCGAAATCCCCCCCGGCCCCGAATTGAGGTATTTGTACGAACACCAGGTGGCAAAATCAACACCCCAGTCGTGCAGGTAAACCGGTACGTTTCCGATCGCATGCGCAAGGTCAAAGCCTACCGTAATCCCGTGTTCACGGGCGGTTTGCGCGATGGCTTTCATATCGTAAACCTGTCCGGTGTAGTAGTTCAGGCCACTCATCAGTACCAGGGCCAGTTCACCCGCATGGGCGGCAATACCGGCCTGAATCGCTTCCAGCCGGATCAGGCCGTCTGCTTCCGGCTTTATTTCAACAAGCACCTCGTCCGGATCAAATCCGCGGGACTTAATGTGGGTTTCCAGCGCATACTGGTCCGATGGAAAATCACCGGCGATGGTCAGGATTTTAGGTCTGTCAGCCGTCGGCCGGTAAAATGTCGAGAGCAGCAGGTGCAGGTTCACCGTCAGCGAGTTCATCGGGCAGACTTCTTCGGGCATGGCCCCGACCACCTGTGCCAGCGGCTCTTTGCACGCCCGGTGGTATCCGATCCAGGATTCATCATACAGCGGGTTGACGTCAAACCATCCTTCCACGCCGTTCTGCCGCCAGACGGCAAGGTCATGTTCCAGCACGGCTTTGGCTGCCTGCGGTTGCAGACCCAGCGAATTACCGCAGAAATAAATGATAGATTTACCGGTATGGACGGGAATATGAAACCGTTTCCGGTACGTGTGTAACGGATCTTCCTGATCCTGTTTCAGGGCAAAATCCAGGCTATTTTCGTACTTCATGAACGAACGTTGAAACAATATGGTCGCTGCGGGAATTATTGCTTATTAACCACAAAGATCAATTTTATTTTTACATCACTATCTTTTTGTACCAAACTACCCAGCGAATGACATCCCAAGCCTCCGTAATCATTGTTGGTGCCGGTATGGCTGGCCTGACTTGTGCCGCCTACTTAAAAAAATCAGGTATTAATGCCCTCCTGCTCGACGCGGCTGACGGGGTCGGCGGCCGCATCCGTACGGATACTGTCGACGGGTTTCGCCTCGACCGCGGCTTTCAGATTCTGCTGACCGCCTACCCCGAAGCGCAGCGGTTGCTGGACTATGCCGCCCTCAACCTGAAAACATTCCGCTCCGGTGCGCTGATCCGCTGCGACGAACCGGGCAGCAGTAATCCGTGGCTTAAACTGCTGAACCCGCTCAGCGAACCGGCCGCGCTTTTTCAAACCCTGTTTTCGCCGGTCGGCACGTTCAGTGATAAACTCCGGATTCTGGAACTCGCCCGCCGCGTGCAGGGCATGCAGTCAGACGATTTTTTCCGGCAGGACGCGACCACAACCTATGACTTTCTGACTGATTTCGGGTTTTCCGACCAGATGATTACCCGGTTTTTCCGCCCGTTTTTCGGTGGTATTTTTCTGGAAGACGCCCTGCATACTTCCAGTAACTTCTTTGAATTCTGCTTCAGCATGTTCTATTCGGGCGAAGCAGCCGTACCGGCCGGCGGTATGGAACGGATTCCGGCACAGATTGCCGGCCGGCTTTTACCGGAGCAAATCCGGCTGAATACACCGGTGAGCGCCATTCGCGGCAATCAGGTGTACCTGGCAAGCGGCGAGGTCCTGACGGCTTCGCACATTGTCCTTGCCGTTGACCGCGCCGGAGCGGCTCAGTTACTGGGTGCGCCAAAACCGGCCGAAACCGCCTTTACGCATACAACCTGTACCTATTTTGCGGCTCCGGCCTCGCCCCGCCCCGACGAAAAGCTGTTGTTGCTGAACACCCGGCGCTCATCGGCCGTCCACAACGTGGCCGTTGTTTCAGACATTGATCCGGCCACTGCTCCTGCCGGTCAGGCGCTGATTTCGGTCAGCACGCAGGGCCTCACCCGGGTGGACGAAGCCGCTTTAACGGCGCAAATCCGGCGGGAACTGACGGAGTGGTTCGGTGAGCCGGTAAAACAATGGCGGCATCTGCGGACCTATCACATCCCGCATGCGTTACCGGCATACGGGCCGGACGCGCTCAACGCGCCGGTAAGCCTCAGCCGTGGCCTGTATCAGTGCGGCGACCAGACCGCATACCCGTCCCTGAATGCTGCCATCCGGACAGGCCGGTTGGTGGCAGAAGAGATCGCAAAGCAATACGCCTGAGCGTAGGGCGTAGCGGATGGGGCATAGAGCATAGGGTTGCCGGCCCTTTGCTCTATGCCCCATCCGCTACGCTCTTTGCCCTACGCTCTTTGCTCTACGCTCTATGCCCTCAACCCCCTGCCCAACAGGAAACGGGCCATTTGCAGGCCGGACTGGAAAGCACCTTCGACATTCCCCATGCCAAAGCCGTCGCCGCCGAATAAGAGCATAAACGGTGCCTTGCCCACGACAAAGGCTTCGTCATGCCGCTGATTGGCCAGACTATACCGCCAGCGATGCACCTGATAGCTGGCTACTGATCCCGCCGGAATCCATTCGGTCAGCTGATCGAGCAGCGTTTTCCCGACCGCATTCAGATCGTCTTCCAGATGCAGCTGGCTAAAAGCATGTGTGGCGTGCACGGTAATGGTGGTCTGGTCCGGTGAAATGCCCTTCCGGTGGTTGTCCGCCACCCAGGCCACACCCGTGTCGGCATTTTCGTCGAATTGCAGAATACCCGGCGCCGGGATGTTGCTGGTTCCGTTCAGCACAGCCATGACGGCAATGCAGGGCTGGTAACGGATGTTGGAAAAAGCGCGGATTTCAAGCGATCCGGGATCAAGTCCGCTGTCGCTCAGCAAAGCCTCTGCCTGTGGCACCGGAATGGTAATCAACAGCTGATCGGCCTCGTAGGTATTACCCGACTCGGTTACAACCTGACACCCACCGGCAATGGTATTGATCCGGACAGCCCGCTCGCCTGTCTGCACCGGCACTGATTTAGCCATGTATTTGGCGATGGCATTCATGCCCTCCGCACCGATATAGCGGGGGTGCCGGAACGATGTATCGACAATTTCGGCTTCCTGTAGATTCCATTCCTTAACCACACCGGCCTCCATCAGTTGCTGCACATGTGCCTGAAAGTCGGGGGTACGTGCCGAAAAAAACTGCGCCCCGTGATCGGCCCGGCCCATCGCCAGCCGGCGGGTGGCCAGCCGCCCGCCAACGCCACGGCCTTTGTCTAATACCGTGACGGTCTGGTTGTTTTTACGCAGTTCATGCGCGGCTGTCAGGCCAGCCATTCCGGCACCAATGATAATCGTTGATGGCATTCGTTCGTAAAGTGAAGGTGAGTTGTTACATTTAAACTTTTATTGACAACCATCAAAGCCCTTGCTTTGTTGACTTTTCATGCGTGCAATTTCATTACGTAACTGGTTATCAGGTTTGCTCATAGCCCTGCCAATCGGTTATCTGTTTCTTTTTCCGGAACTGTTCCGGTGCCAGACCGTACGCTTTTCGGCTGACTTTATGCCGTTAGCCCATACCCCTATGCCGGTTTACGTCCAGCGTACTACCCCCGACTCTGTAAAAAAAGTGCTGGTTCAGCACATTACCGCTTCGACCGGCCGCCTGCGTACCTTCTGGAACGTGCCTGCGGGAAAACAACTGGCCGGAAAAGCCGGTATTATTTTCTGCACCGATCCGGAAACGTTTAACCGCTATTGCGGCGCGAAGGCAGAGTCCTCGGCGGGATGCAGTCTGGGGGCTCCCTGGGGTGAATCCTGGCTGATTCTGGGACCGGACGGTAATAATGTGGATGTGATTGCCCATGAACGCTGCCACGACGAACTGCTAGGTCGTCTGGGCTGGTGGACTGTCCGGCAGGAAATACCGCAGTGGTTTAACGAAGGGCTGGCCCTGATGGTCGATTACCGCTTTTCACCGGCTACCCGCAACAACCGTGAACGCTATATCCGGCTCCACGACGAATGGCTGTTCCGTGGTCAGAGCGGACAGGAATCGGTTGATTTGCAGGAGCTCGGAACAATGCAGGACTTTTTCAGCGGAAGTCCGTATCATGTCCTGATGGCTTATTTAGCCTCCGCCACCGAAGTAGCCCGCTGGCTGGCGGTGTCAGGCCCCGACGGACTGACAAGGATGATGACGAACCTGGAAGCCGGGGAGCCATTCGGCGCGGCATATGCCCGGCTTGACCGGAAACCGGCACGGTCAACAAAAAACAGTTCACCCGCCCCCTGACGTTTATTAGATCCAGTATCACACCAGCCAACATCATTAACATTATACATCATACATTGTCCATTATACATTTTCTTTTCCCTCATGACAACCATTGAAAACGACGTTCTCCGCGTATCAATCCGGCCACAGGGTGCTGAACTGACCTCGGTTTTTAACAAGCAAACCAACATCGAACATCTCTGGCAGGCAGATCCGGCGGTCTGGGGCTGGCACGCTCCGAATTTATTTCCGGTCGTCGGCGGGTTGCAGGATGACCAGCTTCGGGTCGGCGATCAACAGTTTCCGATGGGTCGTCACGGGTTTACGCGCCAGTCCGTTTTTACGCTGACGGATGCAACCCCAACCAGCGCCACCTTCGAACTGAGCGCCAACAGTCAGACGCTGGCCGTATATCCCTATCAGTTTGTTTTTCAGATTATGTATAGTCTCGACGAAGCGGTGCTGAGCATTACCTACCGCGTCGAAAACAAGGGTGATCAGACCATGTATTTCTCGGTCGGGGCACATCCCGCCTTCAATGTTCCGTTTTTACCGGGCGAGCAGTACGAAGACTATACGCTTCATTTTCAGAAAGAAGAACCGCTGACACGGCATCTCTTATCACCGAAGGGCTATTTCACCGGACAGACGGAACCGGTCCTGACGGTTGGTCAGGAGCTGCCGCTGACGAAAGAACTTTTTAATGAGGATGCGCTGGTATTCAAAAGTCTGGAAAGCCGGGCCGTGACCATTCAAAGCCCTCATCACGACCATAAAGTTGTCGTTTCGTTCACGGCCTTCCCGATGCTGGGTATCTGGGCAAAGCCCGGTGCTGATTTTGTCTGTATAGAGCCGTGGCTGGGCTGTGCCGATAATGAAGGGACGCCCGTTACCATTGACGAAAAAGAAGGCATTCAACACGTGGAAGCCGGTGGTTTATTCGAGGCAGGCTTCACCATCGGCGTCGCCTGATAGTGAAGCTCTACGCGCTCAGCACGCTGTGCAGGGAATCGCATGACACCACAAAAGTGCCTTTGGGCGCTTATTGCTGTGGTGTCATGCCTGTTTTACGCACTAGGCCGCGTTTTGCAGCGCGTAATCAAAGTCAGGGTCGTAGCCGACAATCTGCAGTACATCAATAATTTTAATCAGATAGTCTTCCGGCAGACAGCATTCGCCCTGAATGAGCGAAAGCAAAGTATCCGGCGGCACAACAGCCAGTGTTTCAACGGCCTGCACCGAAATCAGCTTACGGCGGACTTCGGTAAAGTAGGCCTTTATATTTTCGGCCTGCAGCTGCACACTGCCTGAATAAAACCGTGTGATCTGCTCACTGATCAGCCGGTTCTTTTCGTTCTGAAACCGGTCCCGTATACGGGTTTCGGTCAGTGATACAAAGCAATGGGTCGTGTTAAACACCAGTGCCAGCGCGCGCAGGTCAAACAGATCAACCGGCAGGCCCGCAATAGCCACATAGGCATTTTCCCATGCTTTTTCCTCCACCTGTCCGCGCCGGTACGGATTCTGTATTTCAATCGCCCACTCTATTTCCTTAAATGCAGCAACAGGCATGATGTGTTCTGCCTCGGCATACAGCCGGTTGTATTCGTCGTCCGAAAGTTTTTCGATCCGCTTCTGTAATTCATAACAGGCTTTCAGGTGCTCATTATAGCTTGACGCTGAATAAGTAGAGTGGATAGCAAACGCCAGAGATTGTAGTCGCATAGGTTCTAGTATCAAAAGCAGCAAGCTGCTGCTCAACCAAACATTCAGTCAATAATTCTTAGACGAAACATATCTCAGAAGTCACTAAATGTTTTTGGGTGAAAATCTAAATAATATTTTAGTAAAGCGCTAACATGATTTAATAAATACAATTTTAACTTATTGGTATATACTTACCTTATAAACGGAATCAGATACGTATAGTTTTCAAAATACGCCATCTATTTAATTTTTCAGCGCATAACTCAAAACAATAAGGCTGAATAAGTATACATTCAATTAACAAAAAGCCAATTATGGTCATATTTTTTCATCTTTTATAAAAGTTTTCCATTTTGATCCGGAATTGAGGTGACCAGGCTGCTTTCCGCCCGTCTTTAAGCAAACAGCAAGCGATTACCTATGGCAACATTCAAGGTCCCGGGCTACGATAAGCCCCTACAAACTGATGGCATAATCTGGATTCAGGGAGACGGCAACTACTCACGTATTCACTATACGGACGGCAAAACATTTCTGGTATCACAAACCCTGAAATGGTTTGAAGACCGGCTCACACCGTTTATCCGGATCCATAAATCCATGCTGATTAACCCGGAGCACCTGGCCAACTTTAATGAAAAGTACCGACCTTTTACCGTACAGCTCAGCAATGGCCAGGAACTCAGTGTTTCCCGCCGGCGCATTCAGAATATCCGGACCGGCCTTACGGTGGTTAATTCATAAAAACAGAACCCCTGACACCGATCCGGTCCCAGGGGTTCTGTCTTATCATTCTCTTTCTGTGCGCGGCGGCTATTTTACAGCCTGCCAGATCAGCTCCGCTATCCGTTGCATACCGGCGTCATTCGGGTGCTGAGCAAGTCCCGCATTGGTATACTGCGTTGCCCGCAGGCCCGCCTCTCCTGCCAGTGAATGTATATCCGCTACCGGATACCCTTTTTCAGCTGCTACTTTGCGGATAACCGCGTTGATTTTATCCTGCCCCGGATAGAACGTTGTCGTACAGACCACCTTCACCGGCCCTTTTGAGAATTTCACCAGATACTCAAGCAACTGCCGGTAGTAACCTTCCAGATTCTGCGGTTCAACCTGCGTATCATCCATATTCTCCCCGATCCGGACAATGACCAGATCCGGACCGTTGCCATCAAAGGGCAGGTGCTCATCCAGCGACGACGGAAGATCGTAGGTCCACCATGTACGCTCGAAGCTGCTGCCGGCAATCGGTTTTACCTGTACATCCGTATACCGGTTTTTGAGTTGCCCCGTCAGGATGTGCAGATAATCCTTATCGGCCGATGAAGCGGCCATTCCCCAGTTTCCTGTCCAGCCGATTTCCGGCACCGGGCTGATGGCAGTAATGCTGTTGCCCAACACAAACATGCGCCGGAAATACGGGGCATACCGGGCCGATGCCGTTGCGGAAACCTGGCTGTTTAACCGTGTCCGGGCGAGCACAGATGTTTCGCTGAGCACCGTCATGGCCTGACCGGCCACCCAGTTTGTCCCGCCATCCGTTGAATACTCGACAACCGCTCCGGCCGGCAAATCAAGCGCCGAAAACTGAACAGCGGACGAATAGGGTACATTACCACTTTGTAAATTAAAAGCAGGGGTTGGCAACGTAGTCTGTGACGGATTATCCGGATTAGGATTATTTGCAGATTTATTCGGTAACCGTTTAACAGTAATCGGAATACAGGCCGTGACACAATCCGGAGGATTTGTGGCCTGCGCCAGTAACGGCGTACGGCCGGCTGTAACCCAAGCCAGTAATAAAATGCTCATAATGAGCTTTTTCATCTGGATTACAGGCATAAACGTATAGGTAGTATTCATGGGTATAAGGTCTTCCTGACCTATGCTATACCCAAAAGTGTGCCAGTTTTTTCAATATTATACATTTTCAAGTTGCAAATATACACACAACTACTGAAGTAGCTGTAAACCGGATAGTTACACCTACCTTTTTTTCCGGCACTACATTAAAATTTAGACTTTTGACTACTTTTATAGACATTACGTTACATAAAACACTTTTTCGTTCACTTACTAGCCTGCATCCGTAAATCCACGGCTTTTGCCGTTCGGGTTACCGGTGCCCGAACCCTATGCGCCAACGAGCCCTGACGCTGCTTTTTTTACTGACGGCTATGTTTTTCAGCCTCCGCACCATGGCCCAGACCGGTACCCTTACCGGCCGCTTTACGGACCAGAAAAACAGCCCGCTTGTCGGCGTCGCCGTTATCCTGACGGCGCAGAAGGATACCACCCAGAAAAAGTTTATGACTACCGATACCACGGGGGCGTTCCGGTTTACGGGCATTAACCAGCAGACATACCGCCTACAGGCTTCCTACATTGGTTTTGACAATGTGGAGCAGGTCGTTGATCTGACCGGCGAAACACTGCAGCTCGGGACACTGATCATGAACGAGAATGCGAAGAGTCTTCAGGAAGTGGTGGTGAAGGCACAGATTCCGCCCTCGCAGATGAAAGGCGATACGCTGCAATACAACGCCGATGCTTTTAAAGTCAATCCTGATGCTACCACCGAAGACCTGATGAAAAAGATGCCGGGCATTACCGTGGAGAACGGGCAGGTCAAAGCCCAGGGCGAAAACGTACAGCAGATTCTAGTCGACGGGAAGCCGTTTTTCGGCGATGATCCGTCTATTGCCATCCGGAACCTGCCCGCCGAAGTAGTCGACAAAATCGAAGTTCTCGACAGGCTCAGCGATCAGGCTCAGCTGACTGGTTTCAACGACGGCCGGACGACCAAAACAATCAACATCGTAACGAGGAAAAATAAGCGGAAAGGTGTTTTCGGGCGGTTATCGGCAGGCTACGGCACCAACGATAATTACTCGGCGGGCGCAAATGTCAATGTCTTCAACGGAGAACGCCGGATTACTATCCTGGGCCTGTCGAACAACGTAAACCAGCAGAACTTTACAGGCCAGGATGTGGCCAGCGGCGGTGGTGGCCGCGGCGGCCAACCCAGCGTCGGGCAGCAGGCCGGTATCAACACAACCAACTCCATCGGCCTCAACTTTTCTGACCAACTCAATAAAAAGCTGGCCGTCCGCGGCAGCTATTTCTACAATAACACGCAGAACCACAACGACCGGTCGATTGTCCGGCAGTATTTCCTTGCCGAAAATGCCAATCAGTTTTACCGCGAAAATTCCATGAGCCGGACCAACAACGGCAATCACCGGGTAGACCTGCGGCTGGAATACAACATGAACGATAACAACTCGTTTATTTTTACCCCCCGGTTCCGCACCCAGAATAACTCCTCAAACCGGACCGTGGCTGGTATAACATCCATCGCCGACAGCACGTTGCTGAACCGGACGAACAGTACCTATTACACGACCAATGAGAGTCTGTCGTTCGGGCAGAACCTGATTTACCGTCATAAATTCGGGAAGAAAGGCCGGTCGGTTTCGTTTAACCTGGGCACCGATATTTCGACCTCGGAATCGGTAAATAACCAGCAGTCCCGGAACGAATATTTCAACAAAGGCTATCGTTTACAGCGGATCGACCAGCAGACAACGAATACCTCGCCGAGTTATCAGCACTCACTGAACATCAGCTACACTGAGCCGATTACGCCCAAAAGTTTGCTGCAAATCAGCTACCGGGGTTCTTACCGGAACTCCGACTCAGACCGCCGGACCCGCAAACTGGATACACTGACGCAGCGCTATACGATCATCGACTCCCTGCTGTCAAACTCATTTGCCAACGACTACCTGACCAATCAGGCGGCGGCCAATTACAACTACCATACCGAAAAAGTAGGCATCATTACCGAGCTGTCGTACCAGCGGGCCGACCTGATCAGCCAGCAGAGTTTCCCGCGGCTGAATCATGTCCGGGCTACGTTTGATAATCTGTTGCCGGCCGTTACCATTGACCTGCGTCCTAACCGCGAAAACCGGTTCCGGCTGGTTTATAATACCAATACCAACGCGCCGTCGATTTCGCAGCTGCAGAACGTAATCAATAACACAAACCCGCTGTTCCTGACAGCCGGTAACCCGAACCTGAAACAATCGTATAATCACTCGTTCTCCAGCCGGTATACCCTGAACAAGCCGGCTACGTCGAAGAGCTTTTTTATCTCGCTGGGGGCCGACATGACCCGGAATTACATCGCGAACTCGACCCAGATCAGTGACGGGACCATCCGCCTGCCCAACGGTCAGCTCGTCGGTCAGGGCGTGCAGCTGACCCAGCCGGTGAACCTCGACGGTTTATGGAGCCTCCGCTCATCAGCCACGTACGGGTTTCTGATTAAGCCGATTAAAACCAATTTCAACCTCAGCGCCGGTTACACCTACAATAACTCGCCGAGTCTGATTAACCGGCAAACCAATTTTTCGCGTAGTTCGACGTATTCGCAGGGGGCAACCATCAGCAGCAACATCAGCGAGAAAATCGACTTTACCGTTTCTTACGCCCTGAACTACAACCAGGTGCACAACACCATCCAGTCGAAGCTCGACAACAGCTATTTCTACCGGACGCTGAATGCGCGTGTCAACTGGATTTTCTGGAAAGGCATGGTCTTCCAGAGTGATCTGACCAATCAGCAGTACCGCGGCCTCTCCGGTGGCCTGAACCAGCACTACACCCTCTGGAATGCGGCTCTCGGCAAGAAATTCCTCAAAAACCAGCGCGGCGAACTCAAAATCGTTGTGTTTGACCTGCTGAAACAGAACGCCAGTATCAGCCGCTCGGTGTCGGATACCTATTTGCAGGATACGCAGTCGCAGGTATTACAGCGCTATTTCCTCTGCACATTTACCTACACCCTGCGGCAGTTTAACGGTGGCGGGAACCGGGGCGGCAACGGCAACCGCCAACAAGGCGAGGGCGGCAATTTCCGCCGGAACGGCGGCGAAGGCGGTCAGGGCGGCGGCGGCGGTTTCCGGCAGCGGCAAGGCGGCGGTTTTTAATTTTTTTCACACCAGACAGGTATTTACGTTCCCTATTCTGCTATTTCTAAAAGACAGGCCTGCCAGTCAAACGGCAGGCTTTCTTTTAACCCTTTTCGCAACGTAATCGTACCTGATGCTGCTCAACCGTTTTCTTTTCTTTAGTCTGCTTTTCGTTTTTGGCTTTGTACACGTACATGCCCAAACAACCGTTAAGCTGGCCTCGCCGGATGGCAAAACCCGTGTGGACGTTACCGTAACGGCAGATAAACAGCTGGTATACCGGCTGCTGGTCAATAAGACAGCCGTTGTTGACTGGTCGGCTCTGGGCCTGCAGCTGCGCTCCGGCAGTATCGGTACCGATGCGTCAATCGTTACATCATCTACGCGGACAGTTAAGGAAACCATTGCCTGGCCACTGGGCGAAAACGACCGGATTCAGAACCAGTTTACCGAAACAACCGTCAGCTGCCGGTCGGGGGCGACTCCGTTTCAGGTCATCTTCCGGCTTTATAACAACAGCCTGGCGTTCCGGTATGTCCTCACGCAACCGGCCGGTGTCATCTCCCGTGAGCTGACCACGTTCCGGTTTACGGGTCCGTTTACCCTCTATCAGTACAATGAGGAAACGGTATTTACCCCTACCCCCATTGATGCCTTTAGCAAAACCAGTGATTTTCCGACGACCCTGACCAATGGCAAGCTGTTCGTTTCGGTCGGGGAGGCAGCTAACCTGAGCTATACGAAAGCTGTCCTCGAAAAAGGTGCTACGGATAATACACTGGCTGTCAGCTTCAAAAAAGAATACCGCGACCTGAACAAACCGGATTCGGTACAGACCGGGGATCGGTTTACCAGCCCGTGGCGTACCGTCAGCGTGAGCCCGACGGCCATCGGCCTGCACGCGTTCAGTGACCTGGCCTTCCGCTTATCGCCCCCACCGGCCGGCGGTATCCCGTCGTGGGCAAAGCCCGGCAAGCTGATCCGTTCGTACCTGACGACACAGAACGGCATTGACTGCATTGATTTTGCCCAAAAGCATAACCTGCAATACATCATGTTCGATGCCGGCTGGTACGGCGCCGAATTCCGTGGTTCTTCCGACCCGACTAAGGTTATCGAGGCCATCGACATGCCGAGGGTGATCCGGTACGGAAAACAAAACGGCATCGGGGTGATTCTGTACGTTAACCGCGTTGCTTTACGGGCTAAGCTGGACTCTATCCTGCCGCTGTACCAGCAATGGGGCGTTGCGGGGCTGAAGTTCGGGTTTGTCGACGGCGTGAGCCAGGAAGGCATTCAGTGGCTGGCACAGGCCCTGCCGAAGGTGCAGGCCCACGGCTTTATCCTTGATATTCACGACAATTACAAACCGACAGGCCTCAGCCGCACCTACCCTAACCTGCTGACGCAGGAAGGCATCCGCGGCAATGAAAATAATCCGGATGCCTATTACAACACCGTGCTGCCGTTTACGCGGTTCCTGGCCGGTGCTGCCGATTATACCTTTTGCTATCCGAACCCCAACAAAGCCTTCAGCGATAACCTGCGCAAGACAAAACTACAGGTCAGCAAAGGCCAGCAGCTGGCCCTGACGGTCGTTTATTTCAGTCCGTTACAGGCCATGTTCTGGTACGGTAACCCGAATGATTACACCAATGAAGGCGAAATTGAGTTCTTCAGCCGTGTGCCGACCGTCTGGAATGAATCACATTATCTCTCCGGTGAGCCCGGACAGCACATTGCCGTAGCAAGACGACAGGGAAAAACATGGTATCTTGGTGCCGCGGCGGGACTTAGTGACTGGTCCGGAACGCTCACCCTGAGCTTTCTCGACAAAGGCAAGGCCTACACCGCTACCATTTACGAAGACGATGGTGCCGACAGCATCCGCAAACGTACTATTGCCGTAAAAAAAGGCGATGCGTTTCCGGTACAGCTGGCCGCGAAGGGCGGGCAGGGCGTCGTGATTGACCCTAATCCCTGATCGCTCATGAGGCCGTTACTGTTTTCATTATCAAACCTTTGTTTGCTTTTGGTCTATGCTACCGGTTCAATAGCGCAGACGCTTCCGGATCCGCTGTTGATGGCGAACGGGAAACGGGTGCAGACTGCCCGCCAGTGGACCAGAGAGCGCCGCCCTGAACTGCTGAAGCTTTTTGCCTCGGAGATGTACGGACAGGCCCCACCCCGCCCATCCGCCATGCGGTTTGTTGTCGTTGACGAAGACCGGCAGGCCCTCGGCGGACTGGCCACGCGGAAGCAGGTGGTGATCTACTACAACGGCACCCCGCAGGGCCCGCAAACCGACGTGCTGCTCTATATTCCCAATCAGGTGAAAGGCCCCGCACCGGCGATTGTCGGGCTGAATTTCTGGGGCAATCACACCATCCATCCTGATCCGGGCATCCGGCTGGCAAAGTCGTTTGTCGAGTCCGGTAAAAACAACCCGTACATCGACCTGAGCTGTGTGCAGCACAACCGCGCCACCGAAGCCTGCCGCGGCACCAATGCCAGGCAATGGCCGGTCGAAAAAATCCTGAAGGCAGGGTATGCGCTCGTGACTGCCTACCGCGAAGACGTGGCGTCGGATAACGCAGCCTCGACCCTGACGACGGGTGTGCATCAGTTGTTTCCGGCCTACCAGCAGCGGCCCGATAATTTCGGTACAATCGGTGCATGGGCCTGGGCCCTGAGCCGGATCATGGATTACCTCGAAACCGACAAGGCCATTGACCGGCAGCACGTGGCGGTATTTGGTTGGTCGAGACTCGGGAAGGCAGCGCTTTGGGCCGGTGCGTCAGACCCGCGGTTTGCGCTCGTGATCAGCCACGAATCCGGAGCGGGCGGGGCCAAGCTCTTTCATCGGGGCGTTGGGGAGAATATCCGTCGCCTCTGTACGGTGTTCCCGCACTGGTACGCCAAAAGCTTCCGGCAATACATGGATAAAGACACCCTGCTGCCCTTCGACCAGCACATGGTGATCGGCCTGGTTGCGCCGCGACCGGTCTATATCGGCAGCGCACAGGACGACAAAGGCGCTGATCCGGCGGGTGAGTTTGCATCGGCCGTGGCGGCAACGCCGGTGTACAAGTTCTTTGCTACCAACGGTTTACCGGTGTCTACCCTGCCGCCGCTGAATCAATCGGTACAGGGACAGATTGGCTACCACATCCGGCCGGGCGGCCACGACGTGACGGACTACGACTGGGAGCAGTACCTCCGGTTTGCCGACAATCATTTCCGGAAGCGCTGACCAGGCAGGTAGATCAGCGGCCGGCCAGAAAACGTTAAAGGACTGGATACAGTTCGTAAAACGTCATTGGGTCAGGCAATAGCCTGGCCCAATGACGTTAATTCTCAGCTTGTTGTTTACCGGTAGATGCGCTACGGACAACTGCGGGCTACCGTCACGGTCATCTGCGCCGGAACGGACGAGCCGCACCCGCCCGCTGTTCCGGCCTGAAGGATATAGGTGCCCGGCACACGGACATCAAACGCCACCGGCTGGTAGCTACCGGCCGTCCGGTGTACCTCACTGAAGACGTAGCCGTTGGGTCCGGAGAACACAAACGTCTGGCCGTTGCCAGCCCCCCGTAACCGGACAGGGCACCCCGATTCGTCAGCGGTCAGCTGGCTGATTGTTGACGTTTGGGTAACCGTTGGCATAAACTTCTGGATACGGTGATTATTCCGGTCTGCCACATAAACCGAGCCCATGGCGTCAACTGCCAGACCGGATGGGTTATCCAGCTGATTTGCTGATAACCCCGATACACCGGATGTCCCGCCGACGGTAATACCAGGCGTTCCTTCCGTCGAATTCGGAGGAAATTTCTGTATCCGGTGGTTATACCACTCTGCTACATAAATGTAGCCCGCTCCGTCCACAAACACGCCCAGGGGCGCTTCCAGCTGATTATTGGCAGGTCCGGCGTCTGCCGTTATGCCGGCTATCGTGGTCCCATTGTCACCCCCAACCGAATTCGGGGGAAATTTCTGAATACGGGAGTTCTTGGCATCAGCAATGTAAACGTTTCCTGAGCCATCTAGTGCCACACCGAGCGGGTAATAAAGCCGGTCGGGGGATGAGCCAAAGCTGGGCAATCCACTAATCGTCATGCCGGCAATCGTGACCCCGTTGTCGCCCCCAACCGAGTTCGGACTAAACTTCTGAATACGGTGATTGTTCTGGTCAGCGATGTAGATATAGCCGCTGCCATCAACGGCCAGGGCATAGGGCTTGTTTAACTGGTCCGGACCATACCCGCCGGTACCGGTACCGGCCACCGTGACTCCGTTATCCCCTCCTACCGAGTTCGGGCTAAATTTTTGAATACGGTGATTCTCCGAATCGGCAACATAAAGATTGTTGTTTGCATCTACGGCAAGACCGGTTGGCTTGTTCAGTTCGTGCGGTCCGCTGCCGGCCGAACCTGTGCCGGCGACAACCGTACCGGCGCTGCCTGAGGTTGCATTCGGGGCAAACTTCACGATCCGGTGATTCTCCGGATCAGCGACAAAGATAAAGCCAGCCGCATCCAGTGCGACCCCGGCCGGCAAATGCAGTAAGGCAGGGGTGGTGCCGCTTGTACCTGCTGTTCCGGCAACAGTAACGCCCGGACAGCTCTGTGCCAGCGCTGGTTGTATCAGCGTGATTAGTGTCAGCAACGTACCGGCAAGCCGTCTGAGCAACGATTGTTTTTTCATACCTGAGTGTTCTTCAGAAACCTTTATTTCACTTCTACTTCAGCGCCGGCGGCTTCAATGGCCGTTTTGATGCTGGCCGCTTCGTCGCGGCTGACCTGCTTGGCGAGCACGACCGGCGCCGCCGCAACAATCTCCATCGCCTGGCGCTGGTGTATGCCGAAATAGCTGACGAGTGCTTTGGTAACGTGCGCGGCCGTTGAGCGGTCTTTGGGGCGCAGCAGCGTTACGGTTACGTATTTTTCCTGCACCTGCACGGTGATCGTTTCAGGTTGAGCGACCGGCAGTAGTGAACCGGACAAAAGGGCAATAAAAAGCAGCGTTTTCATGGTTTCAGAGAGGTTTTAAGGGATTATTCAACAACATCAACAAAGTCCTGCGGGCGCACTTTAAACTTCGGCCGTTCGCCTTTCGGCACAATGACAATCAGGTCGGCAGAGACACGGGAACCGTTTTTCAGGAGATAGCCCCCTTCAACTTTCGTGGTGGTTCCGTTGTTGGTATAGGGTACAAAAAACGGCTTTGCCTTTACGTTTGCGCCTTTCGACGTGAGCCGTTTGCCGGTGGCATTCACGCATTCAAACCGGGCAATGGCCGACGGATCGCCTTCAAAAATGCTGTTCAGTTCTTCGCCTGCCTTTTTGAAATAAATCAGCATACAGCCGCTTTTATTCTGAGCCGTTACCGACACTTCATAGCGCGAATAGGATTCCTCATTGCGCTCATTTCTGACCGTATAGCTGAACTCCATTCCGTTGCTTACTGTAGGCTTGTCTTCCGTAAGATCAATAGCCGACTGCCCCTGCACGTTCCAGGCGAGCAGCATACCAACAATTGTCGTAAATACTTTTTTCATAGGGTAAATCTGACTTATCAGAAAGGTTGTAAAATCCGGCTAGCAGTAATCTATTGTTTTCCAGCCTTTGATAGCCCGAAAGTAGTTTAGCCTTTGCAACATCATCGGACCGGTTTCACGAAATGTTGTCCCACGTCCATGAACCGCTTCTTTGGCTCCATAAATCCTGATACGTTTTTTTTTCGTAATATTCCGGACAGTAACCAATTTACAGACCACCATCTGGTTTACCCTATGCCCATCAGTGTACTTATTGTCGACGACGAGCCCGCCGCCCGGTCGCTGCTGCGCCAGCTACTTACCGACCATTGTCCGGCTATCCGGACAATCAGCGAAGCGGGAGATGTCCGCAGTGCAGTCAAAATGATCAATAACCAACCGGTTGATCTGGTTTTTCTGGACATTGAAATGCCGGAAGAGAACGGATTTGCCTTGTTTGACTATTTCCGGCAACCCTCGTTTGAGGTAATTTTCTGCACGGCTTATTCCGAATATGCGCTCAAGGCTTTTGAGGTTTCTGCGGTTGATTACCTGCTGAAGCCCGTTAGCATTTCCAAACTGATTGCCGGTGTAGAGAAGGCAAACAGGATTATCGGCCAGAGTCAGATCAGCCAGCGGGCAGCGGTGTTGCGGGAGAATCTGAACGTGACCAAACTACAGAAGATTGCGCTCCCCATGGCCGACAGTCTGCTGTTCGTGCAGCTGGACGATATCTTTTTCTTCGAAGCCGACGGCTCGTATACCAATGTCATTACCCGCCAGGGCAAAACGCTGGTAAGCAAAAAAATAAAGGAATTTGATGAGCTTCTGGCCGACGACGAGCGCTTTTACCGTATTCACCGCTCTTATCTGATCAACACGCATCAGATCCGGCGCTACAACAAAAAGGATGGTGCTACGATCGAGTTCGATAATGGCCTCAGCACCCCTATTGCCCGTGAAAAAGTAAAGGACTTCGACGAGTTTATCGCCGGTATCCGCGTATAATCCGCTTACAAACCCACCCGACTAAACCCTGATTATGAAACAGTTTATCTGGCTGGCGGTCATGCTGTTTGCATGGCTTATCGCGGCTCGGCCTGCATTGGCACAGAAATCGTACGAAACGCTCTTACAACAGCTAAAAAAACACCCGCAGGCCGACACGGTGCGCGCCGAGATCCTGATTGATGCCTGCGTGGCCGCCACGTTCCGGTCCGACACGACGGTGCTGAAAATGGCCACTGAAGCCAACCGGATTGCCAATACGCTCGGGTATGAACTCGGACAGATCCGGTCGCTCAACTGCCTGGGTAACTACTATTTCAGCCGGTCGCTTAATGATAAGGCAACCCAATACTATATGCAGGCACTGCGGCTGGCCGAAAAACGGGGTGATTACCGCAACATCGTGATCGGCAAAAGCAACCTGGCCAATGTCTTCTACCACAACAGCGACAATGCCCGCTCCATCCGCCTGCTGACCGAAGCGGACCAGTTGCTGGTACAACACCATGACACGGTGAGCCAGAACCGCGCGGCAATTCTGACCAATCTGGCCAATGCCTACGCGCAGCAGAAAGAATACGTCAAAACCATCCAGGTATACGAACAGGTCCTGCACATCTGCCGCAGCCAGGGGATCGGCTTCGGGATCGCGCTGACCCTCGACAACATCGGCAAAACCTATTATGACCTCGGCCAGTTTACTAAGGCCTTGTCATACCTTGAAGAGGCAAAGACCGAAATTGAACGGCATCACGTTGATTTTGTACGCGCCAAAAACCTGAATAATCTCGGCCGTACATACCTCAGTCTGGGCAATATACCGCAAAGCCTCCGTTACTTCCGGCAGGCAGAGGCCATTGCCCGGCAGACCGGTGATAATGAAGGCCTCATGGATATCTATTTTGCACTACAGCAGAGTTACCGGAAAAGTAATGACTTTAAGGCAGCCTATCTGGCCCTGAATCAATATATTTCTCTGAAAGACAGCTTGTTTACGATTCAGAAAGACAAGACCATTCAGGAGCTGAACACCAAATACGAGACCGAAAAGAAAGACCACGCGATCCGGACACTGGCTCAGCAGAAACAAATTACGGAACTGGAATCCGAGCGCAAAACGGGGTTAATTTATACCATGCTGGCCATAGTGGTTGCGCTGTCTGTAGTCGCCTACGGGCTGTTTGCCCGCTTCCGGAGCCGCAAACAGCGCGAACTGCTGACAACACAATTACAGGAAGCCGAGCGCCGTATCGCCATTGAGCAGCAGGCGCGGGACAGCGAACTGAAGGCCCTGAAAAGCCAGATGAACCCGCATTTTATGTTCAATGCGCTCAACAGCATTCAGGAGCAGTTTATGTATGGCGACAAGCAGGTGGCCAACGAGCAGATGGGCAATTTTACGTACCTCACCCGCCAGATTCTACAGGTCTCGGGCAAGAAAAAAATCAGCCTGGCCACCGAAACCGACATCCTGACGAAATACCTGGAACTCGAAAAAATGCGGTTTCCGCAGGATTTCACCTATCGCATCACCCTGAGCGACGACCTCGACGAAGATTACCACCAGCTCCCGCCGATGCTGGTACAACCCTTTGCCGAAAACAGCATGAAGCATGGGTTGCTGCATAAACCAGGGCCAAAGGAACTCAGCATTGCCTTTGCCCTCTCGGAAGACGAAGCGTTTATTCTCTGTACGGTGGAAGATAACGGCATCGGCCGGGCGCGTTCGGCGGAAATCAAACAGCAGAAAGGCCCCGCCCGCCATGTTTCGTTTTCGGTTTCAGCCACCGAAGAACGGCTTAAATTACTGGATCAGACCGGCAGCAGCCAGCCGATGATTCAGTTTGACGATCTGGTATTTCCGGATGGCAGCGCGGCAGGTACCCGCGTCACCATCCGGATTCCGCTGGGTTGAACTCTTCAGACAGGCATTTTAACCAGTTGCAGGTTATCTTATTGACACTAATCAGGATTTAGTTTTACCACATAGACCCATAGGGCACTTAAGAAACGTAAACTCTTTGTTTTCTATGTGTCTATGTGGTAAAATCCCCCTTTAAGCATTACGGCAATGCAAAGGCGACATACTGATTGCCTTTGGGTGTGCCCAGTTTCTGGCCCCCGCAGGCAATCACGACGTATTGTTTTCCGCCAATCTGATACGTAACCGGCGTGGCAAAAGCCGCTGCCGGCAGTTTGGTTTCCCAAAGCAGTTTCCCCGTCTTTTTGTCGAACGCCCGGAACTTGCCGTCTTTGGTAGCGCCGATAAACAGCAGACCGCTGGCCGTAATAACCGGTCCGCCGTAGTTTTCGGTGCCGGTTGTCGGGATGCCTTTGTCTTTCAGCGCCTGCACCTCGCCAAACGGAATTTTCCAAAGATAGTCGCCCGTATTCAGGTTAATGGCGTTCAGCGTTCCCCACGGCGGGGCAATGGCCGGCAGCCCCTGACTGTCCAGAAATTTGTTGTAGCCCGTGCTCCGGTATGGCAACCACGGCTTTTTCGAGGCCACTGCCGACGTGACTTCTTTCTTTTCCTCGCCAAACAGAAACGCCACCAGCGCCTGTTTTTCGTCGGCGGTCAGGGTTGTAAAGCCCGGCATCATGCCCTTGCCGTTGCTGATCACCTGCGTCACGGCGGCGCGGTCGCGGCGACGGCCAATGTCGACCAGCGACGGGTAGCCGCTTTTAGCGTTGCCTTTGCGGTCGGCCCCGTGGCAGGGCGTACAGGTTGTGGTATAAATTCGCTCGCCGGTCGGCAGATGGGCCAGAGCATCCTGCTTCGGCGTATCGACCATCGTCAGAATCCAGGCCATTTCGTTGCTGTTGACATACAGAATCCCCTCCGGATCAGCGGCGGCCCCGCCCCACTCAGCGCCCCCGTCGAAGCCGGGGTAAATGATCGTTCCCTCACGGCTTGGAGCCGCAAACAGCTCTTTGCGGTATTTCCGGAAGCGGGCCACCAGCGAGTCACGGTTTTCGGCGTAAGGGCTGATGTCGTTTTCGGTCAGCGTGTTCACCTGCCGCGCATAGGGAGCCGGTTTCGAGGGCAGTGGCTGGGTCGGCCACGTCACCTCGCCGGGGATGGTCGATTTCGGGGCGGCTACCTCGTTGATCGGAAACAGCGGTTTACCGGTTACGCGGTCAAAGACAAACACATACCCCTGTTTCGTCACTTGTGCTACCGCGTCGACCCGCTTCCCGTTGTGGTTCAGCGTCACCAGATTCGGCGGGGCCGGAATATCGCGGTCCCAGACATCGTGGTGGATAAACTGATAATGCCAGAGCCGTTTACCCGTCTGCGCATCCAGCGCCAGCAGGCAGTTGGCATACAGGTTCTGCCCCCTCCGGTTGCCGCCGTAGAAATCATAGGACGCCGAGCCGGTCGGTACAAACACAATGCCCCGTTTGCGGTCAACCGCCATGCCCGACCAGTTATTGGCCGCGCCGACATCAGTGTTTTTGTACGCTTCTTTCGGCCAGGTCTCATAGCCGGGTTCGCCCGGATACGGGATGGTATGAAACGACCAGGCCAGTTTGCCGGTGCGGACGTTAAACGCGCGGATATCGCCGGGCGCGGCATCGGCTTCTTCTGACAACCGCACCGGCATAATGATCAGGTCGCCGAACAACGTACCTGGTGTATTCGAAATAATGAATTTGTCTTTGGCAGCTGCCGGTAAGCCCGTATGCAGATCCACCTTGCCGCCGTCCCCGAAGCTCTGGACCGGTTTCCCGGTCTTTGCGTCGAGTGCCCATAGATTTGGCCCGACGGTATAAAGAATCCGCCGGTCGCTGCCGTCCTGCCAGTAGGTAACCCCACGGCTGGTACTGGCCCAGCTCTTCAGCGGGTCGCCGAACCGCCACACTTCTTTGCCCGTCTTCGCGTCGAGAGCAAACGCCTGCACGGTACTGGTCACCCCATACACCAACCCGTCAACCATGATCGGGCTGGTCTGCATCTGGCCGGAATCAGGCGCCGAGTAGGTCCAGGCAACGGCCAGACGGCCCACATTGTCTGCGTTAATCTGCGTAAGGGGTGAGTAATGATTACGGTCGGGGCCACCAAGGTATTCCGGCCAGTCAGTGTCTTTTTCGTCGGAGGACGGGGCGTAAAAAGCGGCCGTCAGCAAACAACCGGCGGCCAGCAGCACGTAACGGAACATAAGGTCAGGAGTAGGTTTACGGGCATAAGCGGCGAAACGGAGCCGCCTACTTTTTTTACCGGAAATTAGGCATTCAAACCGGTAGAATGGTACTATTTCTACGTTTTATTCCCGATCAATATTTTCTTTTCCTGAACGATCAAACTTCCGGCCTGCGTATGAAACTCTACTGGTTTAGTGGTTTGCTGTTGCTGTTTACGGTGACCGCCTGCACACTCAGTTCGCTGTTTACCGATGAGAAAATCAGTTATAACGAGCACATCCGGCCCATCTTCAACACAAAGTGCATCACCTGCCACGGGGGCATCAAACAAAGCGGCAAGTTCAGTCTGCTGTTCAGGGAGGAAGCGCTGGCAAAAGCCAAGTCCGGTAAATACGCCATCATTCCGGGTGATGCCGACAATTCGGAACTGGTTAAACGGTTGCTGACCGATGACCCCGAACTCCGGATGCCGCAGGAACACCCGCCGCTATCGGCCGACGAAATCAAGCTGATTAAGACCTGGATCAATCAGGGGGCCGAATGGGAAGACCACTGGGCGTATATCCGCCCCGACCGTTCCCTGCAACCACCCGACGTTGACGATGCCACGGGGATTGATGCCTTCGTCCGCGACCGGCTGAGCAAGGAAGGACTGACACCTTCGCCCGAAGCCGACAAGGCTACCCTGCTCCGGCGGGTCAGCCTCGACCTGACCGGCTTGCCCCCGACCCCGCAACAAGCCGCTGCCTTTCTGGCCGATACTTCGCCGGAGGCTTATCCGAAACTGGTTGATCAGCTGATCCAGTCGCCGCAATTCGGCGAACGCTGGGCCTCGCTCTGGCTCGATCTGGCGCGTTATGCCGACTCGAAAGGCTACGAAAAAGACCTCGAACGCAGCATCTGGCTCTACCGCGACTGGGTCATCAAAGCCCTCAACCGCGATATGCCGTTTGATGAATTTACAGTGAAACAGCTGGCCGGTGACCTGCTCCCGGCCTCCGACCCGAAAACAGCCGACGACCTGCTGATTGCCACGGCTTTCCACCGCAACACTATGTCGAACGACGAAGGCGGCACCAACGACGAAGAGTTCCGGAACATGGCGCTGATCGACCGCGTCAGCACGACCTGGGAGGTCTGGCAGGGCACAACCATGGCTTGTGTGCAGTGCCACAGCCATCCCTACGACCCGATCCGCCACGCCGACTTTTACAAGTTCATGGCGTATTTCAACAATACACAGGACAAAGACCTCTACAACGAAAAGCCCAAACTGTACACCTTCACCCCTGACAACGAACTGCGGGTGAATAGGCTGATGACGTGGATTAGGGCACAACCGGCCGCAAAACCGTATATGAGCCATCCGCAGCAAGGCGGTCTTGGGCAACAGCGGCAGGCCCTGCTGTCGGCCCTGGGTTACCGGCGGATTGAAGCCGAAGATTTTGACAGTACCAGCCGCCACATTGAGCTGTTCAACAACCAGACGACCATCATGCAAACCACCGAGGGGGCTTTTGTGGCTTACGACAACGTGGACATGACCGGCGTGACGCAGATTTCGTACAACTATACTACCTCGTTTACCTCGTTTCTGGAACTGCATCTCGACAAGCCCGACGGTCCGCTGCTCAGCCGGCTGAAAATTCTGCCGGCGCAGGAAGGCGATCCGGCCTCGTGGGGCAGCTGGAAAACCTTCCGGACCATGACGACGCCCATCAAACCCACCACCGGCCTACATACCATTGTGGTGGTCTTCCGGAAAGACAAGGAATTCCGCAGCGACCTTGTACACCTCGACTGGATCGAGCTGGGCGTGGCCGGATCCCCGATTCAGCGCGCCAAGGCCCTACGGGATTCAGTGGTGCAACTGGCGCAGATTCCGGCCGTTTCGACACCCGTCATCATCGAACGCCCCGAGAGCCGCAAACGCACGGCCCATGTTTTCATCCGCGGCAACTGGCTGACCAAGGGCCCTGCCGTTACCCCTGCCCTTCCCGGATTTCTGGCTAACCAGAACAGCGGGCACACCAACCGCCTCGACATGGCCCGCTGGCTCGTCAGTCCGCAGAATCCGCTGACCGCCCGCGTGATGGTAAACCGGTTCTGGGAACAGCTTTTCGGCATCGGTCTGGTCGAAACGCTGGAAGACTTCGGGACGATGGGGGCCAAACCCAGCCACCCCGAACTGCTCGACTGGCTGGCGGTTCAGTTTCAGGACGAGTACAAATGGAGTGTAAAGAAGCTGCTGCGGTCGATGGTGTTGTCGGAAACGTACCGGCAATCGGCCAGAACAACGCCGGAACTGCTGGAAAAAGACCCGCGTAACCTGCTGCTGACCCGTGGTCCGCGCGTCCGGCTGAGTGCCGAGCAGATCCGCGATCAGGCACTGGCCGTCAGCGGCCTGCTGAACACCGAACGCTATGGCCCGAGCGTCCGGCCGTTTAACCCGGCTGACCGGGGCTGGGAACATGAAAAGCCCGAAAACCGGCACCGGCGCGCGCTGTACACGTTCTGGCAACGGACCAATCCCTTTCCGTCGATGGTAACCTTCGACAGTCCGCAGCGCAATGTCTGTGTCTCGCGCCGTGTCCGGACCAACACCCCGCTGCAGGCCCTGACAACGCTCAACGATACGGTTTATACCGAAGCCGCGCAGCATCTGGCGCAGTTTATGAATAAATCCGGCCGGACAATTCCCGACAAAATTGCCGCCGGTTACCGCCGGATCATGTTCCGGCAACCGGCACCGGCCAAGCTTGTACTGCTCGAAAAACTTTATACCGATGCGTTACCGCCACGGCGGAAACCATCCCCCGTACCCGACCCCAATGCCCTGGCGCTGGTGGCAAATGCCCTGTTAAACCTCGACGAAACCCTGACCAAATGAAACGGATCTCACACGCCGACGAAGCCCTGTTTTCGGAAGCCACGTTTAATACACGTCGTCATTTTCTAAAGCAATGTACGTCAGGACTGGGCTCGCTGGCCCTGTTGTCATTGCTGGACAGCTGCGGGTCAGGGCAAGCCAAAACTGACCTGGCCGACAATCCGCTGAAGCCGATCACGCCGCCGTTTGCGCCGAAAGCAAAGCGGGTGCTGTTTATGCACATGGAAGGCGCTCCCTCGCAGCTGGAGCTGTTCGATTACAAACCCGAACTGGCGAAACTCGACGGACAGCTGTGTCCGCCGTCGCTGCTCGAAGGCAAGCGGTTTGCGTTCATCAAAGGGGTTCCGAAAATGCTCGGGCCACAGGCGCAGTTCTGCCAGTACGGGCAATCGGGCACCTATTTGTCGGAGTATTTTGAGCACCTTCCCAAAGTGGTGGATGACCTGACGTTTCTGAAGGCCATGCATACCGACGAGTTCAACCACGCGCCCGCCCAACTGTTCATGCATACGGGCAGCCCGCGGCTTGGTCGCCCGAGTCTGGGGGCGTGGGTCACCTACGGGCTTGGTTCCGAAAACCAGAATCTGCCCGGCTATGTCGTCCTCGTTTCAGGGTCGGACCCGAGTGCCGGCAAATCGGTGTGGGGCAGCGGTTTCCTGCCGACGGTCTATCAGGGCGTGCAATGCCGGTCGATGGGCGAACCGGTACTGTACATCAAAAACCCGTCGGGGGTCAGCGACAGCCTGCGTAAAAAATCCATTGAGGTCATCAATCAGATTAATGAGCTTGAACATCAGGAAATCGGCGATCCGGAGATTCTGAGCCGGATTTCGCAGTACGAACTGGCGTACCGGATGCAGTCGGAAGTACCGGAAACGATGGATATTGCCGATGAGCCGCAATGGGTACAGGACTGGTACGGCGCCAAACCCGGTAAATCGTCGTTTGCCAACAATTGCCTCCTGGCCCGTAAGCTGCTCGAAAAAGGAGTCCGGTTTGTGCAGTTGTTCGACCGCCGCTGGGACTCCCACGGCACGGATGCGGGCAGCGGCGTCGGCGAAGGGCTCCGCAACAACGTCCGTACCATCGACAAGCCGATTGCGGCCCTGCTCGAAGACCTCAAGCAGCGCGGGTTGCTCGAAGACACGCTGGTGGTCTGGGGCGGCGAGTTTGGCCGGACGCCGATGATGGAAAACCGCGCGGGGGATAACGATTCGCCGTTTAAGGGCCGCGACCACCATATCGACGCCTTTACGATGTGGATGGCGGGCGGTGGCCTGAAGGCGGGGTACAGCCACGGCGAAACCGACGAAATCGGCTATTACGGGGTCAAGGGCCGCACGCATATTCATGATCTGCAGGCCACGATTCTGCATGCACTGGGCTTTGATCACGAAAAACTGGTGTTCCCGTTTCAGGGCCGGAACTTCCGGCTGACGGATGTCCACGGACAGGTTATCCGCGATATTCTGGCGTAATCCCTCATTTTAATAATCAACTTACGCGCTGAGCAGTTTTAGAGACAGGATTAAAGGGATTTTTTGACAGGATTACAGGTTTTACAGTTTTTTTTATACACATCCTGCAATCATGTCAATCCCGTTTTTGACAGGATTATGGATCCTGTCCAATAATCAGTATTAATGCTTCTCAGACGTATGAAAAACACCCCGACTAACCTCGATCAGCTGTGCGTTGACACCATCCGGCTTCTGTCGGTTGACGCTGTTCAGCAGGCAAATTCCGGCCACCCCGGCCTGCCCCTCGGCGCCGCGCCGATGGCCTATGTGTTATGGTCACGCTTCCTGCGCTTCAACCCAAAGGACCCGAACTGGCCCGACCGCGACCGGTTTGTTCTGTCGGCAGGCCACGGCTCGGCCCTGTTGTACAGCCTGCTCCACCTCTTCGGCTACGACCTGTCGCTCGATGACCTGAAGCACTTCCGGCAGCTGCATTCGAAAACACCCGGCCACCCGGAATCCAACCTGACACCCGGCGTCGAGGTAACAACCGGCCCGCTCGGACAGGGGTTTGCAAATGGCGTCGGCATGGCTATGACCGAAGCCTTTCTGGCCGCAACCTACAACCACGACGGCCATACCGTCATGGACCATTATACCTATTCCATCGTCTCCGACGGGGACCTGATGGAAGGCATTGCGGCAGAGGCCGCGTCGCTGGCGGGTCACCTCAAGCTTGGCAAGCTCATTTACCTCTACGACGACAACCTGATTTCGCTCGACGGCGATACCAGTCTGGCCTTCACGGAAGACCGCATGGCGCGTTTTGCGGCCTATGGCTGGCACACGCAGCAAGTCGCCGACGGCAATGACCTCGAAGCCATTGATCAGGCCATCCGGGCGGCACAGGCCGAAACCGAACGCCCGTCGATCATTGCCGTCCGGACCATTATCGGGTATGGTAGCCCGCAGCAGGGCACCAGCAAAGTGCACGGCAGCCCGCTGGGCGAAGAGGGCGTAAAAAAGGTAAAGGAGTTTCTGGGCTTCGACCCCGAGCAATCGTTTGTCGTACCCGACGACGCCGGCAAACACATGGCCGATGTTGGTAATCGCGGCGCCTCCTTACAAGCTGACTGGCAAAAGCGGTTCGATGCCTGGCAGGCTGAATTTCCGCAGCAGGCCGATCTGTTTACACGGTCGTTTCACTATGACCTGCCCGACAACTGGGATGAGGACCTGCCGGTCTTCACCCCTGCCGACGGTAAACTGGCCACGCGGCAGGCATCGGGCAAAGCCCTGACGGCCATCAAAAAGCGGGTGCCGTTCGTTTTCGGCGGGTCGGCCGATCTGGCGTCTTCTAACGATATGCCGACGGCAGGCGACGTCAGCTTCCAGCCGGGGCATTACGAAAACAGCAACATCTGGTTTGGCGTGCGGGAACATGCGATGGCGGCCGCTCTGAACGGCATGGCCCGGCATGGCGGCGTACACCCGTATGGCGGCACATTCCTGAACTTTTCCGACTACATGCGCGGAGCCTTCCGGCTGACCGCCCTCGCCGAATCGGCGGCCACGTTTGTGTTTACCCACGACAGCATCGGCCTCGGCGAAGACGGCCCGACCCACCAACCCATCGAGCAGTATGTCGGGCTGCGGGCCGTCCCGAACTCCATCGTCATCCGGCCGGCCGATGCCAACGAAACCGTAGAAGCCTGGCGGTTTGCCATGACGCACCGCAGCGGACCGGTGGCCTTGTTGCTTTCGCGGCAGAAGCTTCCGGTGCTGGATCAGGAAAAATACGCTTCGGCAAAAGGCGTTCACAAAGGCGCCTATATTCTGAGTGAGGCAGACACAACCCCGCAGCTTATTCTGATTGCGACCGGATCAGAAGTGTCGCTGGTCCTGGACGCGCAGACGCATCTGGCCCAAAACGGCATTCCGACACGGGTAGTGAGTATGCCGTCGTGGGAGTTATTTGATAAGCAGGATCAGGCGTATCGGGATGAGGTGTTGCCCCCGGATTGCCGGAAGCGGCTGGCCGTCGAAATGGCCTCGCCCATCGGCTGGCATAAATACGTCACCGACGAGGGCCGTATTCTGGGCATGACGCACTTCGGACTGTCGGGACCTGCCGATGAAGTAATGGCTTATTTTGGTTTTACGGTGGATAACGTGGTGCGGCTGGCCAGAGAAATGCTCGGCTAAGCAACTATTTGTCACTGGTTAATCAGAACCAACCAGCCGGTTGTGTGTCCTGCCGGCAGGGCGCACAACCGGCTTTCATTTCACCCCTCACAATCCCCGCAGCGGGAACAACATTGGTACTTCTTTCCGGTAATGCAGATACTCACTGCCGAATTCGCGGATCAGCTTTTTTTCCTCGAAGTAAATGCCGGTCCGGATGTAGATCATTGCCCCCAGGCAAAAAAGAAGGTGTTTCATGTCCGGTTGCCGTATAAACAAACCGGCCAGGGCAATGTAAGTGGCCGTATAGAGCGGATGACGGACGTAAGCCAGCAGCCCTTGCCGGCGCAACGATGCCGGACCTGCCGGTTGCGGGTCGGTTGCCGGCCACCCTACAAATTCAGCCAGGTTATAATGCCGCAGCGCCAGCACTCCAAGCACCGTTCCGGTCAGGATCAGGCCGTTCCCAAACCACGCTACGGGCTGCATTAACTGCATCGGATCAACGGGCGTAAAACGCAGCAGGTAGAGCAGAGGCAGAAAAGTGATCGCGGCTATGAGGTTATATATCAGCCGGTAATAGCGCGCCGGCATAACCGCTTGTTGTACGTACTGTTTGATCCGCTGCGCGGCGAGGAGACTGTGTACTGCCCCATACAGCCCCCAGCCGGTTATGATTAATACATAAGTCATTTGCATGTTGCAGGATTATCGTTTTCGGGAAAGTATTTGGCGAAACCAGCGTATTACCGACAACGTAACCGGCCGGATCGTCTGGGTGGTTTCCTTAAATTCTTTACCCAGTTCGACATCAAATGCTCTGGATTTGCTGATCGTCAGTCGCTGGGCCGTATACAGGCTTTGATGGCCGGACATCAGAAAACTGATCACGCACGATACCGCCGCATAGGGTGCTACCGTGGCCCCGAACAATTCGACGGCCAGAATGCTGGCAGAGATCGGTACGTTGGCGACTCCGGCCAGCACACTGACGAAACCAATCGCCGCAAACGTTGACTGATCTGCCCCGACAAATTGGCCATAGGCGCTTCCGGCCGTTGCCCCGATAAACAGCATGGGCGTAATCACACTACCGCTCCGGCTGATACTCAGCGTAAGGATAGTGAACAGGGCTTTCAGCAGAAACGCATACGGCACTACCGCCTCGCCACGGATAGCGCCTTCCATCAGGTTCAGGCCAAGGCCCAGATAGTCGCGGGAGAACAGCAGGGCCAGCCCTACCAGCAACGCACCGCCAACCAGGCCTTTCAGCGGACGCCATACCGGGATGGTACCGACCAGCTCCGTCGCCTGTTTAATGAGCCTGATCAGTAAAAAGGCAATGATGCCGAAAAACACGCCCCCCAGCAGCAGCCGGACGAAAAACCCTTCTTCAAACGCCGGTACAAAATGCAGCGGATAGTAAAAAAACGTCACCCCCAGACCCGATGACACCTGATAAGCCGTGATCGAGGCGACAAACGCCGGCAGCAGTACATCATACAGAATCACCCCGACCGCCAGCAGCTCGATGCCGAACAACGCACCTGCCAGCGGAGCGCCGAAGACACAGGCAAAACCGGCACAAAAGCCGCAGAGCACCATTTTCCGCCGGTCAATGTCATCAACCTTCAGAACATTGGCACACAGACTGCCCAGCCCGGCCCCGATCTGCGCACACGGACTTTCCTTACCGGCCGACCCGCCGGTGCCTAAAATCAGCATGACGTTGATAATCTTTGTCGGTACAAAACTACCCTCAATCCGGCCATGATTATTGTTGATGGCGGCAATCAGCGCATCCGTGCCCAGGTGTCGTTTCAAGACAAACTGACTGAGTAGATTAGCGGTAAAAAAACTAACTGGCAGCAGGTAAAACACCGATTCATACTCGTTGCTCTGCTCAATGATGTAGTGAATCAGTTTGATGAATCCGGACGCGGCAAAACCGGTCATCCAGCCAATAATGGTGGCCAGTACGATCCATTTCAATACCGACAGGAATAATAAAAACTCTTCTCTGATATCCATATGCGTTACCCGGAATCCCCTTACTTTGCAACCAATGGTCATTACATCCTGTTGTGTACCATATACCTTACAAACCCGCTTATGGAGACATCCCCGAAAAAATCAACTAACTGGCTGCAATATATCCTGATGGCCGGCTTTATCCTGATCCTGTTTTTCACCGATTTAGGTAGCAACATCCGGACCGGTGTTCAGCAGCTTGTCCTGAAAACGGGCGTTAAAAACGCCCCGACCGACGAACCGGCGTCCGCTCAGGCCGGAACCACCACGGGCGGCTACCCTGCCCTGAATCTGGTCGATGCCGGGGGGAATGCCGTTTCGCTGTCTCAATTTAAGGGTAAAGTTGTTTTTCTCAATCAATGGGCGACCTGGTGTCCGCCCTGCAAAGCCGAAATGCCCGCCATTGAGCGGCTGTACCAATCGCTGGATAAAAACAAGGTTGCTTTTGTGATGCTCTCGCTGGATGATGACTTTGTTACGGCCCGCGACTTCGCTAAAGCAAAACAGTACACCATGCCGGTTTTCGGGCTGGCCGGTCCGATGCCACAGGCGTTTGAAACCACCGCCATTCCGACGACCATTATCCTCGGGCCAGACGGTCAGATTGCCCAGCGCATCGAAGGCATGGCCAACTACGACACTGATGAGTTCCGGAAGTACCTGACGTCGTTGTCTAAATAAGCCAAAAACTCCCCAAGGGTTTAAAACCCTTGGGGAGTTCAGCAAGCCAAACGAGTAGAAATAGCTTAATTCCGCACTTGTATACACAAACCGGGTTTAAAACTCACTCATGAAAAAACTACTTACTTATGCTGCCTGCGCTCTGCTGTTTATGGGGTGCGCCGGATCAAAATCAACTAACTCAACAGGAAGCTGGGTTAAGGTCTTCGACGGCAAAACGTTCAACGGCTGGAAAGTCGGGGCCAACGCCTCTACCTTCAAAATTGAGGACGGAGCCATCGTCGTCAACGGCCCGCGCGCGCACCTGTTCTACGAAGGTCCGTTACAGAACCACGACTTCAAAAACTTTGAATTTAAGGCAAAGGTAATGACCTTACCTGGTTCTAACTCCGGCATGTTCATTCACACCGTTTACCAGGAAGACGGATGGCCGTCGAAAGGCTACGAAATTCAGGTCAACCAGACACACACCGACTGGCGGAAGACCGGCAGCGTCTACGGCGTTCAGGACGTGAAAGAGGTGTTTGTGAAGGATAATGAGTGGTACACCGAGCACATCATCGTGGAAGGTAAAAAGGTAACCATCAAGATCAACGATAAAGTCATCAACGAATATACCGAGCCCGACAATGTGGAGCGGAAAGGCGGCGATGCGCAGAAAAAACTGAGCAGCGGTACTGTAGCCCTGCAGGGCCACGACCCGAAAAGCAAGGTTTATTACAAGGACATTATGATTAAACCGCTGCCGTAAGCACACTACGTTATTGAGCGAATTAGTGAATGTGCGATTGAGTGAATAAGCCATTGACATACAACCCTTCGCTCTCTGGCTAAATCTAATTCTGCTTGCTTACAGTGGTGGGGGGGGTCGGGGGGGGTGGGCCACAAAAACAAAAAAAAAGAAAACAAAAAAGCAAAAAAAAC
>NZ_JBYFCJ010000009.1:0-220528 GCF_057652235.1 Arsenicibacter sp. R0_47 | reverse complement strand
TTTGACACACCACCCGCCCCTCTCGGCAAAAATCTAATTTGGTGTTCTTACTGGGGGGCCACGCCTCGCCGTCGCCCCACCACTAGCTTCCAAACGTCTTCAGCTGCACCGATTGCCCGTCGAAAACGGCGTAGGTTTTGGCAAATACCCATTCGCCGAGGTTGATGTACCGGCTCGCCGGTGGCACGGCCAGGTCAAGCGGCAGGTGCCGGTGACCGAAAATATAGGCATCATGGTGCTGCACCCGCTCCACTTCCAGGCAATACTGATACAACCACTCCCGCTCCTCGCCGAGGAATTTATCCTCCCCTTTTTCATTGTTTGTTAACCGGCTGTGCCGCGACCAGGCATGTGCCAGCCCGATGCCGACGTCAGGGTGCACCCAGCGGAACAGCATGCGCGCGAGGCGGTTTTCAAAGACTTTCTTGAGCTGTTTGTAGGTATAGTCGCCAGGGCCCAGCCCGTCGCCATGACCGACGTACAAACGCTTCTCACCAATCCGGTAGCTCCGCGGCTCCCGATGAACCGGAATGTTGAGTTCTTTCGTAAAATAGTCAGCCATCCACATGTCGTGGTTCCCCGTGAACAGGATCACCGGCAGTCCGGCGTCCGTTAATTCGGCCAGTTTACCCTGCAGGCGGGCAAATCCTTTGGGGATAGCATGCTTATACTCAAACCAGAAATCAAACACATCGCCGACCAGAAAGATGGCTGCGGCATCGGCCTTAATCTGGTCGAGCCAGGCAATGACGGCCCGTTCGCGGGCGAGGCTTTGCTCGTGGGACGGCGTGCCTAAATGAAAATCAGAAGCGAAATAAACGTTACGGCCCGGAGGCAACGCAATAGTCTCTACGTGGGACATTGGACAGGTTCTCGGCGCAAAGGTACGGCTTGCAGCAATATGACGCACCTAAAAAACAGACGGGGCGGATGAGTATCCCCATCCGCCCCGTCTGCTTACTGATTAATTTCGTATTACCGGATCCGCTCCGCTACCACCGGCACACACACCGGCGGCGGGCAGTTACAGTTCGTCACCGGCAGATTTACCGTTTGCTGGGCGCTTGCACAGTTTGCGTTGGTTGCATAGACGGTAACGGTATAGGAAGCCGTTGCCGACGGGTTTGGCAGGTTCGACACCGTTGCCTGTCCGTTGACCAGTGGTGCCGGCGTAGTCATGGATATGCCGGGGCCGGTTACCAGATAGGACGACGCATTCGTTGCCGATATCTGGATACTACCATCGTTATTAACCGCAGTGCCGCTACAGGTTGCCCGTGTAACAATCACATTTGACAGTACGGCCGGGGCGCAGGAGCACGAAGCCGGTGCCGTATATTGCCGCGATGTGGTACCACAGGCTGTGCCCGAGAACAACACCGTAACCGTGCGGGTAGCCCCGTCCGACGGCAAGCCGTTCATGGTAAAGCTAAATGAGCTTGTATTGGCGGCCAATGCTGCTGTAACGCTTTGCACGCCGTTGGTGATCGTTACCGACTGTGCCTGCGTGGCGTTGGTTAAACTTAGCACACCACTCAGGGTGTATTGGTTGGTAGCCGAATTACAAACGCCGGGCGTTACGGCCACACTGACCGCACAGGGCGCAGGCGGGGCAACCGAACATGAGGCAGGCGCTGTATATTGCTGCGAAACCGAACTACAGGCAGTACCCGAGAACAGTACCGTCAGCGTACGGGTGATTCCGTCAGAGGTCAGGCCGTTCAGCGAGAAGCTGTAGGTACCGGTATTAGCTGCGAGGGCCGCCGTGGCGCTCTGCACGCCGTTGGTGATCGTGATCGACTGGGCCTGGGTGGCGTTGGTTAAACTCAGCACACCCGATAGCGTGTATTGATTGGTAGCAGGGTTACAGGCACCCGGCGTGGCTGCCAGGCTAACGGAGCAGATTAACGGTGTAGCAACTGTACAAGCCGCCGGCACGGCATAGCTTGTTGTGGCCGAGCCGCAATTCGGGGCGAAAACAGTCACTGTCTGCGTTCCTCCTACGGATGGCAGACCGGAGATTGAATACGGCACCGTTGTGCTGCCGCTTGCAATTGCCACGGTCTGGCTCAGCGCACCCGACACCAGCGTCAGTGTACCGGCCGCCCCCGGGTTGGAAACGGTTGCCGTACCGCTCAGTACATAGCTGTTCGTGCCAGGACTACAGGCCGACGCCCCCGCTGTTAAGACGACTGAGCTGTAAAGGCCGTTGGGTTGGTTGATGCCGGTGAGGGTATTTTTTGCAATCGGATTTGAGCCGTCATTGGCAGGCGCACTGTTAAAATTTGTCAACCCGTTACTAAAAGCAATAGTTGGATTAGCTGTGGGATTAACTACAGAAAAGGCAATTGTACCAATCGTTATCCAGTCACTGTTTGTTACAACAGGGCAACTGAAGGTATTAACCAGCAGTGTCAGTGTTAAATTAAATACTCCCGGGGTTGATCCGTCAAAAATATGGTTGTCCCATGATGAAGCGGCATTACTTATGCACAGATTAGCCGGTGAGAAGTTTTGCGACTGGTAAGAAGCAAATGACAATGAAGATGGATTATACGTCAGATAGATTGACGATGTACCGATTGAAAATGACGTAGCAGATGCTGCTTTAATTTGCACAACCGCCGTGTAAGAGTTTCTGGCACAATCCAGCTGGCCCAATACTCTTAAGTCTGCAGATTGCCCTAATGCGTTTTGGGCACCTCCCAATCCGGCAAAAACAAGCAGCAGATATACAAAATTGATTACGTATCTGTTCTTCATACGACACTTGCAGGAAATATTTTTTCTTCTGTTGAGACTACTCAGAACTGACGTTGAGTAGTCTATTGTTGTACTTCACTTGTCGCAACCTTTGACCGGTTTATGGTCCAGCGATTATAATCCAGGTTATTCACCACACCATTACAATCTGCATCGACAGCCAGGTACTGGCCAACAGTAGCGCCATTTCCCTTCCAAAGGTTGAAATCCAGGTTATTAATCACCCCATTGGCATCGTAATCTCCTACATAAAAGACATACTTCGTTCCGATCAACTTCTCCTGCTGATTACCACGGGCCATAGTAGCAGCCGTTGTAAAATCAACCACCACACCGCTGGTTACAGGATTGTTGGTCATGACCGCCAGGTGACTTTTATGGTGGATGGAAAAATAAACCGTGGCCGGCAGATTGGTAAAGCTAATGCCTTCTGACCCATCAAGGTTTATCAACGTGCCATCGTTGCGTACCATACCTGCACGTCTATCAATAACCGTACCATCATTTGTTCGTGCCACAATCAAAACCCAGTCAGAAACATTGGCCGGATACGTACTAACCTGCTCAGTACCTGTATAATTCCACGGGGAAGTATTGAAGGGTTGTTGCTTAGGCAGGATATTATTTGTAGCTAAATCGGTAGAAAGTAAACCTGTTTGCGCATTAAGAAACCCTTCCAGCAAAAACTTTGCCTTAAATGAAAAGGTTGGCAAATTTGAGCATTGACTAACTGTAACAGTTGCCGTTCCTCGGCAGCCTGCCGCATTCGTAGCCGTCACCGAATACACACTGGCAGTTCCGACATTAATGGCTTGTGTATTCGCTCCTGTACTCCACAAGTAAGATACGCCTCCATTCGCGGTCAGGGTGGCATTGGTGCCGTTGCAGACCGTTGTGTTACCCGTGATGCTGGCCGCAACTGCCGGTGCCTGTGACACGGTAGTTGTAGCTACACTCCGGCAACTGTTGCCATCGGTAACGGTTACCGAATAAGTGCCGGTAGCATTGATGACAATAGCCTGACTGTTGCCGCCGGTATTCCAGGCATACGACACTCCCGGGCTTGATGACAAGATCAGTGTTTGTCCGGCGCAAAGCTGCGGACCCGACGGGCTGATACTGGCCGGCGCCGGTGTATTGACCGTAACAGTTGCCGTCGCGTTTGGATTGACAATACAGCTATTGGCATCCTGCACCGACGAAAGTGTATAGATTGTTGTCTGCCCTGGCGTTACCGGGATGGCCGTCCCGCTTACGTAGTTTACCGTCTGATTCCCGTTGACCGTAATCCGGTACGGCGGCACCCCGCCCGTTACGTTGGCGGCCAGATTAACGGTTTGTGCGCCACAAACAGCCGTTGATCCGGACAAGGACGCAACAATCTGCGTTGGCTGCGTTATGGTTACCGAGCGAACTACCGAGCAACCGGTGGTTGCATCCTTTATGGTCCCGGTATACTGACCGGCGGCAAGTCCTGTGAAAACGCCGGTGCTGTTGACCGATCCGTTCAGGGTGTAGGAGAGCGTACCGGTAGCCCCCGTCGCCGAAAGCGTTACCTGACCGGTTGTGGCCCCGAAACAGGAAATATTCGTTACCGATGAGTTGGCCGTAAAGCAAGACGGTGTTCCCTGAATGTTCAGCGTATAATCCTCGGCTTCGCCAAACCGCAGTGTGTTACATGGATCAGTCACAATCCCGTCGGCACTGTACTGGCTTCTGATCCGGAGCCGGGCCGGACCGGGCGTCATATCCGACGGGATAGTGATGGTCCCCGTCAGGCTGGGATTCATCAACTGACTGGCTGAACTCTGGAACAGAATTTCTGACGAGGCCAGTACACCGTCGCGGTTTTTGTCGAGCCAGATCGTTGCGTGCTGGTTTACATAGGTGCCAAACCCGCCCGTAACCGCTCTGGCAATAAACGTGTAGGTTTGTCCGGCATTTGCGTTGTATTGCGTTTGGCTAAAATCAGAATAGCGTGACGGGTTCGGATTGCCCGAGTTGATTTTACTCAGGGTGGTGCCCTGAATGATAAAGTCCGAAATTTCCGGCACGAAATTGGCAACCGGCTGGCTGTAAGTTGGCGCACAGTAGAACAGCGTAGACGTAACCTGTTGTGTCGCCGAATACTGCGTAGAGGCGTTGGATGCCTTTACACGGTAATAATAGGTTGTGTAGGGCGCGAGCGTCGCGTCTACGTACGAAAGCGAGGTAGGCGGCAAACCCGCCAGGGGCGTAAACTCGCCGGTGGCGCTGGTG
This sequence comes from Arsenicibacter sp. R0_47, assembly GCF_057652235.1. Taxonomy (NCBI): domain Bacteria; kingdom Pseudomonadati; phylum Bacteroidota; class Cytophagia; order Cytophagales; family Spirosomataceae; genus Arsenicibacter; species Arsenicibacter sp. R0_47. Next base: position 215,506 of record NZ_JBYFCJ010000009.1, on the reverse strand, counting down.
GCGCGTTCGATGATAAACCCTGCTGCATTATTGCCGGTAAATGTAAACTGAATTAAGGCCCCCTGCGCGGTCATGGTCACGGCCAGGTTTGCCGGAGCCGCCAGATTCGGCGTCATGCAGTCAAGAGTATACTCGTTGCCAGGGTCGGTACGAAGCAGCAATCCATCACCCATCCGTGTATACTGCCCCGCCGAAAATTTATTGACGCACAGGGTATAATACGACATGATGTTTGTCATATCCGGCGCAAACAAGTCATTATTGGCATCTCTGGCCGAACCGGTATACGTACATCCAGATGTTGTTGCGCCCGATAACCCGTATGGATCAGCCGGTGTATCACATACATAATCCCCTGCCGTTGAACAGTTCGGGGCATATGTACGTCCGTTTTGCGGATCACCGGGACGGATTACTAACTCCTTACGGGACGGGTCAAACGTATTGTTATTATTTTCAAACGTATGGTAGAGGTTGAAATAGTGCCCGAGTTCGTGCGCCAGTGTGTAGTTGTTGGTAATCCGCGAGCCAAGTGAGAATACGCGGTTTGTTATGGCGCTGGGGTCGGGGAAATAAGCGTATCCCCCCACGGCCGCTCCCCCGTTGGTAATACTGTTCAGCAGGTAAACGTTAATAGCATTGCCTACGTAGTTTGCCGCGACGAGATCATCCTCTTCGCTGGTATCCATGTCGAACCAGAGTGAGCTGTTGATATAGTTCGGGGCCGAACCGCACATATAAAAGGAAATACCAGCCTGCTTATACAGCTGATTGAGCAGCACAAGTCCTTGATTAATAGTAGTAATATCCGGACCACCTGTTCCGTCGTCACGCCTGAGTACGTGAAACCGGATCGGGATATACTGCAAAGATGATGCCGCTTTGTTGGTTTTGGCTTGTTTAAGACGCAGAATCCACTGCTGGTACTCGCTCTCCTGCAAACGGGAAGGAGCTGATGTACCACAAGCGACTTGCGCGTAGGCCGCATTAAAACTACATTTACCGGCAATAACGAGTAAAATGAACCATATAGTTTTTGCATACTTCATACCGTGGTACGCTGGGGCTGTATAGGAATGTACCTCTACCAGAAATACTTCCTGTTGCTAACACAAACACTATGCCAACATGAAACCTTCTTTATATAGAAGATAATACCACTCAAAGTCAATATGTAACGCAGAATTCAAGAAAATATCTTAAAAATCCTTTTTAATAGCTATTTAATACATACGCTAACAAATGAAAACCAGATTTGTTAGTCTATATGCTGTTCATTAAAGCATAAATAAACATTCGTTACTAATAGTATATTTTTAGAATGCCGGCACTTTTTTGTATTTTTATACCACAGAATATACTTATGCCATGAAGACACTTCCTCTTGAGTTTGATCTGAGTCAGGAAATCCGGCTTGTTTTTGATAAACAGCGTCAGTATGCTCCGCAAATGGCCTTAACGACGGCTACTGAACGCATTGAACGGCTGAACCGGATTGAAAACTGGGTGCTCAATCAGGAGGAGGCAATTTTTAAAGCCTTGTACGATGATTTCCGGAAACCTCCGGCGGAAGTACTGCTGGGTGATCTCGGGATTCTGATGCACGAAATCAAATACGTCCGGAAACACCTCCGGCAGTGGATGCGCCCGCAACGGGTGGCAACTCCCCTGCCGCTGATCGGTACCCGCAGCCATGTGCACCACGAACCCAAAGGCAACGTCCTGATTATTGCCCCGTGGAACTATCCCTTCGGGCTTGTGCTGAAACCACTGGTTTCGGCCATTGCCGCCGGTAACGTGGCGATTCTGAAACCGTCTGAAATGACGCCTCATACTACGGCTCTGATCCAGCGGATGATCCGTGAGCTGTTCCCACTTGAGGAAGTGGCCTTATTCGACGGCGGCGCTGAGGTTTCCAGGGCCTTGCTTGATTTGCCCTTCAACCATATTTTTTTTACCGGAAGTCCGGCTATTGGTAAAGTAGTGATGGCGGCGGCAGCACGTCATCTGGCGTCGGTTACTCTCGAACTGGGCGGTAAATCACCGGTTTTGATTGATGATACTGTCAACCCAAAAACAGCGGCTCAGCAGGTTGCCTGGGCAAAATGCTTCAATAACGGGCAGACCTGCATTGCACCGGATTACGTGCTGATCCATGAGTCAAAAAAAGAAGCCTTTCTGACCGCTTATCAGGATGCCATAAAGGCCATGTACTCACCGGACGGCAAGCCGGTTCAGGAATCGGCCAGCTATAACCGGATCGTGAATCAACGGCATTTTCAGCGGGTTACCGGCCTGATCAGCGATGCGGTAACGCAGGGCGCCCGCATCCGGATCGGCGGCAAAACCGATGCTGCCGACCGGTTTCTGGAACCTACCGTACTCGACAACCTGACCGACGACATGGCCATCATGCACGAAGAGATTTTCGGGCCGGTGTTGCCGGTACTTGCCTACACAACACTCGATGAGGCTCTGCTCCGTATCCGCTCGCGCGAAAAACCGCTGGCGCTTTACATCCAGAGCCGCAGCCAGCGCAACATCGACTACATTATGGCACGGACTACCGCCGGCGACACGGTCATCAACGACCTCATGAGCCAGATTGCGCAGACCTCGCTCCCATTCGGCGGGGTAAACAACAGCGGCATCGGGAAGTCGAACGGCATTTATGGTTTTCAGGAATTCTCGAACCTCCGCGGTGTTGTCCGCCGCGAGTACGGCACCTCGTCCTTTGTTTTTCCGCCGTATACCGGTTTTGTACAGAAGCTTATTTCATTCCTGGTGAAGAAAGGCTGATAAGGGCAGGTCTGCCGTTTGGTGAATTAGGGATATTTCGTTATTTCGTAGCCGATGACTATGAGAACACGACTAACCCTGGCGGGCTGCCTGCTCACCACCCTGAGTGCACTGGCCCAGACGTTTCCTGTACTGCAACAGACACCCGCCGGTTTGCACTGGTACCGGCTGAAAACACCACATTTCCGGGTCCTGTATCCGGAAGGCTTCGAACAGCGGGCGCAGGAAACAGCCCACCGCCTGGAGCAGGTGTATGAACCGGTCAGCGCCTCGCTGGAACGAAAGCCACGGCCGATTTCCGTACTACTGCAAAATCAGACGACCATCAACAATGGCTACGTAACCCTGCTGCCGCGTAAATCAGAGTTTTTTACGGCAACACCGCAGGCGCCATCGCTGACGGGCACCAACCAATGGCTCGACCTGCTGGCTGTGCACGAATACCGCCACGTGGTTCAATATGAAAAAGCGCTGCAAGGCTTTACGGGTCTCGTCCATACGCTTTTCGGAAACTATGCTCAGGCAGGCCTCATGCTGGGCGTACCGGACTGGTTTGCCGAAGGCGACGCGGTTGGCACCGAAACCTTGCTGACCCGGAGCGGCCGCGGCCGGATTCCGAATTTTGATCTCGGCATGCGGGCCAACCGGTTGTCAGGCCAGCATTTTAACTACGCTAAAGCGGTTGCCGGTTCTTATCGCGACAATGTCCCGGACCACTATGTGCTTGGGTATTTCCTGAGCACGAACCTCAAAAACAATTACGGCATCAATGCGTGGAGCTCGGTACTGAACCGGTACTATGCCTTCCCGCTTTATCCGTTTTCCTTTTCCAACAGCCTCAAATCTGTCACAAAATACCGCGTGGAAGAGCTGTACCGGCGGACCATGGCCGACCTGGACGAAACCCTGCGCAAACAACAGGAAAACCTCCGTTTGACCCCCGCCCGCCCGTTTGCATCGCAACCCGAAAAAGGACTGGATGGTAAAGTGGTTTTTACCAATTACCAATACCCGCAGTACCTGTCAGACAGTTCCGTCATCTCCGTCAAAAGCGGGTTGGGTGATATTACACAACTGGTTGCGCTTTCGCCCTCGGGTAAAGAACAAAAGCTCTTTGTGCCCGGTCTGTTCAACGATTCCGAATATTTTTCGGCGGGCGGGAATAAGGCCTGCTGGCTGGAGTACCGGTATCAGCCCCGCTGGAACATGAAAGTCTGGTCGGAAATCCGGGTGCTCGACCTGAAAACCGGTAAACTGTTCGGGCCATACGGACAGCGCTTCTCCGAAAAGAGCCGCTACACCGCCGTGTCGCTCTCACCGGATGGCTCTAAAATTGTCGCCGTCGAAAATACACCGGAGGGGCTCAATAAACTGGTTGTCATCGAAGCCGAAGCCGGTGGCATTGTAAACATAATTGAGAATGCGGCCAACGACATTTACCTGCACCCGCGCTGGAAAGCCGATAACCAGACGATTATTGTCATTACCCAGAAACACGGTAATACGTCGGCACCGGCGGGCAAAACCATACAGGCCATAAACTATGCGTCGGGGACGAAGATTGATGTGTTGCCGCTGACGCAGGAAAACATCAGCCACCCGCAGCCCTGGGGCGATTATGTGCTCTACAATTCCCCGCAATCGGGCATCGACAATATTTACGCCGTTGATACCCGCAACGGTCAGACGTTTCAGGTGACCTCACGGCCTTTCGGTGCGTACCAGGCCGCCGTTTCACCCGATCAGAAACGGATGGTCTTCCAGGATTTTACCGCCGACCGCCGCAAAGGCACCGGCTTCCGGATTGCCGAGATGGCACTGAATCCGGCCGAATGGGTACCCACTACTCAGGTAAAAGACCAGAGTATCCGCTACTTCGGGCCTTCGCTCAACAAGGAGCCGGGGGCCCAGGCAACGCTTTCGGCCTTTAGCCGCCCTTTCCCGAAAGATACGTTCGCCGTTAGCCGGTACCGCCGGTTACCCCATGCGCTCAACCTGCTGGGGTTCGGTCCGGCCGCCGCGTCGGATGGCCAGAATTTCACCGCCTCCCTCGAATCGCAGGACTTACTGGCGACCACCCAGGCATCTGTTGGCTATAGCTTTAATCAGTCGGAGAAAACCGGTACTGTGTTCGGTGCACTAAGCTATCAGGGCCTGTTTCCGGTCTTCGACCTGACCTTCCAGAGCGGCAGCCGGACAACGTCGATCTACATCGACCGCCGGACGCCGCTGGATAGCCTGCGTTCGGATACATGGCAATACAACCAGCTATCGGCCGGTGTCCGGCTGCCCTTTGTGCTGACCCAGTCAAAGTTCCGGCAAAACCTGAACCTATCAGCCTATTATAACCTGATGTCGGTAAAGGGGTATAACCTGCCGGGGCGTTATTACTCGGAAGTCGGGAATGCAGGCAGTGTATCCGCCATGACCTACGGCCTCAGCTACTCGCTGCTGCTGAAACAAAGCAAACGCGATGTGGCGCCACGCTGGGGCATTACACTCGCCGGTGTGCTGCGGCACACGCCGTTCGGCGGTTCCCTATCGGGGCAGCAGTTCGGGGTACAGGGCAATTTATTTTTACCCGGCATCGGCAAACACCATTCTATCCGGCTGCGGGGTGGTTTCCAGCGGCAGAATCAGTTGGAGGCAAATACGTACCGCTTCGCCGGTACGGTATTTTTCCCGCGTGGTCACGCCTACACCAGTCATGACCAGTTGCTGGTTGGCAGCGCGGAATACCGCCTGCCACTGGCCAGCCCGCACTGGACAATCGGTCGCTGGCTGTATATCCAGCGGGTTATAGCTGCCGGCTTTGTGGATGCCGGCAGCGGAAAAAGTATGTACCCGACCTCGTCGGGCCAGCGCCAGGCATTTCAGGAGCAGTTTCAGTCAGTGGGTGCCGATCTGTCGTTTACCTTTAATGTCCTCCGGTTCCGGCAGCCGTTCAGCGTGGGGGTGCGGACGATCTATAATGTCAACACCGGCCTCATGACCTACGAACCACTGGTGCTGGACATCGGTTTCTAAGGCTGCACAATCATCCGGCGGCTTAACCGGTCATTGTTCACCGTTAATGTCAGCAAATACATGCCCGACGGCAGGTTCCAGGCCCGATACATCACCTGATGCGGACCGGCAGCCTGCCGTTCATTTACGATCTCTGCCAGCTCACGGCCCGTCAGGTCTTGTACTGTCAGCCGGACATTACCCGCCCGCAGCAAGGTGTATGCGATCATGGTTTCTTCACTGAACGGATTCGGCGCATTTACCAGCGCCCCGGCCGTTGAAGCGGCTTCTTCGCCCAGAATAAGCATTGTGGAAACCGGATTCGACGGCGCACTTTCGTTATGGAGCCGGTCGAGCGCCGTTACCACGTAGGTATACTGCAATCCGGGTTGCAGAGTCACATCGGTATAGCTGGTTGTGTCAGTCGGTGAAACCGCAAGCAGGTAAGCAGCCTGCGATAAGTCAACCGGTGCATCTTTCGGGAAGCGATACACCGCAAACTGCCGGACAACGTCCATGGGGCCGGTGCTGGGCCGTGGTCTTGTCCAGGTCAGGGTGGCGGTTGTCCGGTCGCTGGTTACGGTCAGTGTCGGGGCAGGTGGTGCCACGGCATCTTTCCAGGTCATGGCGGGCTGGAGCGCCGGCCGGGCAAACAACCGGTTCCGCAGGGAGTCCCGCAACCCGAGCGGATTGCTTATTACGGAGGTAGTATTATACAGAATATTGCCCTGTACATTGGCCATCTGCCGGTTAAACTGAATCTGGTTCGGAATCTGAGTGGGTGTCAGCCAATTGACGTTACTATCGTTATTCACGCGGTAAGCAGCCTGCCCGATGTACAGGTGCCGGCCCGGCGAGGCTTTCATGACGTTGTCCCACCACGGCACCAGCACGGAATAATCGGCAGCGGCAAAGCCTATGTGCCAGTAGACCTGTGGCGCAATGTAGTCGAGCCAGCCCTGCTGAATCCACTTCCGCGAATCGGCATAAATCTCGTTATACCCCTGCAATCCGCTGGTTGCTGACCCGAGCGGCTGCGCCGCGGACCGGTTTTGCCAGATCCCGAACGGCGAAATCCCGAACTTCACGTAGGGCTTAACGGCTTTAATGCTGTCCGAAACCTGTTTTACCAGCAGATCAATATTATCCCGCCGCCAGTCGTCGCGTTTGACAATACCGCGGTTGTGAATGGCATAGGTTGAGTCGTCGGAAAAGCTCAGTCCGGTCTGGGGGTACGGGTAAAAATAATCGTCGAAGTGAATGCCGTCGACGTCATACCGACGCACCACATCCATCACCACTTTTGTCACGTAATTCCGGACATCCGGCAGCCCGGGATTCAGAATACGCAGATTGCCCTGGGCCAGCAGCCAGTCGGGGTGTGTTCTGACAACATGGCCGGGGTCCAGCTGGGCGGTCGTAATGTTGGAAACGGCACGATACGGGTTCATCCACGCGTGAAACTCCATACCACGTTTCCGGCATTCGGTGATCATAAACTGAAGCGGGTCGTAATACGGCTGCGGGGCCTGTCCCTGCTTTCCGGACAGTACTTCAGCCCACGGCTCCAGCGTACTTGGATAGGTAGCATCACACACACTGCGGATCTGTACCACAACGGCGTTGATACCCGCCTGCTGATGTTGATTGAGAATATTGATAAACTGTTGTTGCTGCTGGTCGGCCGATAACCCTTTACGCGTGGGCCAGTCAATGTTGCCGACCGTCGCAATCCATGCGCCCCGGAACTCCCGCTTGGGCTGGGCATAGGTATGAAAACCAATCAGGAAGAGAAGAGTAATAAACGTTATGTGCTTCATAAAGTATGCGGAGTATAATGTAAAAAAGCTGTGTTCCCACAGCTTTTCAGAATCTGTTTATACCGGAAATTAAGGATAAATCTCTCGTTTTGCCGATTTCAGGGTGTTCTGCATCAGCGAGCAGATTGTCATCAGACCAACACCGCCCGGCACCGGCGTAATAAAACTTGCCTTCGGCGCTACTTCGTCGAACTTTACGTCACCTTTCAGGGCAAAGCCGCTTTTCTTAGTCGCATCCGGCACGCGCTCCAGACCCACGTCAATGACAACTGCACCTTCTTTCACCATGTCGGCAGTCACGAATTCCGGACGACCCAGCGCGGCCACCAGAATATCGGCAGAGCGGCAGATTTCGGCCAGGTTCTTTGTCCGGCTATGGGTAATTGTTACGGTACTGTTGCCGGGATACGTGTTGCGCTGCATCAGAATGCTCATCGGTAAGCCAACGATCTGGCTGCGGCCTACCACCACACAATGCTTGCCGGCCGTTTCGATATTGTACCGCTTCAGCATTTCCAGAATACCCTGCGGCGTCGCCGAGATGTAGGCTGGCAGCCCTTTGGCCATCCGGCCGATATTGATCGGATGGAAGCCGTCTACATCCTTGGCAGGCGCAATGGTTTCCATTACCTTATCAGCCGATATATGGTCCGGCAACGGCAGCTGAACAATCAGACCGTCCATATCCGGATCGTCGTTTACTTTCCGCACAGCATCCAGAAGCTCGTCTTCCGTTACGGAATCATCAAAACGAATCAGGGTTGACGTCATGCCAACCTCTTCGCAACTCTTCATTTTGCTGGCCACATAGGTCTCACTCCGACCCAGTGTACCGACCAGAATTGCCACTAAATGCGGGATTTTCCCGCCGGCTTCCCGGATTTCTGCGACCTCTGCCGCAATTTCCTGCTTGATCTGTGCTGAAAGAAACTTTCCGTCTAATAACTGCATACTATCTCTGAATAACCGATCGGAACCGTTACGTATCAAAATAAGCACGAAAGTACGACGGATTCTGCAATTAGGCCAAAAGCGTTGTTGCCGCAAACCGTAAAACCATCCTTATATAAACTGAAAATCCCGGCCGGCAAACGCCAGCCGGGATGTATCCCTAATCCACACTATGGCAAGGCCACAGTAAGAGTAATAACGTATTTTTGACACTAATAGATTTGTAAGCAGCTGCTTACAGTTATTTTTTCGCCTTCTTCGCGGCGGTGGCGGTCTTTGCAGCTGGTTTAGCCGCCGTTTTTGCCGTGGCTTTTTTCGGCGCATCCGCTGATTTTTCCGCTTTACCTTTTCCTTTTTCAGCCGCCGGTTCACCGGCCAGCGCCAGACAGTCTTCCAGCGTCAGTGTGGCCGGATCGGTATCTTTCGGGATTTTAATATTCCGCTTACCAACCGCGATATAGGGCCCATACATGCCGTTTACCACCTTAACCGACGGATTTTCGGCAAACTCCTTAATGTATTTGTTACTTTCGGCCTGCCGCTTCTGTTGAATCAGTTCAATCGCACGGTCCAGCGTGATACCCGCCAGGGTGTCTCCTTTCGGCAGCGAAATGTATTTGTCTTCAAACTTCACATACGGGCCAAACCGGCCTTTTCCCGTCGAAACCGGCTTGCCTTCGAATTCGCCCAGCGTATCGCTTGCCGACTCCGCCCGCTTCTGCTGAATCAGTTCGATAGCCCGCTCCGCCGACACCGTATACGGATCGTCGTCTTTCGCCAGGGAGACGTATTTGTCATCGTGCTTGACATACGGGCCGAATTTACCCACCCCGATAATCATCGGCTTGTCCTCAAAGAAACCGGCTTCGCGGGGCAGGGCAAACAGATCAAGCGCTTCCTGCAACGAAATCGTTTCGATCAGCTGATCCTTGCGCAGGTTGGCAAATTGTGGTTTCTCTTCGTCTGTGGCTTCTCCGATCTGCACATACGCGCCATACCGGCCCAGACGGGCGGATACCTTCTTACCGGTCCGCGGGTCGAGACCCAGTTCACGGGCGCCGGTTTTAAACGACGCAACCGAAGTACCCTGAATAGTTTCGACGTTCTGGTGGAAATCACCGTAGAACGATTCAAGCATTTTCTGCCAGTCGAGCTTGCCTTCCGCGATTTCGTCAAACTCCTTTTCGACCGAAGCCGTAAATTTAAAGTCAACGATGTCCGGGAAGTATTCAACGAGGAAGTCGTTCACCACAACCCCCGTATTGGTCGGGAACAGCTTTGACTTTTCAGAGCCAAACGTTTCCTTACCTACCGTTTCGTCAATTTGCCCGCGCTGCAAGGTCATTTCCTTAAACTCGCGCTGCTGGCCGGGCCGGTCTTCCTTAATGACATACCCCCGGTTGATAATGGTCGAAATGGTTGGTGCATAGGTCGATGGCCGGCCGATGCCCATTTCTTCCAGCTTCTTCACCAGACTGGCTTCCGCATAGCGTGGCTGAGGGCGGGTAAATTTCTCGGTTGCCTTCATCTGACCCAGATTCAGGTTCTGGCCGATCAGCAACGGCGGCAGCATGCCTTTAGCCTCCTCGTCTTCGTCGTCCTTCGACTCCAGATAGACTTTCAGGAAGCCATCGAATTTGATCACCTCTCCCTGTGCGACCAGTTCTTCCGGCGTGGTAGAAATAGCTATAGTTGCTGTTGTACGTTCCAGCTGGGCGTCGGCCATCTGCGAGGCAATCGACCGTTTCCAGATCAGTTCATACAATCGTTTTTCGTCTTTATTGGCACCGGCCGACCGGTCACTGAAGTTAGTTGGCCGGATGGCTTCGTGCGCTTCCTGCGCCGACTCGTTTTTGGTGCGGTACTGACGGGTAAAGACGTACCGGCTCCCGAACTCGGTTTCAATTTCGGCCTTAGCCTTATCAATGGCCTCCTGCGACAGGCTGGTCGAGTCAGTACGCATGTACGAAATCTTACCGGCTTCGTAGAGTGCCTGCGCCAGACGCATGGTACGGTCCACCGAGAAGCTCAGTTTCCGTGATGCTTCCTGCTGAAGGGTCGATGTGGTAAACGGAGGCGCCGGTGATTTCTTTGCCGGTTTTGTCTCCAGGTTCTTAATGCTGAAAACGGCCGCCACGCAACGCTCCAGAAACGTACGGGCCTCGGCCTGCGTCGCAAAGTTTTTCGGCAACTCTGCATTCAGGACCTTGTTACCGTCAACAATAAACTGAGCCGTAACCTTGAAGCTTGATTTCGACTGGTGCTTTTCGATTTCGCGCTCGCGCTCAACCACCAACCGCAGGGCTACCGATTGTACACGCCCTGCCGACAGACCGGTGCTGCCGCCCTTGATTTTACGCCACAATACCGGCGACAACTCATAGCCTACCAGCCGATCCAGCACACGGCGGGCCTGCTGGGCATTTACCAGATCCAGATCAATGGTACGGGGTGCCTGAATCGAGTTCAGAATGGCATTTTTGGTAATCTCGCGGAAAACAATCCGTTTGGTATTTTCACGCAGCCCCAGGGCCTCCTTCAGGTGCCAGGAAATGGCCTCTCCTTCGCGGTCATCATCCGTTGCGAGCCAGACCTCCTCGGCATCCTTAGCCAGTTTTTTCAGCTCACTTACCAACTGCCGCTTATCGGGTGAAACTTCATAGGAAGGCCGGAAGCCGTTCTGTACATCTACAGCCATACCGTCTTTCGGCAGGTCACGGACGTGCCCGAAGCTCGATTTAACCGTAAAGTCTTTTCCTAAATATCCTTCAATCGTCTTCGCCTTCGCCGGCGATTCAACAATGACTAAGTTTTTTGTCATAATACAGGTTGCAGGTTGTTTTCACCACGACCAATCTACCTTTTACGTACGCATAGTTTGGGCTATATGCGGCCCCAAAACCCATCTTTTGCGCCAAAGATAGGATCAAAATTAGTATTGCAAACAAAATATGAACGAAGTTGCCAGCCGGACAGCGGGAAGATGGGGTCTTCAAATAATCGTTTTTCGGTGCGATTGTTTGGGCATCGGCTATACTTTTTAAACATCTTTTCCCGCATTTTCGTTCGGTTTTCCCGGGCAGAAAGCCCCTCTGGTGTTGTTTTAAAACGGATTTTACACGCGGCCGTGGCTTTTTTACCTGATACGGCCGAAACGGTAAAAGCGTTTCAGCCGCAACCGGATACAGAGAACCGGTTACAAGGCCGGAACTTTACTCTACATTTTATGTAGATAAATTACCTCACCCCTGCCGCTCACTGTGACGTTAGCATCCTGACTATCAGCACATGGCATAGTTATTGACTGTAAATGAGCATGTTACACTTTAAAAATGCTCAATGTTATGGCTTCGTTAATGGACAAAATTTCGAACTTCTTTAGTGGTAATGATACGGATACCGAAGGCTTGCGCGGTTTATTTATTCATGAACTGCGCGGAATTTATTATACGGAAACACATTTAGTCGATGCACTGGCTGAACTGGCCGATGCGTCGACCACTGATGAAGTCAGAAACGGGTTTCTGCAACACCAGCAGGAAACGCGTGGCCACGTAGAGCGGCTTGAGCGTGTGTTCCGCAGTCTGAACCTCGATGTTGATGATATGACCTGCGAAGCGGTAGACGGTATGATTTCCGATACCCGCACCGTTATTTCCAATACGGAATCAGGTTCGCTCACCCGCGACGCTGCACTGATCATCTGCGGCCAGAAAGCCGAGCATCACGAAATTGCCGCTTACGGTTCGCTGGTAACCCTTGCTCATGTGCTCGGGTATGCAGAAGCCGCTCAATGGCTCGACCAGACATTACAGGAAGAGAAAAACACCGATAAAAAACTGACTCAGCTGGCTGAATCATTCATTAATCAGCGGGCAGCCGGCGAAAACGATCAAACCACACCATACAAAAACGATAATGACGATGACCTGACAACCGATGGTGGCATGTTCGACCCGACGTATCGTCGCAGTCAGGATGCCACATTGGGTGGTATGTCCGGTATTTAACAGAGTACGTTTAGATATCCACATCAAAAAAGGCGGCTTTCGATCTGAAGCCGCCTTTTTACATACCGGAACTCACTATTTCACCAAATTTTTCCTTTACAGAAAACCGGATCAATAAAGAACCAGCTTCTCTCCTGCTTAACAATATTACCTTTCCCTTCTATTCTGTTCTTATACACCTGCATCTTCTTCGGCCAGCAGCGAATCATCAGCTTCCGGCATAGCCAGGTCACCGTCATCGCCCATGGCATCGTTTTCTTTGATGAGCGTGGCTTCCGCCAGCTCAATACGTTCCGGATCGGGCAGATTGCCGTCGTTGTTTCCTACACTTTCGGCCGATCCGTGTGCCCCGTCATCGGGAACCATATTTTCTGAATCACTGACCTGCTCCGACAGCATATCCTGCTGATCAGGAATCTGCATTGGTCCGCCGGTGTCTGACTGATACGTTCGGGGTTGATGCATCATCGCATCCTGATTGACATTTTCCATGTTCGTTGAGTGTTTTACCGGAAACACCTGCTGCCGGTTATGTCAACAAACCCGAAAACGCAACGTACTGTTTTACCCCCGGCAGAAAGCTTCCCACAACCGGTTATACAGTTTCCGTGCATAGGTCTGAATCTCGTGCTGCGACCCGTTGATCGAAAACGGCACAAAATTCCGGTCAGCTTTCGACAGTGCTTCAACCCGGATTGTACGGCCGGATGTACCCGATAAAATACCTTTTTTAACACACCCCGTTAGCCGGATACCGGCATCCGGTAAATCTTTCTGGCATGTATCTACTCCCTTTACAGAGGCTAGTTCGGTCGTAAACTGCTGCAATTGCTGCGCGTCATACCATGATAACGGCGGCAACTGGAGACAATCATCCTGAATATCACTGCGATATAAGAATTCAACGGACAAAGGAGAGTTTCCCCGGTTTCGGTTCAGGATTACCTGGGTGTCAAGTAAATCGTGCGATGCCGTTCCGATTGTATTCAGTTCAATATTCATAACTGATGCCGTATGTTTTAAGTTAATTAGAGGTTGTATGTGTTTTTCTATTGTGTGCGTTAATGACCTTACAAATCTAACGAATGTTTAAAAATCAGTGAACATTCGCTAATTATTTATTTTTCGCATTTATCGAACGGCTCTCCATTCATGTTTTATATCGCGTTTAGTCCCGTTTATGCCCTTTCACTACCGGAAGGACACCGTTTTCCTATGCTTAAGTATGAACTGATTCCGGAACAATTGCTTTACGAAGGCACCTGCACGCCGGCGGATTTTCATGAGCCTGCTCCCGTTAACGATGATTGGGTACTTGGTGTTCATACTTCCACGTATGTGGACCAGCTGAAGACGCTCAGTGCGCCGGCGGCCATGGTGCGCCGCATCGGTTTTCCGCTGACAACTGAGCTGATTCAGCGGGAATGGATCATCACGCAGGGAACGATCGACTGTGCGCTGCACGCCCTTGCTCATGGCGTCGGGATGAATATTGCCGGCGGCACACACCACGCCTACCCTGACCGCGGTGAGGGCTTTTGTTTGCTCAATGATGTTGGTGTGGCTTCCTATTACCTGCTGACCAACCGGAAAGCCAGAAAAATACTGGTCATCGATCTGGATGTGCACCAGGGCAACGGTACGGCTGTGATGTTTGCCGGCGATGAACGGGTCTTTACTTTCAGCATGCACGGCAAAGACAATTACCCGCTCCGGAAAGAGCACTCCGACCTCGACATTGAACTCGCTACCGGCACCGGCGATGATGCGTACCTGACCACACTCACCCAAACACTCCCCCGCCTGATTGAGGCCCAAAAGCCTGATTTCCTGTTTTTTATTTCCGGTGTTGATATCCTGTCAACCGACCGGCTCGGCAAACTCAGTGTCAGCCGCGAAGGATGCCGCCAGCGCGATGCCTTTGTGTTTGATCAGGCCATCCGGTACGGTTTACCCATTGTGGTATCCATGGGCGGCGGGTACTCGCCCCGAATCGCTGACATTGTGGACGCTCACTGTAATACGTTCAGAATAGCGGTCAGCAAATTCGGTTAATGCAGAAACGCGCTCTGTCAGCCTGACGATTATTTTTTGTTTAAGATTTCATAAACAAACATTAAACAACTATGTTTGCATAGTTAAATGAAATCTATTCACTACTAAATAACGTCATGAAGTACCTAATTACTCTGATAGTATACTTTTCTTTTCTGATATATGGCTTCGCACAACAGGCACCTACCGGTATCATCACCGGAACAGTACGGGATAAAAATACGCAGGAGCCGTTGATCGGGGTTGCCATACAGATTGACGGCAAGCCGATTGGCACGATAACCGGCACTGATGGCAGTTACCGGCTTGTTGCGCCGGTCGGCAGTTATAACCTTAAAGCATCGTTTGTCGGCTTCCAGCCACAGGTTAAGTTTAACATTAACCTGACATCCGGTAACACCAGTCAAATTAACTTTGAACTGGTCGAAGAACAGGCTCAGCTCTCGGAGGTAACGGTTAAATCGACCCGCAATACGGCAGCGGTCACCACGCTTGAAACGCCGAATTCCATTCAGCGCCTGTCAACGGAGGAGATTCGTTCGAATCCGGGCGGCAACTTTGATATTTCGCGGGTGATTCAGTCTCTGCCGGGTGTCGGTGGTACGTCGGGGTCGGTCGGTGGTTTCCGCAACGACATTATTATCCGGGGCGGGGCGCCGAACGAAAACGTTTTTTACCTCGACGGCATCGAAATTCCGGTGATTAACCACTTCTCAACGCAGGGCGCTTCGGGTGGTCCTACGGGTATACTCAACGTATCGTTCATTGAAGACGTGACCTTGTCGTCATCCAGCTTTGATGCCCGTTACGACAATGCACTGGCCTCCGTATTTCAGTTTAAGCAGCGGCAGGGTAATCAGGAACGGCTTTCAGGTAACGTGCGGCTGAGCGGCACCGAACTCGCCGGCACGCTCGAAGGTCCGCTGTCGTCGAAAACAAACTTTATTGCTTCGGCCCGCCGGTCGTACCTGCAACTGCTCTTTTCGGCGCTGGATTTACCGATCCGCCCGAACTACTGGGATTTCCAGTATAAAGTCACCCACAAGCTGAACGCCAAAACGACCATTACGGCCCTCGGCGTGGGGGCCATTGATGAATTCAGTTTTGCGGTTCCCAAAGAATCGACGCCCGAAAACGATTACATCCTGCGCTCAAACCCGACGATTAACCAATGGAACTACACCGTAGGATTCGCCATTAAGCGCCTGATTAATAAAGGCTATATCAACCTTGCCATCAGCCGCAATCACTTCAACAACCGCCTCGACCGCTTCGAAGACCGGCAGGAAGGAGACGAATCACGGCGGGCATTGGGTATCAGCTCAAACGAGATTGAGAATAAACTCCGGCTGGATGTTAACCGCTTTGTCGATGGCTGGAAGTTTTCATACGGAGCCGTTGCGCAATATGTGCAGTTCGACAATAAGGTATTCAACAAAATCCGGAACCAGATTACGGCCGCCAACGGAACCGTTGTCCAGCCGGCCGTGGTCCTGAACTTTGCCAGCAATCTGAATTTCTGGCGGCTCGGCGCGTTCGGACAGGTAGCGAAAAGCTTCGTCAACGACCGGCTGAGCCTGTCGGCCGGCATCCGGTCGGATATGAACTCTTTCACCGATACCGGTCTGAATCCGCTGCAAACCCTTTCGCCCCGGGCGGCCCTGTCGTATGCCCTGACCAGCAAATGGACCCTGAATGCCTCGGTTGGCCGTTACTTTAAGCTGCCGGTTTACACCGTATTAGGGTATAAAGACGCACAATCCGGTCAGTTTGTGAACCGTAATAACAAATACATCAGTTCGAATCATTATGTGGCGGGGGTTGAGTATTTACCGCAGCCTAGCCGCCGCTTTACCCTGGAAGGTTTCTATAAACGCTACAGCAACTACCCGGTTTCGGTCCGCGACGGCATTTCGCTCGCCAACCAGGGCGGTGATTTCGGCTCCATCGGCAACGAAGCCGTTAACAGCAACGGCAAGGGGCAGGCGTTCGGCATGGAGTTTCTGTTCCAGCAAAAACTGACGAAAAACCTGTTTGCGGTTCTCTCCTACACCTATGTGCGCAGCGAATTCTCCGGCAGATCGGGCCAACTGGTGCCGTCGGCCTGGGACAACCGCCATCTGGTGTCAGGGTTACTGGGCCGCAAGTTCGGCAAGGGTTGGGAAATGGGGCTGCGCTACCGCTTTGCCGGCGGTGCGCCGTATACGCCGTTTGATCTGGTTGCCTCGCAGCAGAACTTTCAGTCAGTCGGGCGCGGGCTGCTCGATTATTCGCAGCTGAACACCCTGCGGTTAGGCAACTTCAGCCAGTTCGACTTCCGGATTGACAAGAAATGGAATTATCGCCGCGCCACGCTGGACCTGTTCTTTGATGTCAGCAATGCGTTTGTGCAGAAAAGTCCGGCCTACCCGCAGTATACGTTTACGCGCAATGCGGATAACACAGGCTTTGCCACCACCGATGGCCAGGCGCTCCGGCCTGACGGCAGTAACGCGATCCCGCTGATCCTGCAGAACAACGACCCGAGCGTGGTGCCGACAATTGGCTTTATTGTTGAGTTTTAGTGCTTCTTTCCTGGTTCAGCCGGTCGATGTTTCCGAACATCCAGCCCCCGATTTCCAGCGCTTTAGCCTTGATAAAATCGGCGCGCGGACCGGCAAACAAGGCATCGACGGTACCGAACCAGATACTGAGCCAATGCTCAAAATGTTCTTTCTGAAACGGGTGCGTCTGGTTTTTTTCCAGATGCGCCCACATCAGCCCTCCCCCGTAATTCCCCGTCTGAAATAACCAGTTTTCCCAGAAGTTATAGGTCCGGTTCAGGTGATACTCCCAGCGGTCGGGCGGCAGATTGAAAACGGGCGCCAGTAAGGCATCCTTATGGACGTATTCGTAGAAGGTAGTAACGAGCCGCTCAATGTCGGCGCGGCTGTTAATGTCGGGGCGTTCGGCAGGTGATTCCATTGAACAAAGTTCGGCGTTTTGCCGGAAATCCGTAGGGCTTTATTCGTACTTTTGTGCTTTGGCAGCCCGCGCCGTACAACCGTGGTCTGCGATTCACTTAGCACAGAACAGACAATGCCAACCTGGTTTCAAGGTAAGATTAAGTACCAAAAAGAAGAGATTGTCACCGACCGGCAGGGCGATCAGGTGAAGATGAAAACCATCAGCGAAGCGTATATGCTGGATGCCGTTTCATTTACCGACGCCGAAGCCCGTCTGTATCAGGAGGTGGCCGCCAACACACCCGAATTTACGGTTGCCAACATCAGCAAGATGAAACTCGCCGACGTTTTTTTCATCGACGAAGGCGGCGAAACCTGGTATAAATGCAAGGTTGTTTTCACGACCGAAGACGACAAGGGCCGTGAGAAAAAGCTGGTGAATATGATGCTGATCAACGCCGAATCGGTGAAGCAGGCCTATGACCGGCTTGAAACCAGCCTGAAAACCATTCTGATGCCTTACGAAATCACCGACATCAACCGCACGGCCATTCTGGACATTTTCCCGTATACGGAAGAAGATAAAATCGGCCCGAACCTGCGCCCGATTTCGGAAGTAATTAAAGAAAACGAGTAACCCGTACCCGTTCAGGTCATGTACCACATAGTCAACCGGCCTGCATATTGTTTATAAACCTATGCTTTCTGCTGTGACTATGTGGTATACGAAAACCACGAAACGTCCGATCAGACAAGCCCCTGATAACAGGCCAGTTTGTCCGGATTCCGCACGTAGTACATCCCCCTGACCCGAAAATTCTCATCGTAATCGAACACGACTATCGTATTAATTGTCAGGTCTGTTTTTTGCTTCAGCACCAGCCCGTATGTGTTGTTCATTGCGTGCAGTTCGTACTGAAAATCATGCCCGAACTTATTAAATAAGCTGGTAATGAAGGCGATGCAGTTTTGCTTACCGACCACCGGCTTACGGGCGGCCACCACTTTACCGCCGCCATCTGAGTAAATCACAATATCGTCTTTCAGGTAATTCAGCAGCGTTTCGACATCTCCTTTTGCGCAGACATCCAGAAAAATAGTGGTAAACCGGCGGCAGGCGTCCGGTTCGGGGCTTTTAGCGGCAGGCTTAGCGGCAATTTTCTCTTTGGCCCGCTGGAACAGCTTCCGGCAATGATCAGGTTTCAGGGCGACAATCTCTGCAATTTCATCATACTCGTAATCCAGCGTTTCCCGCAGGATAAAAACGGCACGCTCAACGGGGTTCAGTTGCTGCAACAAAACGACCACGGCATACGACACATCCTGCTGATGGACATCCGGAAAATGCCCCTGTAACAACGGCACCGGCAGGTCGATACCGTCGTAAACGATGTGTTTCCGCTTCTCAATCAGCGTCAGGCACTTATTCATCACCGCTTTAGTGAGGTAATGCTCAACCTGCCGGATCGGCTGATCGTCTTTGTCCGAAAGCGCAATGTATAAATCCTGAAGAATGTCTTCGGCGTCCATCACGTTTTTGGTCATTTTATAGGCAATCGAAAATAGCATCGGCTTGTGCGCGGCATAGCCAGTCAACAGACTCATTTTTCCTGCATTTACAGTTATAATCCCTTTCCCTGAAACGGTGCAATGACCTGCTGGTATTCCTCCGGTATGCTCCGGAAACGCAGAAAATCGGTAAGGCCCAGAATAATCAGTACCGACACGATTGTCCCTGTCAGCCCAATAATCAGCGTCATATTCCGGTTACCGGTTTTCCGGTAGTGAATCGCGGCAACATGCCAGGAAATGCCCGCCACGGCAGCAAAATAGTACGGGAAGAAGTAGAGACCAGCCGGAAAATAATTTACGCCGACCGCACCCAGATTTACATTAGAATCCAGCTGGTACCCATACCGGCAATACATAACGGCAGTAATGTGTACGACCAGAAAATACGCCATATAGGCCCCTGAATAAAGCTGTATTTTCTCCGGCAAGCTCCGTTTCTTCCTGACAAAAAGCAATTTAACGCCCGAGACTACCTGCGACAGAGAAGCCGCCAGCAGGATGCATTCCGCCACCGGGTGCCGGTACACCCGCCGGAACGCATCCATAACAGCCATGTAGTTGTCCATGCCGGTCAGCGATACCAGGTGATTGGTGATGTGAAAAAAAATAAATACGGATAAGGTCACTCCCGAAACGTAGTGCCATTGTTTTACGGGTATATGCATTGTCATTTGCAGAAAAATCAGTGTTGAACATCAATTTTCAGCAAAGACCGGCGAGGACGTTTTTTTGTGACAGAAAAGGAGAAAAAATAGTTGGGCCCTGTCATGCAGGACATGGCTTATTTTGAAAAAACATATTCCATATTTGCTTTTACAGGAGCGGTTATCTTTGGCACCACCGACATAAAGGCAAACCATTCTCCCCCATATCCCTGTGATGACTGCTGACCGGTAACTTTTACCGTCAGGGTATGGCTTCCATCAGCTAATTTTACCAGGCTCTGTTCCATTGCCCTGATATTCACCGGCGAATTTACAAACCGTCCGTAATCCGCTTTCATTCCGATCAACAATGTATGTGTGGTAAAATCAATTTCCGGCAATGGCTCTGTAATGGAGCACGGGAAAAAGGCCGTGTAAGCCGCGGAATCATTGATGATCCGTACAACAACCGGAGACTCATCTCTATACCGGTCACTGTACCATTGCTGCAGCAGACAATCCAGCTGAGAACCTTTAAAACTGATATTCACCTGGCTGATATTCGGCGTTTTAGCAATTCCTGAATCAGGTTGCTGCGCCGAAGGAGCTGTTTGTTTACAGGCAATCAGAAGAAAGAAAAAGGCAGTAGTCAAGAGGAAATGTGTGTATTTCATGGGGCAGACGTTTATCCCATTAACGCAATTACTTATCCTTATTGTACAATGGAATACTAATTTTACTTAATCAAATACAGTATTTAACACGTTAGCCCATGACGATTCCCTTCCTCCTGCCTCTTTCGCTGGCGTTCGCGGCGATGACCGAAATTCCACCCGTGAAGCAACCGTCTTTCACCCGTTATTTTGTGGCCGCCGAAAGCTTTGAATCGGTAGATGTATTCGACGTAAACCGCGATGGCAAGCCTGATCTGGTCTCGGGCGATTTCTGGTATGCGGGTCCAACCTTCCGGCAGCGCTACCTCATCGGCAATCAGAAGCGGTATGACCAGTATTACGATGATTTTTCAACCATCCCGATGGATGTCAACGGCGACGGCCGTACCGATTTTATTACCGGTGGCTGGTGGGGCGAGAGCCTGCGCTGGGTCGAAAATCCGGCGGACCCTAAACAGCCCTGGTCTGCGCACGAGTTTGCTAAAACCGGCAATATTGAAACCACCCGCCCGTGGGATGTCGACGGCGATGGCACCCCTGAGATTGTGCCCAACAACCCCGGTAAACCGCTGAAATATTTCAAACTGACGTCGCCCGGCCAGTTCAGGCAAGTTGATGTAGCCCCCACCCAGGGCCACGGCTTAGGCTTCGGCGATGTCAACGGCGACGGGCGCGGCGATTTTATCGTGAGTGATGGCTGGCTTGAGGCCCCGGCTAACCGGGAGAGTGGCCCCTGGACATTACACAAGGACTTTTCCCTCGGGTCGGCCAGCGTTCCGATTCTGGTGGTGGATGTCAACGGCGACGGGCGTAATGACCTGATTGTCGGGCAGGGCCACGGCTACGGGCTGCACTGGTATGAGCAGCAGGCTCCCATGCAGGGAAAACGGCAGTGGATAAAGCACACGATTGATGACAAAAACTCCCAATACCACGTCATGGAATGGCTCGATATCGACGGCGATGGTAAATCAGAACTCCTGACGGGCAAACGGTACCGGGCGCACAATGACAATGACCCCGGCTCCGACGATCCGGTGGGGATTTACCTGTTCCATTGGGATGGCAAACAGTTTCAGAAGCAAACCATTGCCTTCGGACCGGCGGGAACGGGGAAAGGCACCGGCATTTACCTGAGTGTGGCCGATTTACGGCAGAATGGTAAGAAAGATATAATTGTTGCCGGTAAAGACGGGCTGGTGGTGTTCTATCAGAATTAAAAAAAACGGGTTATGATTCTGATTTACAGACCTGCAAATCAGAATCATAACCCGTTAACGCCGGTTAATACTACACCGACATAATATCTTTTTCCTTAGCGACGAATGCCTCGTCAACACGGGCAATAAACCCATCGGTCAGCTTCTGAACGCGTTCTTCGCCCAGTTTCACCTCATCTTCCGAAACACCTTCTTTCGTCAGTTTACGGATCGATTCGTTGGTGTCCTTCCGGATGTTCCGGACGTTTACCTTAGCGACTTCGATTTCCTGCTTTACTTTTTTCACCAGATCGCGGCGGCGTTCTTCGGTCAGTACCGGAATGCTTAACCGGATTACTTCACCGTCGTTGGAAGGTGCCAGTCCCAGGTTGCTGTTACGGATTGCTTTTTCCAGTTCACCGATCATTTTGCGTTCGAACGGTTTGATGGCAATCGTACGGGCATCCGGCGTAGTAACAGAAGCAACGTTGTTGACCGGCGACATAACGCCGTAATATTCAACCTGAAGCCCGTCGAGCATGCTGGCAGAGGCCCGTCCGGCCCGGATTTTTGACAGCTCAATCGAGAGGTGCTTCAACGCCTTTTCCATTGTGTCTTTGGCGTCCTCTAAGAATAATTCAATCTCTTCCATTTTGTTAGTGATCAATGCGTAGCCAGCAATCGTCAGGGATTTGTTCGGCTGGTGATGCCTGACGCGTTAAACAGTTTCAAGCGGTAAATCCACCGTAATCAGTGTGCCGATGTCTTCGCCTTCAACCAGTTTCAGCAAATTACCCTTCTGGTTCATATCGAACACGATGATTGGCAAGTTGTTTTCCTGGCATAACGTAAAGGCCGTCAGATCCATGACACTCAGTTTCTTTTCCAGTACATCCTTAAACGTAATGGTGTTGTAGCGTGTGGCTGTTTTGTCCTTCATCGGATCGGCGGTATATACCCCGTCCACTTTTGTACCTTTCAGGACCACATCCGCTTCAATCTCAATAGCCCGTAAGCTTGCCGTCGTGTCGGTTGTAAAGTACGGGTTACCGGTTCCGGCTCCGAAAATGACAACCCGCCCCTTTTCGAGGTGACGAACGGCGCGGCGGCGTACATACGGTTCACAGACCTGTTCCATTTTAATGGCCGACATGACCCGCGTGTACATGCCCTGGCGCTCACAGGCACTCTGGATCGCCATCGCGTTGATGACCGTTGCCAGCATACCCATGTAATCACCCTGCACCCGGTCGATGCCCGAGCGCTCTCCCGTTACCCCGCGGAAGATGTTGCCGCCGCCGATAACGATCGCTACCTGAACACCGAGGTCGACGACTTGTTTGATTTCAAGGGCATATTGCTCCAGAACAGCTGTGCTGATACCGGACCCGTCGGTGCCAGCCAGAGCCTCTCCGCTCAGCTTGAGCAGGATTCGGTTATACTTCAGTTGATGAGCCATGTAGGGAATTTTGGCCGCAAAGATAGGAAAAAGGCAAAAGGGACAAAAGGTAAGCTGAGGAAGGAGTCCGGCAAATAATGCTTTTTTATCCTCCGATCAGCGTTCCTGTTGTCCCTTCCGGACGTGTCGGTTATACAAACTCAATGAGTACCTGATTTTTCTCAACCCGGTCGCCTTTGGTAACGCGGATGGATTTAATAGTGCCTTCGCCGGGCGATTTAATGTTATTTTCCATCTTCATCGCCTCCAGAATCAGGACACTATCGCCTTTCGTCACCACATCGCCGGGCTGCACATTTACACTCACGATCAGGCCCGGCATCGGTGCTTTCAGGTCATTCAGCTTCGAAGTAGCCGCACTGCTCATGCCCATCTGCTCGAGCAGCATGTCGAACCGGTCTTTGAGGGCTACTTCATGAATGTGCTGATTGATTTTGAGACTGATCTTTTTCTCAGCCGTATCCACACCCAGTACCTCGGCCGTAAATGACCGGTCATTGTGCAGGATGTGAAATGTCCGGTCTGAGAGCCGGACGAGGTTCCAGTTAAACGGTTCATCATTCAGCACCGGTGAACCTCCGGTGAAGGCTACCTGCTGCGGTGCACCTCCGTTTACGGTTGCTTGATACATTGTAGTTTCGAGGTTTAAAGGTAGAGCCGCAAGATATTGCGGCTCAGGCAATAGCTTGCAGCTAAGATAATACCTTGCGGTTCAGGCAAGATATTGCAAAAAAGACAAGCCACAAAAACGAGCCGCAAAATTCTGCGGATTGCCAGGAAGCCGGCACTGTTACACATGCGGCCCCCACCCGCGGGGAATATGCCATCGGACTGCGATTCGGAGCTGATTTTTCCGGATTGAGCACAACTCTTTTCCACTTCGTCGGGCGATTGTTTTATCCGTCACTGCCAGCTATGAATTTTGTCAGGTAATCAGACAACAGATCAATGAACACGCTACAAAAAATTGCCCTTGGCTTCACTGCGCTTACCATCATACCCGCAACCGCTTCGGCCCAGTACCGCAACAGCATTGGCTTTTCGGTGGGCACGTTTAGCCTGCGAACGCTTGACCAACAGGCTTCTCCATTACGGTATACGGGTACGATCCGGCCGCTATACGGATTGAGCTACCGCCGTCGCACCAGCGACTCCCAATTCAACCTGCGGCTGTCGGGCGGGTTAGGGACGATGAACCCCGAACGGTTTGGCCCCCGCACGTATTCGACCACATTTGACGACGGCAAACCCTTCTCCTACCAGATTTCGTCGGCCCTGTACCAGGTTAACCTCGAAGCCGGCTACCTCCGGCGTATTGGCGGACCTGAACCAGGCCGCCTCAACACCTGGGTTGGCGGCTCGGTATCCGAATCGTTATTGTATGCCGACGAAGTCGCCAACTTTCCGTGGGTTATCAACACCGCTACGCTATCGCCTGTTGTCCAGACAGACTACGCTTTTGCGAACCATCACAGCCTGACGCTGCGGGTCGATATGGCCGTTATTGGCCTGATTACCCGGGCCATCTGGGCAAACTTCCCCAAATCAACCAGCGATAATAACGTGGCGGCCTATTTCCGGCAGGGGACGCACCCGGCAACCGCGAACCGGCTGGGCAACGTGAATGTACAGCTTGGGTATTCCTACCGCATCAGTCCGCGCCTGAGCGTGGGTACTACCTACCGCGCCCGTTACCTGAATTATCCCGATCCACGGCCCGTTCGGTTACTCAACAGTTCACTCATGGTCGAAAGTGAAATCCATTTTTAATCACAGTAAGCAACAACACTCATGAAAAAGCTACTATCTCCTGCACTCCTGTTCTTCATTCTGATCAGCTCTCTGACGGCTTGCACCAACCGGCTGCTGAACCCCGAAACGTCTGACAATCCGGTTGCGAATTTCGACTATCTTTGGGGTGAATACGACCGCCTCTACGGTGCCTTTGAGGCTAAGAAACTGGATTGGCATGCGCTCTACAATACCTACCGTCCGAAGGTAAACGAGCAGACTACCGATGCCGGCTTGTACCAGACCATGACTGACCTGCTGGCCCATCTCGACGATAACCATGTCTACCTCCGCCCGACCGCAAACACAGGACTGCCGTGGTATAACGGAGGAATACTGGGCCGCACAAAAACCGTCGATTACGACGGAACCGTGGTGAAACGTTACCTGAGCGACAGCCGGGCCTTTACCAATGAAATGGTGTGCAGTAAATTACCCGGCCAACTGGGGTATATCCTGCTGAAAGGGTTTGAGCGTGACTACAGCACCTATGCCCAAACCATGGACTCCGTGCTTACGTACTTACAGGACACCAAAGGGCTGATTATTGAACTGCGCGAAAACGGTGGAGGCGAAGACCGCGTGGCACAGTATATTGCCAATCGATTTGCGACCGAACGGCACCTGTCGTTTACGGCACGGTTACGCAACGGCCCCCAACACACTGATTTTGGTCCTGAACTACGTTTTTATACCGAACCAGCCGGTCATTTTCAGTACACGAAGCCTGTTGTGATACTGACCAACCGGTCGTCGTATAGTTCAGCGGAGACGTTTGTGCTGGCGATGCTTCAGAATAAAACGGTTACGCAGGTAGGCGACACCACGGGTGGGGCACTGTCGGATGCCATCCCGCGCGACCTGCCCAACGGCTGGAGTTTCCGCGTTCCTATCGCCGATGTACGCGATGCCACAGGACGGAATCTGGAAGGCATCGGTATTGTGCCGAAAGTGCTGGTCAGGAATAAGCCTGAGGAGCTGAAAGCCGGACGCGACCGGGCACTGGAAACCGCGATGGAGTTGCTTCGCTGATATCCGTTTACGCCTTAAACACCTTTTCTAATGTATCTGAATGACCGTTGGTTGCGGCTGGCTGGTATTCCCCTGATTACGCTGCTGGGCGACTGGATTTTTTACGACGAAATCAACCGGCAGCACGGCTGGCCGTTCTGGTTCGATTATCTCGTAGGGCTGGCCGAGGTGTCGCTGCTATGGACAATCAGCCGGTTTGGCATCCTGCAATCGCGCCGCCGGTATCCAACCCTGAGCCAGTCGCCACGACGCGTAGTTTTTCAGGCACTTTGGTTTATCCTGATAACCAGCGCCTTTCGGCTGACAACCTCGTTCATCTACGATATAACCCTTTTTTGGGGCTACCACTATACGCCTCTCCGTTATTTATATAACATAGCTGTAGGGGTTTTCTGTGTCATTCCGGTGGCGGCTATTTATGAAGGGCTTTACCTGTATCAACAATGGCGAACGAGCTATCACGAAGCGCAGGAACTCAAGAAAATGACGCTGCAAAGCCAGCTGGAGTCATTGCGGGAGCAGGTAAAGCCGCACTTCCTTTTCAATAGCCTGAACACGTTGCAGGGATTGGTCATGGAAGACGAAAAAGAACAGGCAGTGCAGTTTATTATCAATCTTTCGCAGGTGTATCGGTATCTGCTGCAAAGCAACGAGCAGCCGCTTATTACGCTGGAGAGCGAACTGAGCTTCGTCCGGGCCTATATCAGTCTGCTGAAAACGCGGTTTGAGCAAGGGCTGGCGTTACACA
Organism: Arsenicibacter sp. R0_47; assembly: GCF_057652235.1. Taxonomy (NCBI): domain Bacteria; kingdom Pseudomonadati; phylum Bacteroidota; class Cytophagia; order Cytophagales; family Spirosomataceae; genus Arsenicibacter; species Arsenicibacter sp. R0_47. The sequence continues at coordinate 188,801 of NZ_JBYFCJ010000009.1, read as the reverse complement.
TCGACGTTGACGCCGACAAACTGGCCTATACGCTGCCTCCGCTGACGGTGCAACTGCTGGTCGAGAATGCAGTAAAACACAATCGGGTGTCGACCGCCAGCCCGCTGATTATCCGTATTCAGACCGATGCTGCCCGGAACATCGTGGTAACGAATAACCGGCAACCCAAACAATCGACGCTTCTGTCGAACCGGATGGGCCTGAGTAACATTGCTGCCCGGTACAGGCTGTTGAACCAGCCCGACATAATCATTCATCAAACCGATACGATGTTTCAGGTGAGCGTTCCGCTCATAAAACCCGCATTGCCATGAACATACTGATTGTTGAGGACGAAGCCGTAGCCGCCCGTCAATTAAAATCCATGATTGGCCGGGTCAGTGCCGATAGTACGGTACTGTCGGTATTGGAGAGTATCGAAGCCTCCGTCGCCTACCTCCGTCAGCATCCTCAGCCTGACCTTATCCTGCTGGACATTGAGCTGTCGGACGGGCAGAGTTTCGAGATATTCAAACAGGTAACCGTCACGTGTCCGGTCATCTTCATAACGGCCTATGACGAGTATGCCCGGCGTGCGTTTGAGGTCAATAGTGTTGATTATCTGCTGAAGCCCGTTGAAGAAGCGGCCCTACGAAAAGCCTTCGATAAGTTCCGGCAGCTGCGGCAGACCTACGGTGGTCCGGGTGGCCTGCAACTACCCGTCAATGAGTTGTTACAACAGATTAACAAGTATATGCAAACCGCGACGCACTACCGCGACCGGTTTCTGGTTCATCAGGGACAACGATTGTTGCCTATTGATGTCGAAGAGGTTGCCTACTTTTTTTCAGCCAACAAACAGAGTTTTTTGAAAACCCTCGCCGGTAAGCAGTATGCGATCGACTACTCACTTGACGAACTCGAACAAATGCTCGATCCGCGCCGGTTCTACCGCGCCAGCCGGCAGTTTATCGTTGGCCATAAAGCTGTCCGGAAGGTACATTTATTTTTTAACAGTAAGCTTAAAGTAGATGTCATGCCACCGGCTGACGATGAGCTTATCGTCAGCCGCGACAAAGCGATGGCCTTCCGGCGGTGGCTGGGCGAGTAGTCATACCAGCATCCGTTTGTCTTACGGCACTACTTGTTGGTCAGATAAATCCCCAGCAGGCAGATACCCATTCCGGCATACTGCGTAAAATAAACGGCTTCTCCATCGACTATGCCCCAGCCCAGGGCCACAATCGGGATCAAGTAGGTAACCGACGAGCCGAATACCGGCCCCGCCAGCTGTACGATCCGGTTAAACAGGATCGTCATGACGCCTGATCCAAGAACGCCTAACACAATCAGGGCCGACAGACTGCGGCCAACGCCCGGCTCCTGCAACCGCTGTAACACATCGGTCGGCAACAGCGTCAGCAGCGCCAGCGGACCAACGGCCATAAAAATCCAGCTGGTCGATACCAGTGACGGCATATGGCCCAGATACCGGCCAATCAGGTTAATGTTGGTGCCGTAACACAGGGTGGCAATTACGACCAGCAACGCATAGCCATTTACGGTAAAGCTGCCCGTTGTGCTGAAGAATACCAATAATACGGACCCGACCAGACCGAGCAGAATACCGGCCAGCTGACGGCCCGGAATTTTCCGGCCAAAGAAAAATGCCCCGATCAGCAGCGTAAACAACGGACTCAGTGAGTTCAGCGCACCTGAGAGGGAACTGTTGAGGTGGGCGCCGGCAAAAGCAAACATAAAGGCCGGTATCAGATTACCAAGCAGGCCCGCCGCCAGCAGCACGACCCACCGCTGTTTCACGGATGCCCGGATTTCGGGCTGGCGGCTCTGATGGGTCAGAAACGGGATAAAAAATAGCCAGGCCAGCAAAATGCGGCCCGCAGCGACCTGCTGCGAAGAAAAGACCTCAAGGCTGCGTTTGATGAGGATAAAGGAACTGCCCCAAACCAGTGCGAGGATACACAGAAATGCCCAGGCAACCCATGTACGGACAGGGGTCGCCGGCACCGAAGTTGCCGTAGATGTTTCAGTCATTAAAAGGTAGTATGTCAGGTTGTGTATTCAGCACTTGGGGCAGCAACGACTACGACAGCACAGCATCGGGCTGGTAAACCTGCTGCACGGTTTCCAGAATGGCCAGCACTTCGGGATAGGTATCGGCCGTTACGAGCTGGGCGCGGTACTGCTTGAAATTGTCAAGTCCTTTGAAATAGCTGGCGTAGTGGCGGCGCATTTCAAAAATTCCGACCCGCTCCCCTTTCCAGCGAATCGAGAAATCGAGGTGTTTCAGGCACACATCAATCCGGTCACTGATGGTCGGTGCCGGCAGGTGTTCGCCGGTTTTCAGGAAATGCTTGATCTCGTTGAAAATCCACGGATAGCCGATGCTGGCGCGGCCGATCATGATGCCATCGACCCCGAACCGGTTTTTATACTCCAGCGCCTTTTCAGGCGTATCGATGTCGCCGTTTCCGAAAATCGGAATGGTAATGCGGGGATTTTCCTTGATCCGGCCGATCAGTGTCCAGTCTGCGTCCCCTTTGTACATCTGCACCCGGGTGCGGCCGTGTACAGTCAGGGCCTTAATGCCGATGTCCTGCAGGCGTTCGGCAACGTCAAGAATATTTTTGGTGCTGTCGTCCCAGCCCAGGCGCGTTTTGACAGTCACGGGCAGGTGCGTTCCCTTCACAACGGCTTCCGTCATTTTCACCATCTTGGGAATATCCTGCAACAGCGCCGCTCCGGCCCCGCGGCAGGCCACGTTTTTGACCGGGCAGCCGTAATTAATATCGATCAGATCGGGGTTAGCGCGGGTAGCAATTTCGGCGCAGCTGCCCATGGTCTCAATATCAGAGCCAAACAGCTGAATCCCGATCGGCCGCTCGTATTCAAAAATGTCGAGTTTCTGCACGCTCTTGGCAGCATCGCGGATCAGTCCTTCCGACGAAATAAATTCGGTATACATCAAATCGGCGCCATTGGCCTTACAGACCGCCCGGAACGGCGGATCGCTGACGTCCTCCATCGGCGCTAACAGCAATGGAAACTCACCTAAGTCAATGTTTTCGATTTTTACCGGTTTATTCTGGTTGCTCATAATTTGTTAATGCTGGTTCTACCCGTTTCTCCGAAACACCGTTCCCGCCCCGAATCGTTCCTCTTTTTTCCGGCAGACCGGATTACAGAATTTACAGGATCAGGGGCTGATCACCCCGGAATCCTGTCTAACGTAACCTCAATGACAGTTTTTTCGGTCCGGAACAGACTTAAACTCAATTCTCCCGTAAATTTACGCAATTATGCAACCCAACTATACATCACCTGCCGGCGGATTCAACGGCATCACACCGCTGCGCAGCCTGTTACTGCTCACCGGCTGCCTGCTGCTGGGCATGACGCTGGGCGCGCTGCTGGCCGATGGCACCGTATATATACTGTCGCCGCTGTTCGGGCAGGACCCGCCGCTGCGGCTGCTGCCGCTTATTAAAAACCCTGCCCGTTACCCCAACGGCTGGCCCTTGCTGATGATTGCGCAGGGGGTCAATCACCTGTTCAACTTCCTGATTCCGGTGCTTGTCTACTGGAAAGTCTTTGAACGCAGCAGCTTTTCCGCCGCAAATGACCGGCCGTTGGCTGCCGTGTCGGGGCTTGGTCTGGTGGTGATGCTGGTGATTATTTTTATGCCGTTCAACGCCCTGCTCATTGAATGGAACCAGAATCTGACACTGCCGGAAACGCTCGCTCCCGTTGAGAAATGGATGCGCGCCAAAGAAGATGAGCTGTCCGGGCTGACAAAATTTCTGACCAGCTTTACCTCCACCGGTCAGCTGGTGCTGGCTATACTCATCATTGCCATCATTCCGGCTATCGGCGAAGAAGCGTTGTTCCGGGGCGTTCTTCAACGGAACTTCATCCAATGGACCGGCAACATGCATGTCGGTATCTGGCTGGCAGCGGCCATTTTCAGCGCCATTCACATCCAGTTTTACGGCTTTTTCCCGCGGATGCTGCTGGGTGCGCTCTTCGGTTACCTGTATGCGTGGTCCGGTAACCTGTGGGTACCTATTCTGGCCCACTTCGTAAATAACGGGTTTACGGTACTGATGGTCTATCTCAATAAGCAGAAGGTGGTTTCGGTGAATATCGAAGAAACCGAATCCGTTCCGGTTTTAGGCGCTTTGGTGTCAATGGTTCTTTCATTCGGAATATTGTACTATTTTCGTCAAATCAACCAAACCAGGCCATCCGGTTCAGAACGGCTTTAGTCAACGCGTATGTTAGTAAACTGGGAAAAAGTCCTGACAACACCACTCCCGTTCCGGGCCGAACTTGCGAAAGCCTTGCTGGCCGAACATGATATCCAGGCCGTAGTTGTGAACAAAAAAAGCAGTAGTTACCCACCTTTTGGCAATTGTGAGTTGTTTGTTCCGCAGGAACACGCCATTGTTGCCAAAGTAATTCTGGATAATGAAACCACGTTTAGCTAATTTATCTAATCTGCAGCAACGGATTATTGCCGCCATTGCAGGGATTTTTCTGATTCTTGGCGCCATTATGTACGCCGACTGGAGTTTTGTTCTCCTGTTCTGTACCATCAGTGCACTCACCCAGATTGAATTTTACCGGCTGCTCGGCCTCGACGGCAACCAGCCGCTTACGTTTTATGGTACGGTGGTCGGCTGTTTTATCTGCCTGCTCACCTTTTTTATCGAAAAGGAGTTTATTCCGCACGATACCTACTTTCTGATTTGCCCCGTGGCCTCGATGGTGTTCCTCATCAAGCTGTACAAAAAGAAAGACATGAAGCCGTTCACCAACATTGGCTTTACGTTTCTGGGTATTATTTACGTGGCGGTTCCCTTTGCCCTGCTGAACGTGCTGGCACTCCGGGGAGGCAGCTATCATCCTAAAATAATCCTTGGCTGTCTGATGCTGCTGTGGGCCAGCGACATCGGGGCTTATTTTGCCGGCACCAAATTCGGCCGCCGTAAACTGTTTGAACGGGTATCCCCGAAAAAATCGTGGGAAGGCAGTCTGGGCGGGGCGGCCATGGCGGCGGTAATCGCTTTTATCCTGACCATCTACGCCCCCGATCTGAAGCCCTGGCAGTGGTACTGCGTCGGCGGTATTATTGTGGTTACCGGTACGTACGGCGACCTCGTTGAATCGCTCTTTAAACGCAGCATTGCCATTAAGGACTCGGGCAGCAGCATTCCCGGCCACGGCGGGTTTCTGGACCGCTTCGACGGCCTGTTGCTGGCCGCGCCGTTTATCATTACCTTTCTGAAGCTGTTTGCCTGAAAACGGTGAAACTCCTAACAAATCTTAAAATATTCGATTAGATAAGTAAGGATTCTGTTTCCTTTCGTTATTTTGTAATACATCAGCCCAAAACGCTGACTTAGTAAGGTAATTCATGAACGCTGTACTAACGAAACTAACTATACTCTTTCTTCTGATCTGCCTGGCCGGCGTTTTTACTGAAACAAAGGCGCAGGGACAGGAGCGGCAAGTGACCTTTACCGGCTTTTTGACGGGGGGAAAAAGTAACGAACCGTTGCCGGGCGCGTATATCTACATCCCGCGCGCCGGCCGTGGTGTTCTGTCGGCCAATAACGGTTATTTTGCGCTGCCGGTTTTTCCGGGCGACAGTATTATTTTCAGCTATGTCGGCTATAAGACCCAGTATCATATCATTCCGCGCCGGCTGACCGACGTGACCTATTCGGCGGTTGTGGCTCTTCAGGAAGATGTCAAAACGCTGGCCGAAGTAAAGGTCTATCCGTACGCCACCGAGCAGTTGTTTAAGGAAGCCTTCGTGAACATGAAGCTTCCCGACGAAAAAGAGCGGGAGAATCTGGCCAAAAACATGGACCCGATGTACCTGATGCGGATGTCGGCCATGACACCGATGGGGGCCGTGGCCAATCACCAGTATTTCATGAACCAGCAGATTTTCGGGCGTGATGCCATTACCAGCCGTGGTCAGGCCAATACCATTCCGTTCCTGAACCCACTGGCATGGGCCAACTTTATCCGGTCGATCAAGCGGGGCGACCTCCAGAGCAAGGAATACCGGAAAGTGTTGAATCAGGCGCCGCCGGAGAACCTGAAACGCGACGATCTGCTGCGCGAAAACTGATTCAGGGCGTCTTTTGCCCATAAAAGGTGCGATGATACGGGTAAAACAAGGTATTTTCCCGGGATCATCGCACCTTTTCCTGTTTTGTCTATTACTTTGTCCGCATGATCACTGATTTAGACAAAACCGACCGCCTGATTCTGACCCTGCTTCAGGAAAATGCGCAGCTGACCATGCAGGAAATCGGCCAGCGCATCAACCTGTCCAAAACGCCGGTTCATGAACGGATCAAACGCCTGGAACGCGAAGGCTACATTGACCGCTACGTTACCATCGTCAACAAAAAGAAACTCGGCAACCTGTTGCTGGTGTATTGTCAGGTTACGCTGGATAAGCAGACCCGCGACACCTTCGCGGATTTTAATAAGGCGATCAACGACATGCCCGAGGTACTGGAATGTGTCCTTGTCTCCGGCACGTTCGACTACCTGCTCAAGGTTATCATCCGCGACATGGAGAGCTACAACCGCTTTTACCAGGAACGTCTGTCGGTGATTCCCGGTATCCTGCACATCAGCAGTTTTTTTGTGATGGACGAAGTCAAAAGCACGACCAACATCCCCGTTAACACCTAAGTCAGGCGGTCGCTCCGGCCGTACGAAAGAAAAAAAGAGCACACCACGTTAAGCCTGCTACTTTCGCTTATCTTTTGGGCATAATTTTTTGATTATGCTTAACAAACGACGCCTTTACATGACACTGGCCGGCGCGGCCTGTACCGTTGGCCTGCTCACCGGCTGCCAATCCGGCACCAAACAGGAAGACACCGCCGCTACGGCAACAACCGCTGCCCACGCCGACACACCGGACAGCGCTGCCACCAAAACAGCAGCACCGCCGGCAGCCACTCCGGCTACCGACCCGGCAACGATTCCTGCCGATAAAGTAGCCGATGCGGCTACAATTCTGTCACGCCCGCAGGTGCCCATCCTGTGCTACCATCAGGTCCGCGACTGGCGGGCGAAAGACTCAAAAAGTGCGAAGGACTACATCATTCCGGTGGCTGCCTTTAAGGAGCACATGAAGATGCTGGCCGACAGCGGTTACCATACTATTCTGCCGGATCAGCTGTATGCCTACCTGACCACCGGCGCAAAGCTGCCCGAAAAACCGGTGATGATTACCTTCGACGACGGCGACCTCGATCAATACGAAACCGCCCTGCCGGAGCTGGATAAATACGGGTTCAAGGCTTCATTTTTCATTATGACCGTGGCCATTGGCCGGCGCGGGTACCAGCCCTACATGGACAAGGCCCAGATTAAGGATCTCGCCGACCGTGGACACACGATTGGCCTGCATACGTGGGATCACCATAACGTAAAAAAATACCAGGGCGACGACTGGAAACTTCAGATCGAAGAGCCGAAGAAGAAACTGGAAACCATTATCGGGAAGCCGGTCTATCATTTTGCGTATCCGTTCGGGCTCTGGAACGAAGCGGCCTTACCCGAGCTTAAAAAGCGGGGGCTGCTGACGGCCTACCAGCTTGCCGAAAAGAAACGCGATCCGAGTGATCCGCTGTTCACCATCCGCCGGATTATCGCCGGTGGCCAGTGGAGCGCCAAAACCCTCGCCCGGAACATGAGCGGCAGTTTTCATTGATTTTGTTTCAGGCCCGTTGGAAAACGGGCTTTTTTCTTACCTTGGCAGAGCATTTATATGATCCACTATCGCCAGGTAAGACTATGTTACACCACTCCCTTTTACTTGTTATCCGTCATCTCTGGAAGAACCGTTTCTACTCCTTATTAACAATCGCAGGTCTTGCGATAGGCCTCAGCGCGGCCCTGATCATCTTCAGGGTAGTGAGTTATGATTTTTCGTTTGACCGGCAGCAACCGGACAAAGACCGGATTTACCGGCTTGTTACTCAACCACAAACCAATGGTGTTAGCCCCGGACTTGCCGGCGTACCGTTACCCGTAGCGCTGAACGATTTTTCGCAGGTAGGGGGCGTCGAACTTGCCGTGCCCATCATTCGCGAGTGGACCAATGTCCGGGTTCCTCAATCGCAGGGAGCTTCCTCCTTTTTTATAGAGCCCAAAGATTTAATCCTCACGAACGCCCGGTATTTCCGGTTTTTCCCCCACCAGACCATTGCCGGAGCCGGGGTATCCGCAACGGCGCAACCGGTGCTGATGCGTCCCAACGAGGTAATTCTGACCGAAAGCCGCGCGAAAAAGTATTTCCCGACGCTGACCCCTCAGCAGGTTATCGGCCAAACGATTATATATTTTGATTCGGTAGCCGTACAGGTCACCGGTGTTGTTACAGACCTGCCCTACCTCAGCAGCTTCGACAACAAGGAATTTATGTCGTTATCGACCAGCAAACAGCTGACGGCAGACAATCATCAGTGGCAGGCCGCTAACAGCAATCAGCAGGTACTGCTCAGGCTTTCACCCGCTGCCGACCCAATGCGACTTCAGGAAGCCATTGCAAACTGGCAACAGAAACCATTGCCCGGCAGTCATCTGGTCTTACAACCCTTCTCTGATATCCATTTCGGCGTTGATTACCATGAACCTATGGTACATGCGGATCGCCGTTTGCTGCTCAGACTGATTGGGCTGGCCTTCTTTTTACTGGCTTTAGGCATCATCAATTACATTAACCTGACGACCGCGCAGCTTCCTGCACGAGCCAAAGAAATGGGCATCAGCAAGATACTTGGCAGCCCACACCGGTTAATCGTTGGCCGTATCATCGGGGAGTCGTTTGTGCTGACATCGCTGGCACTCTGCCTGGCACTGATGCTCACCCGACTGTTTTTACCAACTTACAGTTATCTGTTGCCGGCGGGGAGCGCTGATTTTTCGGATGGGCTGCTTACAGGCCTGTTTCTGAGTGGAATACTGATTTTCGTAAGTCTGTCAACAGGCCTCTACCCCGCCTGGCTCCTGATCCGTTTTCAGCCGGCGAATATACTGCGCAATCAGCTTTCGCGGACCCCGCAACCACAGCTTTCACTTCGAAAGGGACTCATCGTTTTCCAGTTTGTGATTGCGCAGGTGTTTATTTTCGGGTCAATCATTGTGTATCGTCAATTGAGCTTTGCACTTAATCACCCGATGGGCTTTGCTCATAAAAATGTATACACATGCCTTACGCCCATAGAGTCAGCGGGAGACAGCTCATTAAGAACGGAAACCTTTCTGGCCCAAATCCGGCAAATACCGGGTGTTCTGTCTGCAAGCACCGGCAACCTGCCTGCGGATCTCTCACGCCGCACATGGTTATTTACCTATACCGGTAAAAACGGTCCTGCATCCGTTAGCATTGATGGTCGTTATGTCGATACGGCCTACCTGCATACATACAGGATTCCGCTCCTGGCAGGTCGTAATCTCCGGCCATCGGCAACAGCGTCGGAGCTTCTCCTTAATGAAGCAGCCGTAAAGGCAATGGGCTATAAGCGACCCGAAGACGCCATCGGGAAGCTTGTACCTGAAAATGCCACCCAACCTTTACCTATTGTCGGCGTCATCAAAAACTTCCACAATACGTCATTACATGAGGCGATCAAACCTCTTTTTCTCGCCTATGACAAACGCGGGTTTGACCACATAACTATCCGGATCGCTCCTGAAAACCTCGCCAGTCAAACAAGCACAATGGCAGCCATTGCGCAACGCTGGCATGCCTTGTTTCCTGACTCCGATTTTGGGCTCCTCCCCTATGACACAGACATTCAGTTGTTCTACAGCAAGGAGGAAACCTTACTTGAAACAGCCGCGCTTGCTACCGGAATCGCCATTTTTATTTCCTGTCTGGGTTTATTCGGATTATCGACCCTGCTGACCCATCAGCGGGCAAAGGAAATCGCGATCCGCAAAGTGATGGGTGCCAGCGTTGCCAATATTCTGTCCATGCTGGCACGTGACTTTGTCAGGCTCGTACTGATTGCCACCGCACTTGCTGCGCCGGTTGCCTGGTATAGTATGCGGCAATGGCTTCAGGGATTTGCCTATAAAGTAGAACTTTCGTGGTGGTTATTTATCCTGACCGGGGTATTGGCCACCATCCTGGCCCTACTTACCATCGGAATGCAAAGCCTGAAAGCTGCCAGCCGCAACCCTGTCCGGTCCCTGCAATCACCGTAGGGCTGAGACGCAAAACCTCTGGAACTGAGACGCTCTGGAACTGAGACGCTCTGGAACTGAGACGCTCTGGAACTGAGACGCTCTGGAACTGAGACGCAAAATATTGCGTCTCTACGAAGTTTGCTGCATGTACTGAAACGCATGACTGATCAACGCCTGAAGTACGTCAAGGTTTACGTCGCTGAGCTTTTTGATGTAGACACAGCCTTTGCCGGTCTTGTGCTTACCAAGCTGCGTCAACAGGGTTTCCCGTTCGGGAAAGTCGCTTGACAGGTACAGGGTCAGGGCATCTTTGCGGGGTGAAAAGCCAACCAGTGGGGCATCACCCTCGCGCCCGCTTTCGTATTTGTAGTGATAACTGCCGAAACCAACGATGGCCGGCCCCCACATTTTCGGAGAGGTACCGGTTTGGGCCTCGATGATACTGACCAGCTGCTGACTGTCGGTACGTTTGGTTTCATCAGGGATGGCGCCAAGAAAAGAGGCCACGCTGTTTGTTGTTTCAACTGTCTTATTTTGAGCCATTTTAACAAAGGAGATCGGGGTGTAAAGCGGTAATGAACAGGGTAGTAAGATACAAAAAAAGCCGGACAATTGCCCGGCTTTCCGCTACTGATTCGGCTCGACCCTGAACCAGTCGAAATCCGCAAACCCGGAGTCGTTGATCTGCGTGGTACGGGTGCAGAACAGCCCCATTTTGGCACCGATCCACTTGCCGGGCTCCGCCTGAAACGGCTCACCGGCAGCGGTGAACGACTGTCCGTCGAGGCTGTAGCTGAACTGGCACTTTGCACCGCCGGTCATTCGTATCCGCAGGTACACTGTTCCGTTCGGCAGTCTGGTCAATACGGTTTCCGCTTCCGGTTTACCGTCAACCGCTTTCCGGCAAACACCATAGACCAGCTCGAGGCCGTCTTTCCGGCTCCGGATTGCCAGACTGGCATAACTCTGCCCCATCAGCACCAGACCGGCTTTTTCATTTTCGAGCTTCGGATTGGCCGTGAACGTCATTTTAGTGGTCGCCGTAAACGCATCGGCGGGGAGCTTCTGCATCAGTATATTCGGCACATCCCACAGGTTTTTAGCATCTTCAGGGACTTTCCAGGAATACAGCCGCAGAAAACCCAGTTTGCTGGTGGTCATCCAGGTTCCTTTCGGATTTGCCTGCCATTGCCACTGAAGCCCTAATGTAAGGTCGTTAAACTCATCAGATTCAGCGGGTGTAGCGATCGGGTATGTTGCACCGACTGCCGGCTTCTGATAGGTCAGTACCGGTTCTCCCTTGCCATCACCGTCGGGGTCAACACCAATCACCGGCCAGTCGTTTATCCAGCGCATGGGTTGCAGGTGCACCACCCGCCCGTAAGCCTCCTTGTCCTGAAAATGCAGAAACCAGTCCTGCTGTGGTTTGCCTTTCACCGGTGGTGTATCCACCCATGCGCCCTGATGCGGCCCGTTGACCGCTGTTTTTCCCTGATCCAGCACAATCCGGCGCTCATAGGGCCCGTAGATGTTTTTCGACCGCAGTACCAGCTGCCAGCCCGTCGGCACACCACCGGCCGGGGCAAAGAGGTAGTAATAGCCGTTGCGTTTGTAAATTTTAGGTCCCTCAATGGTCGGGTCGGTCTCGTGGCCGTCGTAAACAATAGCCCCTTCGTCGATCACCTTCGTACCATCGGGACTCAGTTGCTTCACGGTAATAATGCTTTTGATACCCGCCCGGCTACCGGCCCAGCCATGCACGAGGTATACCTTGCCGTCGTCATCCCAGAGCGGGCAGGGATCAATCAGTCCCTTGCCGCTTTCGACCAGCACCGGCTCCGACCACGGCCCCGCCGGATTGGTTGCCTTTACCATGTAAACGCCGAAATCAGGATCAGGATAATAAATGTAAAACTCGTTTTTGTGGTACCGGATTGCAGGTGCCCACACCCCGTTGCCATGCTGTGTTTTCGCGAAGTGGTCAAGGGGTGGCTGCCGCTTCAGGGCGTGGCCGATTAGTGTCCAGTTCACCAGATCGCGTGAGTGCAGCACAGGCAAGCCAGGCACCGCATCGAAGCTCGACGCAATCATGTAATAATCCTGACCGGCACGGCAGGCGTCAGGGTCGGAATAGTCGGCATTCAGCACCGGATTTTTATACGTCCCGTTTCCCTGATCTGACACCCAGACATTTGAGACATAGGAAGCGGGTTTCGCCGGCGCGTTCTGTGCCCACCCATAAACCGGAAACAGCAACGCAACAGCAGCAAGTGAGATCGTTTTCATGTCGTATTTTTTGACAAATAGTCGGATTAACAGCCGGAATAACCTTTGCCGGAAGATTGTTACTGGTTTACCGCATAAATACGCAACGAAAACAACCAGCAGAAACCAGCAGCAACCAATGTTAACGCGGTTCCCACGGACTCGCCCCGCCGAAAATAGCTTGTAATGTATATCGTTTGGCTTCTTTAGCAGACAGTTGCTTTGACCATTTCACCCGGCCGGCCGGATTCGCGCCGGGGCCTGTACTGCCATATTCCGCATACAGCACGGTCTTTTCATTCGCCGGATTGCTCCAGTTCTGCCAGCCTTCGGGAAGGATATGGGTTCCCATCCCGGTCCGGATAAAGATCGTTTTGGCCTGTGGCCGCCACGGACGCCCCAGATAAACCTTCTGCGCCGCCGGATCAGCCGTCAGCGTACAATCGAAGAAGACAAAACCGTAAGTCTGATAGTCGGGTGTTGCGGCGGCGGTGATGTACGAATTCACGAGGCTTTTGATAGTACAGCCCTGAAATACAGCCGTTGCCTTGCCGAAGATGAAATCCGTCGTGCCTTCGATGTAGCAGTTTTCGTAGTACTGACGGGTGCCCTCGCGCGCAGCAAACAGCGTGTCCTGATTGCCCAGCAACCGGCAGTTCCTGACGATGCACCGGTCTCCCTCCACATGCAGGGCCACCGCCTGCCCGACCCGGCCGGCCGTATTCTGAATGGTCAGGTTTTCAAGAAGAATGTCGGGGGCGTCAACCAGTACCACAAACGACGTGTAGGTGCTGAATTTGTCCTTGCCCGTCGCATCCTTACCGTTCGGATAAGGCTTACCCGAGTAGTCATTGCCGGTAATAATCACCCCGTCGCGGCTTTCGCCGATCAGGTGGATATTGGGTTTCCAGGACGGAATAACCAGTTTTTCGGCATAAGTGCCGTTTTTGATGTAGAGCGTCACCCGCACCTGCGAATGGTCGCGGAAGGCATTGACAGCCTCCTGAATGGTACGAAAATTACCACTTCCGTCCTGCGCCACCGTAAAGGAGGCCGGATACGTAACCGATGCCGGTGGTGTGGTTTGGGCAAATGACGTACTGATTAATACAGTGATAAAAAAGAGAAACAGACTTGCCGTACGCATGTCAGAAAACGGGGTTTAGCAGGGTTCAGATGGCTGGTTTATACCAATTAATCTTTGTTAGATACCATCCATTAGCCGGATTTCCCAGGCGATCCCTGCCTTTTTTTATGCAAACGTTGCCGGGAACGTTACCGGCGGCCATTATTTCCGGGCACTTCCGGCCGTAACCGGTTATTTTTGCCGCCGGATATTAGCTCAACCATTCAACGCACATGACTATCTGGTACCTCACCGACTTGGTGGGCACAAGTGTTTTTGCCATCTCCGGAGCCCTGACGGCCCTCAGCAAAAAAATGTATCACGACCTGTTCAGCATCTTCTTTATCGGCTTCGTCACAGCCATCGGCGGGGGCACCCTGCGCGACATCATCATGGGGTCTCACCCTATTGCCTGGATCCGCGACCCGAACTACCTGATTGTGATTGTCGGCAGTGTGTTGGTAGCGGTGTTCCGGCGGACGTGGTGGCTCGGTGCCCTGAAGCGTCCGTTGTTGCTGTTCGACACCCTGGGTGTGGGCATTTACACGATTCTGGGCCTGCAAAAAGCGCTGAGTACCGGCGTAAACAGCTGGGCTGCGGTGTTGCTGGGCATCATGTCGGCCATTTTCGGCGGCGTCATCCGCGACACCCTTGTCAACGACCTGCCCGTTATTTTCGGTAAGGACCTATACGTGACTCCTTGCTTTACCGGTGCGGTCATTTACCTGTCGTGTGCCACCCTTGGCCTCGACCCCACCCTGAACTTTATCCTATCGGCCGGTACCATCACCCTCTTCCGCCTCCTCGCCATCCGGTACCAATGGTCTCTGCCAAAAATTGAGTAGGTTACGGGGAGTCATCAAAAAGCATTACGAAATCCTGCCTGTTAAGCCATGAAAGAACATAATAGTATTAATCGTTTTTATTTCCTGACAGCCTTTTTTTTAGTCACACTGATTTACTGGTCCTGCCATAATGAAACCTCAAGAAAACAAGCAGGTAAGTCAGTACCGAATGACAGCTTTTTTTTCGACACCCTAACATTTACCAATGATAGCGCCATAAAGCAAAATGTAGAGATTGATCAGAAAACTAAAAACACTAGTATAAACTTCAACGAACTCTCTGTTTCAATAAACAGATTAGTATTGTTCGATGAATCAACAGTAGTAAATGAAACACAAAAAGATATGGTTTATCTTTATGGGGATATCGGCCAAACCATTGAAAACCAATCTATTATTATCTCAACTTCTTTATTAGTAAACCTACAAGTTGACCAACGCTATGAAACAAGCGTCACCATTATGGACGACGGCCCTCACTGCGATCTTGTAAACTGGAAACATTATTTATCAGACTGGAAACCTCTGAAAGCAACAAATGAGAATACATTTACCGGCCATTCGTATTCGGAGGAAGAGTCCCACAGGTTCCCTGTCATTCCAATTACAGAATTAAGAGAAGAAGTTAAGAATCATTGCGGGGATAGATGGACAGCCCTTATTGCCTCAATTAAGTCACCGACAGCGGAACCAGCAGCAGTGGGAATCAGTCGTTATTTTCTTCGGATTCGTGGGAAACGAAGCGACAATAATCTGACAATTACGAAATATATCATGCTTGAAGTAGCAATGGGATGCTAACTACCGAATGCTATCATTCATGTCCCCCCCTAGCACCATACTTCAGCCTGGCGCGCCCCACATACAAATCGGTTGAACTATTTGGAGAATAAATTTTACGCGCTTAAAATTGTGTCAGATTTACACGTTTTGAAAACTCCGGTGATAAACCAGCGCAAAGGGGTGAAAAACGTGCACCGGATACCTTAATCTGCTTAACTTATTTAACCTGTGAACATGATTCAGACTTTACCGAAGGCGGTGGCCGTCCTGCTCGCATCGGCTTCCCTGGCGCTGGCCCAACCGGCTCCCGTCATCAACGTTAATACGGCAAAGCCGGTTGCGGAAATCCAGCCGACGATGTGGGGCGTCTTTTTCGAGGACATTAACTTCGGTGCCGATGGCGGTATTTATGCCGAACTCGTCAAAAACCGGTCGTTTGAGTTTTTTAAGCCGCTGATGGGCTGGAAACAGGAAGGCAAAAAACGCACGGAAGGTGATCTGCTGGTGCAGAACCGCAAGGATGAAGGTAGCAATAACCCGCGCTACCTGCACATTACGGCCAACAACCTCGCTACCGGCGACATGGGGCTGACCAACGAAGGCTTTAAGGGCATGGGCCTTAAAAACGGCCTTCGCTACGATTTTTCGGTTATGTATCGCCTCCTGTCGGGTAGTATCACCCTGCGTGCGGAGCTGCTGAATGAGACGAACGAGGTGGTAGGCAGCGGCGTGCTGACACCAGCCACCAAAGACGGACAATGGCACAAGCAACAGGTAAGCTTTACCGCTTCGCAGACGGTGCAGAAAGGCAAACTCCGCCTGTGGGTGGAAGGCAAAGGCACGGTGGACCTTGACATGGTATCGCTGTTTCCGGAAGATACCTGGAAGGGTCGTCCGGGCGGTATGCGGGCCGACATGATTCAGATGCTGGCCGACATGAAACCGGGGTTTGTCCGGTTCCCGGGTGGCTGTATCGTCGAAGGCCACGATCTGTCGCAGCGGTACCAGTGGAAAAAGACCATCGGCCCCGTGGAAGACCGGCAGCTGATCATTAACCGCTGGAACTTTGAATTTGCCCACCGCCCGGCACCGGACTATTTCCAGACCTTCGGCCTCGGCTTTCTGGAATACTTTCAGGTATGCGAAGACATTGGTGCTGAGCCGCTTCCAATCCTGAACTGCGGTATGGCCTGCCAGTTTAATACCGCTGAACTCGTGCCCCTTGATCAGCTTGATCCGTACGTACAGGACGCTCTTGACCTGATCGAATTTGCCAACGGCGACGTATCTACAGCCTGGGGGAAAAAGCGGGCCGACCTGGGCCATCCCAAACCGTTTAACCTTAAATTCCTCGGCGTCGGCAACGAAAACTGGGGGCCGCAGTACATCGAACGGCTGGCGGTTTTTCAGAAAGCGATTAAGGCAAAATATCCGGACATGAAGCTGGTTTGTTCGTCGGGAACCGATCCGAACGGCGACCGCTTCGACTACCTGAACGGCAAGTTGCGGGCCATGAATGCCGATCTGATTGATGAGCACTACTACCGCCGGCCGGAATGGTTTCTGGAAAATGTGACCCGCTACGATAACTACCCCCGCACGGGCTCAAAGGTGTTTGCCGGCGAATGGGCCGCGCAAAGTGACCGCGTCGTCAGCGTGAACAACAAAAATAACTGGCTCTGTGCGTTGTCAGAAGCGGCGTTTATGACGGGGCTGGAGCGGAATGCGGCTGTCGTCAACATGGCGTCGTATGCCCCGCTGTTTGCGCATGCCGAAGGCTGGCAGTGGACACCTGACCTGATCTGGGTCGATAACCTGCGGGTATATGGTACCCCGAATTATTACGTGCAGAAGCTGTTTTCGGTCCACAAGGGCACGCACGTACTCGACCTGAAGCAGCAGGGGGCGATCGTTGCCGGTACCGACAGTCTGTATGCATCGGCGGTACTCGACCAGAAAACGAATGAGGTGATTGTTAAGCTCGTGAACGTTTCGAACAAGCCGGTTGACCGCACGATTCAGCTCGACGGGGCGAAAAAGCTGAAACCCACGGCTACCCTCTCCCTGCTGACTACCGACAAACTGGATGCGGTCAATACGTTTGAAAACGCCACGGCGGTTAGTCCGGTCGAGCGGCAGATTCCGGTTGATGCCCGCAAAAAAGCCATCACTCTGACGCTGGTGCCGCACTCGCTTTCCGTTATCCGGGTACCTGTTAACTAGATTTAACCACGAAGGCAGGAAGAACCAATGCGGCACGAAGAGGA
Source organism: Arsenicibacter sp. R0_47 (assembly GCF_057652235.1). Taxonomy (NCBI): domain Bacteria; kingdom Pseudomonadati; phylum Bacteroidota; class Cytophagia; order Cytophagales; family Spirosomataceae; genus Arsenicibacter; species Arsenicibacter sp. R0_47. The sequence goes on along the minus strand of NZ_JBYFCJ010000009.1, from coordinate 171,285 downwards.
AACTAGCTGATACTATAATTCAGCTTTATAATTGAAAAACCACATAGACACATAGGGCACATAAGATTAAAAAATCTTTGTTTTTCTATGTGGCTATGTGGTAAATCGTTAATTACACATTCTACCAGGTACACTAAACATCAAAGTTGCACAGGCAAAATTATGCTTAGTGTGCTTACCTGGTGCCCCTTCATGCCTTCCCGCCTTCGTGGTTTTACTTTTTGTACCGCTTCAGAATCGACATGATTTTGTGGTGAATGGCGGTGTTCTCGTACATGCCCCGGAAATCGAGGGAATGCGGACCGTAGGCAAACACCGGCACCATGACACCCGTATGGTCGTTGGTACTGAAATGCCCGTCGACATACCCGCGTTTCAGATCCCCGTCGAGCAGGGTTAGCCCGCCGGTTTCGTGGTCGGCCGTGACAATGACGAGGGTTTCACCGTTTTCGTCGGCAAAGCGCATCGCTTCACCGATGGCGCGGTCGAAATCCACCATCTCGCGGGCCACATAGCCGAGGTCTTTGGCATGCCCGCCATAATCAATCTGGGCCCCTTCAGCCATGATAAAAAAGCCTTCTTTCCGCCCTTTCAGCTCGACGATGAGTTTGTTCAACCCGTCCGGCAGAAAGCTGGTCCGGCCCTGATGCACCGCCCCGACTGCCTGATCGTCGAGCAGCACAAAGGGAGCCTTCATCGTCTCCAGCTCGCTGAAGGCTGTCCCGATCTGATACTGCCGCTGCCGGAGGGTATCCAGCACGCGGCGGTCGTTAAAAAACCGGTAACCGCCCCCGATCAGGATGTCGACCGGCGAACGCAGAAAATCCGTGGCAATCTCATGTTCAAACGCGCGGTCAGGCTGATGAGCATAGAATGCAGCCGGGGTGGCATCCGTCACACTTCCGACCGTAATAATCCCCGACGGCATGCCCCACTGCCGGATCAGGGCCGGAATGGCGGGTAAGGCCGCTCCCGTTGAATCCACGCCGATGTAGCGGTTGTTGGTTTTTGTGCCGGTGGCCATCGCCGTACCGCCCGCCGCCGAATCGGTGATGTAGGTGTCAGCCGCACTCGTTTTCGAGAACCCGATGTTAAGAAACTGGCCGAGGTTGAGCGCCCCGCGGTTAGCCGTCAGACCGGCATAAATCTGCGCCAGTCCCATACCGTCGCCGATCAGCAGAATCACATTTTTGACCCGGCTGCGCTCATCGTTGTTGCGGTAGGTTGGCTGATAAGGCGTGTGAAAACGGGTATTCTGAAACTCTGCCGTCGGGCGGCTGTTGAGGAAGCTGGCCAGCTCGGCGATGTGATCGGTATTGATAAAATCGACGCCAAGGTTAATCAGCGCCTTCCACGTATTTACATTGTCGGGGGTGGCCCAGAGCCGGACTTTTTTGCCCTGCGCATGTACCTTCCGGATCATGGCCAGCAGCTTCGCCCGCTCTTTTTTCACAATCAACCCTTTACCGTTCCAGCCGCTGTAGGTCAGAAACGACTGGCTGATCAGACCGACGTGGGTTAGCTGTTCATCAGTGTAGGTAATGTCGGGGCGACCGTCGAATTTCAGCCACGAGGGGTACAAGGAAAACTGCTCCGGTTTGGGCATATTGCCGCTTACGACTACCCGTACCGGCCCATTGTCGCCGAAGACCGCCGGATAAGCCGCCAGTTGTTTTACCAGAAACGGCAGTGTCTGGTCAGCGGGTGTTTTCAGGTCGATCAGCAATTGCAGGGGCTGTTTATTTTCGTAGACAACGCCTTTCAGATCGGTCACCTGCTGCACCAGCGGTTGAATATACAGCGCGTCAAGCGTCCGGTTGCCGGCAATGGCCGACGGATCGTGGGCCACATAGAGCGTACCGTTTACGGCATGAACATCGGCCTCAATCGAACCGAAAGACTGGTGATACGCCTGCCAGAACGGGATTTTTTGTTCGTAATCGTTGTGCGAGTGAGCCTGAGCGGTTGTGTAGCGCATGGGCGTTTGGGCATGGACAGATACAGACAGCAGCAACAGGCCCAGCCAAATCCGGATGCCACGGTTATTTTTTCGGTACGTCATTTTTGGGAATTACGCGCGAGAACAGGACCTGACCCAGGTAGTCGATGATCTGTACCAGAAACTGGTTTTCGGTGATCGAAAAGGCCATGAACCCGTTAGTGCCATTGTAAAAAATACGCTCCGGCGTCTGGTGCGGATTGTTATCCGTTTCGGAGCCGGCCCCCGACAGAAAATGGTGCGTCGGGCCCACCGGTTTGTTATACTGTAAGTCGTGATCGTGGCCGCAGAGATAGATATCGACCCCGAATTCATCCAGAATCGGCTTAATTGCCTGCCGGACCGGTCCCGTAACGGCCACCCGTTTACCGGCTGAATACAGCGGATGGTGGCCTACCACGATTTTCCAGCGGATCGACGGGTCAGGGTCGGCCAGAACTTCCCGCAGCCAGCGCAGCTGGGCGGTAGTATCCTGCTGGCTCAGGGCCGGAGCAAGGTCTTCGTTTTTGTAATAGGCCGGTTCGAAGCCGTTGGTGTCGATAAACACAAACAGCGCCTTACTTTTGCCAACCCGTTTTTTCAGCGAATAATAGCGGGCCGGCATCCGCCACCGGCGGCTGATTTTCGAGTACTCAATCTGAGCGTCCACATTGCCGCCGTAGTCGTGGTTGCCTAACACCGGATACCAGTTCCGCTGGAGGTGTGCGTAGGTGTAGACCGATTCAAAACTGCCCCGCCACAGCGGATCCTGCACACTGGCAACGCCGTCGGGGTAAATATTATCGCCGGTTGAAATCACAAAGTTGCCTTCCATGCCGGCCATGGTTTTAGCCATCTGGAGGGCAACCGCCTTCTGGTTATATTCCCCCTGACGGCCCCAGTCACCTACTACAACAAAGTTGAGGGCATTTTCAAGGACTCGCAGATTAGCTATACGGCCCAGGGTATAGCCCGCCCGTTCCTGCTTTTCATAGGTATTTTTAGCAGGAATCTGGGCAATGGCCAGCTGTGCCGATAAAAGACCGCCCAGAACAAAGGCGGTCCACATGCGCGGGTTAATCATCATGAGCGTAAAAACATACAAATGTAACAGATGCCTGTCGGGCTGATTTTACCCGTAAGATTACGAATTCATTATCATTCCTGCCAGGCAGCGTAAAGTATACCTAACAACTCATTTCGCAACAATTTGACAAGATTCCGGTAATGCTCCGGTAACACTAATGTCCGTCTTTTGCAGCTGCATAGTCAGCTATCGTTCCTGAACCTTTTTCCTTTCGCCCATCCTCCCATTTAGTGCTGCACTTGTCCGGCTGACCCGTTTTTCATTGCATTTGATCTTAGATACTTACTTATGAAAAGCAAAACCCAGGCGGATTACGGAACCGCGAAGGTGTCGAACTTCGGCCGGAAGGATTATTACTACCCGATTCCGTTTGATGAGTACAAGCTGAACCCGACAAAGATGTACCAGAACGAAAGGTATTAACACCTTCATTTGTCTGGCGCAAACGGCCTGCCTTTTCTGTGAGGGCAGGCCGTTTTCTGTAACAGCATGTCAGGAGCCGGATAATTCGTCAGTCGGAGTATATTTAACTTAGTGCGTAAAGTGTATCTTTACAGCCTTTACCACAGCGACGGTGCTAACCATACCTCGCCCGCATGAACCTTGATGAAAGAAAATCTGCTACTAACTACGGGTGATCACCAGAAAGCCAAGTTCATTGCCATCAGTGAACTCATTATCGAACGCATTAAAACAGGAGAACTGCAACCGGGCGATCAGATTCCATCAGAAAATGAACTGATCAAAACCTACAGCGTAAGCAATACGACGGCACGGAAAGCGTTACTGGAAATTGAGTCGAAAGGCTGGGCACGGCGTGTAAAAGGCAAAGGCACCTACGTACTGAACCGCACCGAAGATCATCATCTGCTCCGGACTCTGGGGTCAATTTATGCCACGCGGCGCGGTTTCCACGACAGCCTGATTGCCGAAGGGTTTACCCCCAAAAACATTGTGCTGGAGAAAACAATCCTGCCCGACGGCATCTCCTCGGAGATCAACGGCCGTCATTTTATCATTGAGGGGCCCGTCATGAAACTGCATCAGCTCCGGTATGCCGACGAGATCCTGATCAAGGATGAGGTCAAGTACGTTTCGCTGCAAATGTGCCCGAAAATAAACCGGATCCCGACCGAAGTGTCGTATTTTAAGGTCTACGAAAATGTGTATCACCTGCATATCAGCGAAGTACAGCAGACACTGAGCGTCCGGATTCTGGAGCCAAACACCACCAATTTTGATCTGTCGAAACCAACGGCCGTTTTTGTCCTCGACAGTGCCGTGGTCTGTACCAATGATAAAATTGTGGAAATCGAGCAATCGTACTATCATGGCGACAAATACAAGTTCGCCGTTATTGCCAATCCGGAGAAGCAGGTCCGCCCTACGGTGTAAACCACTTCATGATCTCCGCCGCGATAACCTCGTGACCAGCTTTGTTGGGATGGTTAACGTGCGACATATAGTTTTTCTGCTTACCGGCTTTCGTCAGTTGCTGAAAGACCGGATACGGGTCGGCCAGGCCGGTATGGTACTGACCGGCCAGTTCCCGGATCTGCCGCACATACGGTTCCAGCGGATTGGCCGGATCCGTTATATCGATACGCTGATCAGGCGAAGGCGTCAGTAAAATCACCGGAATCTGCCGCGCCTGTGCTGCCTGAATCATCGTTTCCCACGCTTCCCTTACTTTACCGATATCCGAAAACCGGTCATTCAGGGCGTAGTCGATCAACAGCACGTCCGCTTTGTGGGGCAATACGTCTGTGTCCAGGCGCGTCTGCCCTTTGATGCTGTTTTCGCCGCCGATAGCGGTGACAATCACGTTAATAACGGCGTACGGATATTGTTTTTTCAGCCGTTCGAGTACCAGATTCGGGTACGATTCAAGGGTATGTACCTCATGATCATGCCAAAAACCGGCCGGTACCGAATGCCCGTGAAACACCAGGTTGATCGTCCGGTTTTTGGGCCAGACGGCATTCAGTTCTTTCTTAACACCGGCCAGATACAGGCCGGTATCCGCCGGCTGGGCATATACGGCAGGAATCAGTAAATTCAGCCAGACAACAAGCCTGAACGCAGTGCGTAGCATGGGTATCAATCAGTTTTTATGGTTTGAATCGTCACCGGCCCGAGCAACCCGGAGGGCCGGAGGGGAACCTGTTTCCAGGGCGTTCCCTTATAGCCAATGAGTGTGTTGGTGTTCGTATAGTGCGCTCCGGTGATTGCATCGCCTGTCAGCCGGTTCGACCACGTATTCGCAACGTCGATGGTCAGTGTATTTTCACCTTCACGAATCCATTCCGTAATGTCAAGCCGGTGAGGCTCGGCCCACGAAATACCGGCGTGGTGCCCGTTGATCCGGACATCGGCAACTTCAGCCACCTTTCCCAGATCCAGGTACACACGCTCCTGCGGGGCCGGTAACCGGCCTGCATAGTGAATGCGTTTCTGATACCGGCCGATCCCCGAAAAGTACCTCACCCCCTCCTGCTCCGAATCAGCCCATGAGCTTAGCTCCGGCAGCGTTACCTGTTCCGGAGCGCCCCCGCCTGCCGGAAACTGCACCTGCCAGCTCCCTGATACGGGAAGTGTACGGACCGTTGTTTTTACTGTTGTGCCGCCTTTGCCCGACAGCGTAACCGTGCCAGGCTCCCTGAACCGGATACCCGCCGGTGTGTAGTCGATTACCGGCAAAACCGCTCCTTTGGCCAGTATACCGGTATAGTGCGGTCCTGCCTTCCCTGGTTTGAACACGATAAAATACGCGCCATACGGTGGCAGCGACAACGGAAGCTGCGTCCGGCCTCCCTGCTGATCATACACCGGTACCGGAACCACACTACCGTCCACCGGATTCCAGCGTTCCGGCGCTTTGCCCGACTGGCGGAAAGAAAACTGCGTGGTCACCCACTGCGGCGAGCTGTTCCGGACGAGGTAAACGTCCGTTTGCTGTTGCCGGTAATGCACATAGTCAAACCACGGTGCTGAGGCCGCCGGCACATCCACGTCCGGGCCAACCGACGCCTTTCGCAGCAACGCAACCGGCGTTTCAGTCCCGAACGGTCCGCCGCTGATGACCGCTCCCTGCTTCGCCAGCTGATGCAGTTTAGCCAGTACTGCCGCCGGTAACTGCCCGTCCGGACGGAGTGCCAGCACCCGGAAACGGGTACCGTCCGGTAAGGCAAGCTGTCCGTCCGCAACCGTTAGTTTATGCAGCAGCACATCGGTGTTTATGATCTCGTAATCATAGCCCCGGCCAACGATAAACCGTGTATTTTTAGGCGGCACAAAGTTCGGCACCTGATCACCGTAGTAATACAGTACATCGGCCACAAACTGCGTTTCCTGCAACACGTATGACACGCAGGCGAGGTAGTCCGTAAACGGTTTTACCATCGGCCACCACGTTTGCTTATCGTTGAAATGCGTACCTGCACTATAAACGATTCCCGGTACTCCCGTACCTTCCGGATTGTGGCTGAATCCGTGAATCACTACGCGGTTCATGCCCTCGCAAAACGCCCGGTCAGCAATGGGTTTCAGATCGGCGAGCCCCTCCTGCCAGTGGTGAAAGCTCGTAAACGACTCTTCCTCCACCATTTTCCGGCCGTAAATATGGGCTGCGGCGGCAATTTCCTTGACCAGCCACATGATGTCTACACTATCGGGAGCGAGGTAGGTATACCGGCTCCAGAACTCACCGCGGGGCACATCAAGGGCTCCCAGCGCCTTCAGCGTCTCGACCGGCACGTTATGCAGCGGTGGCCCCGGCCCGCCTGCCTCCGACGCAATCAGCAGGCCATACCGGTGGCAGATTTCGCCCGCCTTCCGGTAATGATTCCGGATCATCAACTCCGACAGCGTCCGGTTATACCCCTGCTGAAACCTATCCGTCAGGCTCCCGGGCAGCAGGGTTTTATCAAAGAGGGCGGGTAAAAATTTCTCAATCGGGTATCCGTTGATCTCGTTAAAGGCGGCGGGCAGGTCCGGCGTCCAGACAAAGCCGGTGGCTTCGTAGCTGGCCAGATAGAGTGTTTTCAGAGCAGTTTTCGACAAATCACCGAGCCGCGGGATCAGCTTCTGTATAAACCAGGTGAAGTGGGCGCGGGTAGCCGTCGAATCAAAATGATCAATAATCGGCCCTTTCGAGTTGGCGCTCGGAAGCTTCAGCTGCTCGCCTGAGTTAGCACACACATACCGGTGCACCTCCCACTGCCCGGGCGGCGGGATCCATGTTAACAGCTCCGTTTGCGCATCGAACCGGTCCGTCAGTACCAGAATCCGGCTGGTGTCCAGGCTGGTATTCCGGGTATCCGGCGGAATCGCTACTACGGCGATCTCACGGTGCCAGACCGGTTTGCCGTCGGCGCCGTATGCAATCACCCGTGGCTTGCCTTTTTCATCCAGCCGGCTGATTTCCGGGAACGGCAGCCTGACCGTTTGCGGGCGACCACCGTCTACCCGCGTTTTCGATACGTAAACCGACTTGGCAGCATGCTCCGGCCTGACCCAGCTCCCACCGGCATTCCAGCTGCTGGCCACGTTAAGCCCCACTTCCAGATCCAGACGGGTGGCTTCCCTGACGGCAGTTGTAATGGCATCCAGCGAAGCATCGCTCATAAACGCCGGCCCGGCTTTTACCATGTTGTCCGGGTTATTGGCCGCCGGCACGCCGATTTCAAAAATATCAACGCCGCCGATCCCTGCCTGCTTCATCGACCGAAGTTCCTGTTTCAGCCGCACCGTATCGGCATTGCCGTTCAGCCACCACCAGTATACTTTAGGCCGTGCCTGCCGTGGCGGGTCAGTAAACCCTTTCCGCAACAGGCCATAGCTGTCCGGCTGAGCGCTTGCCAGGTACGAAAGCAGCAGGCAGCATATTCCGGTAAATCCCGTTCTTGTCAGCATCATGTTTCAGATTAGCGGGTGGTCTGAATCGTCACCGGTCCCAGCAGGCCCGACTCAATGAGCGGCAGATCCTTCCAGGCAACCAGATTCTTATTTGCTTTAGTAATGTTCGTTTTCGTGTACGTTTCCCCCGTAATACCATCGCCGGTCAGCCGGTTAGACCAGGTATTGGCGACCTCAACCATCAGTACATTTTCGCCCGTTTTGAGGGCGTCCGTAATATCAACGCGGTAAGGGGGCGTCCAGACAATACCGCATGGCTTGCTGTTCAGCCAGACCTCACCAACCTTTGCCACACGCCCCAGATCGAGCCAGATGCGCTGCCCTTTTCTTAAGCTGGCTGCGGGCCGCCAGATAATCGTTTTCCGGTAGGTGGCTATGCCGGAAAAGTAGTTAACGCCCGGCTTGTCAGATGCGGTCCACGATACCAGTTCCGGCAGGGTAACAACCGCCGGCGCTCCCCTGTCTTTGGGGAACGACAGCTGCCACGGTCCCTCAACCGTTTGATGCACAATACTGTTCGGGCTGGCAACCATCCGGATATTGGCCTGACCGGTGACCGTGGCCGGTCTCTTACCGAACACAACAAAACAGGAACCAAAGGGCGGCAGCGTAACCGGTACCTGCGCCAATGTTCCCGCCTGCTTCCGGCCAGTTATTGCCGTAATCTCACCCGTAACCGGATCCCATATTTCAGCGGTCTCTGCCGTTTGCCGGAAAAAACACGGCTGCGTTACCCAGCCATTTGTGGTGTTCCGGATCAGGTAAAAATCCTGTCCGGCGTTCCGGTAATGAATGTGGTCTATCGGTGTATAGCGCTGATCGGCCTTTTGCCCGGCATAGCTGAAATCCGGTTGTACAGCCATGGTTTTCAACACATTCAGCACCGGCTCTCCTTGCGTCACCCTGCCACCGAGGGCCGTCAGGGCGGCGATCTTTTCCCGCACCGCCTTTGGTATCCGCCCTTCCTTACCCAGATCAAGGACATGGTAGCTCCCCACACCGGGCAGCACCCACTTGCCGTCTCTTACGGTCAGATCGCGGAGGAGCACCTCGGTATTGATTACCTCATAATCATAGCCCGGCCCGACAACATAGCGGGTGTTTTTGGGCGGCACCAGGTTAGGCACCCCGTCCCCGTAGTAGTGCAGCACATCAGCCACAAAATCCGTCTGTTGCAGGATATACGAAATGCGGCTCAGGTAGTCGTTGAAGGGTTTGCTTTTGGGCCACCAGCCGTTACGGTCGTTATAGTGCGTACCGGCGAAGTACGCGATGCCAGGGTATCCCATACCGGCCGGATTGTGCGTGAACCCGTGAATGACCAGCCGGTTCATGCCTTCGCAGAACGCCCGGTCGGCCAGCGGTTTCAGGTCAGCAGGTCCCTCCTGCCAGTCCCAGTAGCTGGTAAATGATTCCTGCTCAACGATTCGGCGCTTATAGATGTGGGATGCGGCCGCAATCTCCTTGACCAGAAAAATCATATCGACCAGGCTATCCCTGTCGTTTTCAAGGAAAAACGTCCGGTTATACCAGTTTTCACCGCGCGGCACATCGAGCGCTCCCAGTGCTTTCAGCGTCTCCACCGGAATGTGGTGCAGGTGGCCAGGCCCGCCCGACTCGGAAATAATCTGCAAGCCATAGCGGTTACAGATTTCCTTTGATTTCCGGTAATGATTATGGATCATAAGCTCCGAAAACGCCTTGTCGATGTCGGCCTGAAAAGCGGCTGCCAGGGCTGGTTTATACCATTCCCGGTTAAAAACGGCGGGCAGAAATTTATAGAGATCGTAGCCGTGGAGCTTCCGGAAAGCGGCCGGCAGCGCGGGCGTCCAGGTAAACTCTTTGGCTTCGTAGCTGGCCAGGTACAGGTTTTTCAGCGGACTCTTTGCAAAATCACCGACCACCGGTTTCAGCCGGTCAATGAAATACATGAGGTGCATCCGTGTCGCTGATGAATCGAAATGGTCAATAATGGGCCCCACGGAATGCGGTGTCGGCCGGATGAGCTGTTCTCCTGAATTGGCGCAGATATACCGGTAGACCTCCCACTCGCCGGCGGGCGCCTGCCAGCTCAGGGCTCCGGTTTTCGGGTTAAAACGTGCCGACAGGTTAACCACCTGTGTGGTATCGAGCGTACCTTTTGCGCCGGCAGGCACGGCCACCACGGCAATTTCTGCGTACCAGGCTGGCCGCCCGTCGGGTCCGTACTGAATCGGGCGTTTATTGCCCTGCCGGTCGGGTGTAATGGCCGGAAACGGCAGGATCAGGGGCTGGTTTTCGCCGCCCCGCACGGTTGTTTTTGAGGCATAAATGGTTTTCGCCGCATGTTCGGGTTTTACCCACGTCCCGCCCGCATTCCAGCTGCTGGCCATATTCAGGCCTACTTCCAGCCCCAGTTTACCGGCTTCGCGGATGGCCATGCCAATCGTCCTGACCGACGCTTCGCTCATAAACGCGGGGCCTGCCGGAATGATCTGATTCTGGTCGCTGGCCGGGGGCAGTCCTATTTCAAAAATATCGACGCCGCCCAGACCAGCCTGCTTAATGGCGCGCAGCTCTTCCTTGAGCCGTACCGTATCGACGTAGCCGTTGAGCCACCACCAATAAACCTTAGGGCGGGCATGAACCGGCGGATTGCTGAATCCGGCCCGCAGGTCGGTGCTGGATGGCCGAGAGGAACGGACCGGGCGTTTCGGAATCTGGGTAAGGGAAACCGGTCGGGAGGCCAGTATAGCGCATACCAGTGCCAGGCCTGGCAGAAAGACAGGGAATTTCATCGTTTTTCAGTTTTTTCAGGGGATAGGCGCGTACAGGTCGCGCATCTACCAAAATGCCACGAGATCGCCGGTGACGTTTTCTACAACATAGTGATGTCCGTATTTCTTATCTCCGGTTTTAAAAGGCGTCTGCCCGTTTTTCCACGGATAAGCGGCATTGGTATAGACCCGTAGCCCCTGCTCCGACGTACCCTCATCGGGATAAATCCGGACCGTAGCGTTTTTCAGGCCTGTCAGCTTCACGCAGCGGGTCATGTGCTGTACGCCTGAGGTCATTTCCTGACACGATACCTGCCCGTCGGCCTGATCGACAAAAAAGCGGCTTTCCCGATGCCAGGCTTTCGGCAGGTTGTAGACTGAAAATCCGTTGTCGAGATCGGTTTCGTAGCCGGTCAGCAGCGGTGCGCCCTGCGGCAGCCGGAAGCGGTGGGTTACCGTTGTGTTGGGGCAGTAGCCCGAGAAGAAAAACCCGTTATTACCCCGCGCAATGGCCAGCACCGGATTTTTCACCGCCGGCCCTTTCTTATCTACCCGGTAGTCCAGCCCGAACTCGCGGAGCACGTAGCGCATCAGCAACGGCCCCGTAAACAGTTCGTCCGGATTGTCGGGAGTCAGCAGCTTACCGCCGGTAAACCGGCTGGAGTTGGTGCCCCGCACATAGGCAACTTTTCCGCCTTTCCAGGCGGGCAGTTCCCGCACCCAGACTACATCCCGGCTGGCACCCGCCTGCGTCATCCGCGTCAGCACGCGGGTAAACGTATCGGCCTTATCATTCACCAGTGTGGTGATGCCCCCGCCCGAAAACAGGGCCCTGTGTGTAATTTTATCCGGTGCCGGTTTAGCCAGCCGGTCGGCGGTCATCGTCGATGAGACCAGAAAATCGCCCTCCAGCGGCGCGGTATTCCGGCCGTTCAGCAGGTCCAGAAAGGCCTTGCCGGCATGATCGGCCGGCCCGTAGACCAGCAGTTTGCCGCCGTTCTGAACAAAGCTGATCAGGGCTTTTTCCTGCGCAGAATTCGCCTCCGGCACAATGCTGACCAGTACCGACTCACCGAAATACGCCGGTTTGGCGGCCAGCACACGCTGAAAGGAACCGGTCGAAATCACCGTATTGAGCGGGAAACCGTTGTTGATTGCCTGCCGGATCAGCCAGTCGCCGTAATAAATTTCGGGCAGCCGGCCGGGCTGTTTGTAGGCCCAGGTATGGTACTCCTCAAAGGGATACACCCAGACCAGCGGCCCCGGCGCGGTGGGCGAGTCGTAACGGGCTCTCAGGATATGCGGGGTTACCTCATCGGGCACCTGCGCGGGCATATCGCCGTAGGTATTGTCGGCTGTCAGAAAGTTCAGGTGCGTGGGCAGCCTGACCTCCCCGGCGGCATTGATCCGGGCCACAGCCATAGGCAGGTAAATGTCGTGGGGTTCCTGTCCGTAGCGGTCGAGCCACGGGCTGTTGACCCACCACGGATCATGGGTATAGTACCGGAACAGATACCGCTCGTCGGGCAGCTCGGCCATGCGTGACATGTACCCGGCCATTTCGAGCCCGAAGTCGCCGTCGAGGGCGGCCCAGGGCGAATTCGGCGGGGGCAGCATGTTGTATTTTCCGCTGTAAATCTGCTTCAGGTCAACACCGTCGCGGGCCAGATCGGCACCCGTCGACAGGTTAGTCCCCCGCGTCTGAATCTGGAAATCCGGACATTCCTTGCGGAACCGGTTCCAGAAATCCGCAATCAGACCACGGGTATCAGCCAGTTTTTCGCTGGCAAACGCCTGTCCGTTGAAAATGGCGCCGGTCGATGACCAGCCCTCCACGCCAAACCCGAATCCGTTGCTGAGCCAGATGTAATCATACCCCAGATCGGTCAGAAAATGCTGGCTCTGGCGGCCCAGAAACGTACCGAAGGGCGTATTTGCCGGAATTCCGGACGGGAAACCGGCATACGGCTCTGTATCAGCGTTCAGCGTGGCATAACAGCTCACCATCGTTTTGTGGCCCATCGCATTACCGCCCAGAATTTCAGGGTGCTTGCTGTATTTAAAGGCCGACTTCGCAAATTCCGGCCCCGGATCAAACGTTGCCCCGATCCGGATGGGTTTACCCGTCACGCGGCCCCCGGCCTCTTTCAGCGATTGAATGATGCCTTTCAGGTCCCCGTACGTGAACGACGGCGGGTTGTCCATATACAGGTACGCCCGTTCATGCAGCGACAGTTCTTTCGGCCCTGACCCGACAGCATGGTCCGTATTCGGGTTACCCATGTAGCGCGCCCATTCCAGCGGCTGGTTCATCCGGCCCGTATAGTCCAGAATCTCAGACCCGTCGCCGGTCCAGAGCATGACCGATACCGTATCGGCATGCCGCAACAGGGCCGACCACTGGGTAAACAGTTCCGTGGAGACCTGCCGGATATACGCCTTGTCGTTTTTCTTAAACGGCTTCAGCGACAGTTCCAGCGTAATGTTGTTAAACGGCTTCCCGCGCAGCGCCGGGTTTTCCGGTTCCTGCGTTTTGAGGCCCGATGTAAAGCCGAAAAGAAGGATGCTCAGTAAGGCTGACAGTTGAATACGCATACAGTCGAAAGGCTGGGTTAGCAACGGTTTACCCCCGGTTAATAGCCGGGATTCTGTTTCACCATGGTTGGGTTCAGATCGACCTCATTCTGCGGAATCGGGTAGATCAGCTCAAACTCATCCAGTTTAAAGGAAAGCTTCAGGCCCGCGTAGTGTGCGTTCATCACCGTCTGTGCCCGTCCCGTCCGGACCAGATCAAACCAGCGCTGCCCTTCGTACAGGAACTCAACACGGCGCTCGTTTTCAATGGCCAGCCGGACATCCGCCTGCGTCTGCACCGTGAGGTTACCCAGTCTGGCCCGTGTCCGGACCTGATTGATGTACGGCACCGCTTCGGCAGGTTTGCCCTGTTCATTCAGTGCTTCGGCATACATCAGCAGCACGTCTGCATACCGCAGTGCCGTAAAGGTGATACTGCCGTCTGAGAGATCAATGGCTTTAAAATCAACGAATTTCAGTCCATACCGGCTGTATGATTTTTTGCCGCCGATCAGACTTACCGAATCATTGACCGAAACGGCCTTACGGACATCACCGGCTTCGTAGGCATTCAGCAGGTTGAGTGTCGGCGTGATCCGGCCCGAGCCCTGAAGGTTGTTTGGAAAAATCGCCATACTCGTAATTGCCGGGGTAAACAGCGCCGAATAGTTGTTGCCCAGACTCCGGCCCGAAACAAACTGCACTTCGAAAACGGATTCGGCCAGGTTGTTATTCCCGTTCGTAAACAGCGTCTGATAATTGGCTGCCAGCGAGTAGGTTTTCGCGTCGATTACCTCCTTCAGTTTGGTTGCGGCCAGATCATAGCTTTTCTGCGTCAGATAGACTTTGCCGAGCAGGGCTTTGGCCGACATCCGTGACGCCCGTGTCTTGTCGGTATTACCGCCGGCGGGCAGCAACGTTTCGGCATCGGTGAGGTCTTTGATCAGAAAGGCATATACCTCCGTGGCCGGTTTCAGCGACAGATCAGCAGCCGATACCTGTGCCGGACTACTGAACGTCTGCGTAATGACCGGAACATTCCCGTAGAGACGTACCAGATAGAAATAAGCATAGGCCCGCATAAATTTTGCTTCGCCTTTAATCCGGTCTTTGGCGGTCTGATCAAAACTGACCCCGTCGATCCGGTTCAGGATCGCGTTGCTGCGCGAGATGGTGTACAGGCAGCTGTTCCAGACCGCCTGCACAAACGCATTCGTCGACGTCACCGCGTTCTGGTCCATCTGCATCTCATCCGTTGACGGTGACGACCACTGAATCTCGGCATTGTCAGTCGCGAGTTCGGTCATATACAGCACGTTGCTGCTGAACAGTCCCCGGAAGGTGCCGTACACCCCGGTCAAGGCCGTTTCAAAATCGTTCTGGCTTTTGTAAAAGGTTTGTTCACTGATCTGGTATTCAGGAGCAAGGGCGAGGAAGTCTTTGCAGGACACCAGCGCACCGGCCATCATCAGGATAAGGAATAGTTTCTTTTTCATGACAGTAGTCTGTTATCTATCAATGATTTACAGCGAAACACGAAGGCCAATGGTATAGGTACGCGGGTTCGGATAGGCAAAAAAGTCGATGCCGCTCCGCGCCACATTGTCGCCGGTTGTACTACCCTCGGGATCATAGCCCGGGTATTTTGTGAAGGTGTACAGGTTGGTCACGTCGGCATACAGCGACAGGGCCTGCAGCCGGAGTTTTTTCGTCAGCGTATTCGGGAAGGCATAGTTCAGGTTCACATTCCGGATCCGGACATACGAACCGTCGAACAGGTATTTGGTTGTCCCAGCGCTGAAGCCAAAGGCATAATCGTTCCGGATGGCCCGCGAATACTGCCCCGCCCCCGGATTGTCGGCCGACCGCCAGCGATCTGCCATCACGGCCAGCTGGTTCTGTACTCCGGCTCCGTTCAGGGACACCTCACCGCCCTGGAAGTAAATCTCATTGCCCTGCGAGCCGTTTACGCTGATGTTGAGCGTCAGGTTTTTGTAGGAAAACCGGTTACCGAAACCCCAGGTAAAGTCGGGCCACGGATTACCGACAATCGTCCGGTCGGCCGCCGTGATGGTGCCGTCGCCGTTAGCATCCTGGTACCGGTAATCGCCGGGCTGCACGCGCGGGTGTTGTTTCGGACTGGCATCCACCTCCTGCTGCGTCTGGAAAACGCCCAGAATATTCAGCAGCCGGAAGCTGGAAATCGGATAGCCAACCTGTGCCACCTGATAGTCTGAGGTCTGAATCCGTGCGTTTGCCGAGTTCAGCGCCAGCACCTTGTTCCGGTTCCAGCTGATGTTAAAATCGGTATTCCACTGAAAGGCTCCCTTGTTAATCGTCTGCGCATTGACCGTCAGTTCAAGCCCCTTGTTTTCAATTTCGCCGATGTTCTGTACCGACGATCCGAAGCCCGACGCGGCGGGCAGAATCACGTTCAGGAGCAGGTTTTTCTTGTGCGACCGGTAGGCATCAACCACAAACGAGAGCCGGTTATTGAACAGGGCAAGGTCCAGACCAAGGTTGGTTTGTAGTGACTGCTCCCATGTCAGCAGATCGTTGGATAAACTCGACGGCGCCACCCCCGATATAACCTGTCCGCCCTGCACATTCCGCAGAATGCTCAGCAGCCCCTGACTGGCATAATTCGGTATCAGGTTGTTGCCCGCAATCCCGTAACTGGCCCGCAGTTTCAGGTCATTGATTGCCGGCACAGATTTCATAAAGCCTTCATCCGATACGCGGTATGCAAACGAGAACGACGGGAAAGTGCCCCAGCGATTCTGTTTCCCGAACCGTGAACTACCATCGGCGCGCACCGTTGCCGTAAAGAGATACTTACCGGCGAGCGTGTAGTTTACCCGCGCCAGCCATGACATCATCGACCATTCACTTTTGTAATCGGTCCCCGACGTAACGGCCCCTGCGGCAAGGTAGTGAACATCATCCGTCGGAAAATCGGTGGCACCCGCCTGTAATACCTGATCGGTATTTTTCTGGATGGTATAGCCGGCGAGGACGTCAAGGTCGTGCAGGCTGCCGAATTTATGGCGGTAGTTCAGCGTATTTTCGTTCAGCCAGTTCAGGCTTTTGATTTCCGTCACCCCGGCGGTCGCCGCACCGGTCCGGCTGGTGGCCAGCCCTACCTTCGACGATTTCCAGAGGCGGGTAACGTTGTTGGAATAGTTAACCCCGATTGATGTTTTGAAGACAAACCCCGGTGCAATCTCGTACTGTAAATAATTGTTGGTAAAGACGTTGGTATTGTTCCGCTTATCCGAGAATTCGGCAGCAATTAACACGGGATTTTCTACCGGAATCCCGGTCGGGCTCGAAAATTCGGAATACGGCGTGCCGTCGGCATTATACACCGGAATCGTCGGATCGCTGGCCAGTGCCGCCGAGATCAGGCCACGGTGTTGCAGGTGTCCTTCTGCCCGGGCAAAATCGCCGTATGAGTGGGCACCGGAGAAGGAGGCACCAAGCTTCAGTTTGTCGGTCAGGTGGGCATCAATGTTTGTCCGCAGCGTAAACTTCTTAAAATCAGAACCGATAATGATTCCCTTCTGGTCGAAGAAACCGCCCGACACGTAGTAGCCCACGTCGCGGCTGGTACCGCTCGCCGACAGCTGATAGTTCTGAACAATCCCCTGCCGGAAAATAACGTCCTGCCAGTCGGTCCCCTTTCCGGCAAACTGGCCGGGGTTCCGGAATTCCGGTTTTACCTGGGTAGCCGTGCTACGTACACTGTTCGGGTCACCGGCTTTTCCGCCGGCAAACACCCAGGCATTGTCCCGCCCTTCGGCTACGTATTCTGCGTAGTCGCGGGCCGACAGCAAGTCCAGTTTTTTCGCCAGCTGCTGAATTCCGGTCGAGTGCTCAAAACTGATCTGCGGCTTACCCGACTTACCACGTTTGGTCGTGATAATGACCACCCCGTTTGCACCCCGTGACCCGTAAATTGCCGTTGCCGAAGCATCCTTCAACACCTGAATCGACTCAATATCCGACGGATTGATGGTCGTCAGCGGATTCACCCGGTTTGTCCCGCTGCTACTGGCAATGTTGCTGGCTGAATAGGAGTTAGCGGCAAACGTACTCAGGTCCGAACCGCCACCGCCCGTACCGATGGCGTAGCCGTCGACCACGTACAGTGGCGAGTTACCACCGGTGATGGAGCTGATACCGCGGATCACGACATTGACGTTGCCGCCCGGCGCCCCCGACGTCTGGGTAATCTGCACGCCGGCCACTTTCCCCTGCATCATCTGATCGACACTCGTCGCCGACGGTACCGGTACCAGATCCTTGTTGGTCAGGTTCACAAGGGAGCCTGTCAGGTCTTTCTTGCGCTGGGTACCATACCCGACCACCACCACATCCTGCAACTGCTGCTGATCGGTTTTCAGGCTGATATTGATCGTTGTCCGGCCATTGATGGTCACCTCCTGCGGCGCGTACCCGATAAAGCTTACGACCAGGGTACCGGTCGGTGAAGCATTCAGTTTAAACTGGCCACCGGCGTCTGAAGTCGTACCGTTGGAGGAGCCTTTTTCCGTGATGGTGGCACCTACCAGTACTTCACCATCCTCAGCGGCCGTGATTTTGCCGCTGATCTGTACCTTGTTTGATTGGGCGCTTACCAGGTTAGCCACGGTCAGCACGCTCAGCATGCTGCCAATGACCAGGAGGCGCAGGCGATAAACTAGATAATGGTTCATTGGTTTTAAGGATTCAGGAATGATGTAACGTTTGATTAACCATTGACAATCACCGACTCAATGTTCAGGTAATCAGCAATTTTCCGGATGGTGGCCGCATGGTGCCCGACTCCGAGCGCAAAATGGTGGGTTGGCCCTTCGCTGATCCAGCGTTTCAGAAACGTGCGGACATCAGGCTTGAAAAAGCCTCTGGTGTTGGTATTTCCGGTGGGTGGAATCGGTCCGGCAATCGACTCGCCTTCCGCGATAATGAACTTCATTCTGCCGTCGAAGGTGGAGTTAATGCTCAGCATCGTAATCGGCCCCTCCTTGATTTTGAACTCGACACCGGCGCCGAATCCGGGCTTGCCGTGGTACTTTTTCAGGCTCCGTAACACGGGCTGTCCCTCGGCAATGGCGATGTTGTGGGGCCCGTCGTGGCCGACCAGTACAAAACCTTCCTTAAAATCAACCGGATGGAATTCGGCAAAGCTTCCGCCGATGCCCAGCCGCTCCATGATCAGCATGGCAATACAGGTTTTCAGGTCCGACTCACCGCACATCGGGAAGCCTGCGCCCTGCAACAGGGAGTTCCCTACGATCAGGTTCGACATAACCACCCGCGTATCGCTGTTGTCGGGACCATCGTAGTAGTAGGCCAGTCCATCCAGTTTACGGGCCTTGATAAACCGCTCCAGTGCCACCGCTGCCCGCGCCGCCACGTAGAGATCAGTGTCGCGCAGTTTTTCGGAAATCGGGTCGGAAACCGGATCAGGCGTATCAAAGAAGGCCAGAATACGTTCTTTCAGGGCATCAATTTCGTCCTCGGTTGCCTGCAGGTACTGCGTAACGATTTCGTGGGCCTCGCACTGTACGATATGCGGCCCGAAATGAGCTGTGAGCATGGTTGAATCGGAGTGCATATCGAGCATGGCCTCAATCGGGTGGCCGATATGGCCGATACGGGCCGTTTTCAGGTCATGCAATACGGCGGCAATCCGGCAGTATTCTTCCAGTTCGGCATCGGCCTGCGGATCGTCATAAAGCGTCCCGATAATCATCTCCGGCACTTTTTTGCCCATCCGGACTGCCACACCGGTAAACTCCGGCAGCGAACAGATATCGTCGTTATAGAGCTGAAGGTACGTCGATGCATTGCTGTAGTCCATGGCCTTATCGGGCTGCAGGGCCACCAGCACAATCGGTATATTGACGCTCCGGATAATGATGCCGAAGGTGCTGGAGGTCGCATACGTAAGCATATCGCAGAAAATCAGGTCCAGATTCGCCGCATTCAGTTTCGGTACCATTTCGTATGCCTTCGTGGCGTCATCGACCAGGCCGAAATCAATCACATCGACAGCATCCAGCTTGTCCAGTTTGTCGATGAAAACGGCCTGCTTCCGGAGCATGTCGTCCAGCAAGCCGTCGAACTGTCCCCAGTATTTCACATAGCCAACGCCGAACACCCCGATGCGCGGACGTGTTTTTTTCCGGGGACTAATGCCGGTCTGCCCGACCAGTAAGCCATTTAACAGTTGATTTTCCATACGATCGGTTTGTGTATGCCATAATTCAAGTTAGTGCACTAAGTAAAACTGCCGCCAAAAGAAGGCAGACCGCTTCTGTCTGCCCGTTACCGGCAGGAAATCAGGTCCGCTCCGATAAAACGGGGGTTTCTTCCGGTGCTGAATGACCGGTTATAATACCCTGAATCCGTGGAATCAACCAGAGTAAGAGGATGAACGCCAGGGGATACAGCAGGCCGGAGGCCACCCACAGCGGGCGGTAGCTGTAGTGTTGAATCACCACCCCCATGAATGGATTCAGCAGTAGCCCCGACAGGGCGCCGGCCGTTCCCGATAAGCCGACAACTGTCGACGTAGCACCCTGGCCGAACATATCCGAAATGGCGGTAATGTAGTTCGTGATCCAGAAACCGTGCGCAAACATGAACACGGCCATCAGCGCCACTGCCATATTGACCGACGAAGTCCATTCAATCAGCGGGGCCGCCAGGGTCAGGGCAGCGGCCACGCCCATTACCGTTTTCCGGGCTTTATTCACCGAAAACCCCCTGGCGATCAGTTGTCCGGATAGCCAGCCGCCCAGTATATTGGCGACGCCGAGGGCCAGAAACGGTATCCAGAACAGGCTACCGATTTTCTCAAACGACACGTTCCGGACGGCGCTCAGGTATTTCGGGATCCAGAACATCATGAAGTAAAAAACCGGATCGAGCAGGAAACGGATCAGGATAAAAACCCACGTAACGCGCATGCCAAGCAAGGTCAGGAGCGGTACGGTAGCCTTCTTCGTCTGTGTTTCTGGCCGCTGCTGCTCTTTGCCCCATGGGATCAGGAGCCAGGCAACTACCCAGGCAATACCGGTCAGTCCCGGAATCAGAAACCCGCCCCGCCAGCCATAGTGAGCCGATAACCAGATGGTTAATGGCGGGGCAACAACCGCACCGATCGCCGATCCGCCAATGGCGATACCATTGGCCAGCGCCCGTTCTTTCTTATCAAACCAGCGGTATACTGTCCAGGCGGCTCCGGGAAAGCAACCGCCTTCGCCCATACCCAGAAAAAAACGGAATGTCAGCAGCTGGCTAAAGGAGGTCATAACGGCGTGCAGGCTGTTGGCAACCGACCAGAGCCCTACGGAAACAGCCAGCCCCGTTTTACCGCCCACACGGTCAATCAGCCACCCGCCGACGGTAAACATTACGGCATAACTGATGAGAAAGCTGGTGTTGATCCATCCGTACTCAACATCCGTAATCTTAAACTCGTCCTGAATTTTGATAATGGCAATCGACAAAACCTGCCGGTCGAGAAAACTCAGACCGGTTGCGATGAAAAGTAAGAAAACGATGAGCCAGCGTATGTTGTTGCGCATAGAACTTAACGCACTAAGTTAGACGACACAAAGATAGAAGTACAGAAATCACAAAAGCAACTGTTATTAGACAATTTTCTTTTTTAATTGAATTTTGTCCTGCTTTCGTTAGCCGGTACAATATTTAGGCAACGCATGTGTAGAAACGATAGCATACCATCCAATCCTCAAACACATTCTCCATGAAAACGTTTATCACCCACGCTTGCACCATTGGTGTCCTGATTTACTTATGCATTCCTGCGGTAAACGTTTCCGGTAAAACAAGAGGCACCATCCGGTATGCCGGACGGTGCCTCTCCTAACGTAAATTCTTCTGTTATTTACGACCGACCCGGTACAGCCGTCCCTGATCGGTTATCGCGTACAGGTACCCGTCATTTCCCTGTGTGATGTCACGGAAGCGCTGTTGTTCACCGGCCAGCAACCGTTCTTCACCCACTACTTTATTCTCGCTGTTGATCACCAGCCGGACAATGTGCATCCCGCTCAGACCGCCCAGAAACAGGTTGTTTTTCCATTCCGGCATAGAATCGCCGGTGTAAAAGGTCATACCGCTCGGCGATACCACAGGGTCCCAATAGTAGACCGGCTGCTCCATACCGCTCTGCTGCTGAATACCGGCCCCAATGGTTTGTCCGCTGTATTCGAGGCCGTAGGTGATCGTGGGCCAGCCGTAGTTTTTACCGGCCTGAATCCGGTTAACCTCATCGCCGCCCAACGGACCGAATTCAGCCTCCCACAGTTCGCCCGTTACCGGATGAAACGCCAGCCCCTGCACATTGCGGTGACCGTATGAATAGATTTCCGGCAAGGCCCCCGACTGGCTGCCCAGCGGATTTCCGGCCGCCGCCTGCCCGTCTTTGGTAATCCGGATAACTTTTCCCAGCGCCGAATTCAGCGACTGCGCCTGCGGACGGGTCACCAGATCGGAGCGTTCGCCGGTGCTGATGATCAGGTTTCCGCCATTATCAATCAGAATCCGGCCGCCGTAATGCAGCGTTCCGCTGTAGGCTGGCAGTGCCCGGTAAATGACCGTAGCATTCTGTATTGTCTTTTCATCGGCCGACAACATGCCTTTGGCCACGGCCGTTGCGTTACCATTCGCGCTGTTTTCGGAGAAGACCCAGTAAACCATCCGGTTGGTAGCAAACGCCGGATCGACCCGCACACCCAGCAAACCACCCTGACCGGATGCATTTACGGCCGGCAATCCCGTGATGGGTTCGCTTACCTGCCCGCTGGTGGTGACGATCCGCATCGTTCCGCCTTTCTGCGTAATCAGCAACCGGCCGTCCGGCAGCGACGTAATACCCCACGGGCTCTGAAGGACTTCGGTCAATACACGGCCTTCATAACCGGTCGTAGTCTGAATACCCGCGATACGGGTCTGCCCGGTAAAAGCAGGGGCATAGGTTGTATTCGCCGGTTTGGTTTCTACCGGTGCCAGCGTACCGTCAGGCGTCGCGTTATCCTGATCTACATCTGGATCGCATGCACCGAGCAGCATCATACCAGCAATAAAAACCGGCCATTTACAAGGGATTGAGTGGATTACCTTTTTCATGTCTTACTTTCTGTTTTCTATTTAGCCATCACTGAACTGACACCTGCGATCAGTCTACTTAATGCATATAACTAAATCCCATACCATTTGTCTTATTTTCCGTTGCAAAAGGGATAATACCCCGTCACTAAAAGGCAATAATTACGGCAGTTGCCAATAGATTATCGGGCTGATGTGCTTATTAGTCTGAGCGGTTCCCGGACATAGGCCGGGCCGCTTTTATTACCCGTATACAACCTGCATACGCAACCTGCAATGACACACAACCGCGCTTACCGGCCTTATTACGCCTTTTTGTTCCTGTTTTTCCTGCTGATCTTTCAGGCCACCGCGCAATCTGATAACCAGCAGCATAAGCCGTTGCGGCTATTCATGATCGGCAACAGCTTCTCACAAAATGCCTCGAAGTTTCTGCCGCAGCTCAGCAAGGAAGGCGGCCATGCGCTGATCATCGGTCGGGCCGAAATCGGCGGCAGTTCCCTGCAACGGCACTGGGAGCACGCCGAAGCCGCCGAAAAAGATCCGAATGATCCGAAGGGCAAGCCTTATTCGGGTAAGTCGCTGAAAGAATTATTATCGGCCGGTACGTGGGATGTGGTTACGATCCAGCAAGCCTCTATCCTGTCCGGCGACGTCAGCACTTACGAGCCATACGCCCGAAAATTGTACGACTATGTAAAGCAACTGCAACCGCAGGCACAGGTTGTCTTGCACCAGACATGGGCCTACCGCACAGATTCAAAGGATTTCAGCCGGATTTCGCCGGCCGATTCGGCGAAAAACGACCGCCGGATGTGGGAGGCGTCGAGGGCAGCTTACCACGCAACGGCCGACGCCCTGCACATTCCCGTAATTCCTAACGGGGATGCCTTCCGGCAAATCAGTTCAAGCCGGAAATGGGGATACCGTACCGACCGGACTTTCGATGCCCGTCAGGCGAAGGCACCCGCCCTCCCCGATCAGACGCATTCGCTCCATGTCGGCTACCGCTGGGACAAAGACAAGCTGGCTTTTGATTCGCACCATGCCAACGATGCCGGTTGTTTTCTCGGTGGCCTGGTCTGGTACAGTTTTCTGTTCAATGAATCACCGGAAAAGCTGACCTTCCGCCCCGAAACTGTTGATGCCGCCTTTGCGGAACAGCTGCGGAAAACGGCGTGGCGAACCATGCTGAAGGCACGCAGAAAAGACCGCTATCGGTTGATCACGGCCCGGTAATACTTTCCTTTTTCTCATCATACCTTTATCCGATTGTGGCGCGTACTTTTTTAGGGCTGTTTTACACGGTTAATCCGGACTCATCGCCTGTTGATGAGCCGTTCGTGTAAGACTACTCCAGATGATGAAGTACACCTACAAATTATTGCTCTTATTGCTGCTTGGACATGCAACTGCATACGGTCAATTTATGGGCATTGGCGGGGCCACCAACCCCCAATATCCACTCGATGTAAACGGTCGTATCCGTATCCGGCATCAGAGCGCCAACGGGGCAGGCATCTGGTTTAATAAACCGGATAACACACTTGGGTCCTTTATCGGGCAAACCAGTGCCGGTAATTTCGGCATCGCCAACAACGCCACCGGCAACTGGAGCTTTGTGTTTGATCATACAAACACCCGGTTCGGCATCGGCACCGACGCACCGGGGAACCCGCTCACCATCAAGTACTCCGGCAATGGGTTTGCGCAGGTCAGCGAGAACGGCGCCGTGAGTATTGGTACCTACGTAAGCAATACTTCGGCTTATCTCCAGACGAATACCAACCATCCGCTGCGGTTCGCCACCAACAATGCCAATGCGCAGCTGACGCTGGCGACCAACGGGTTTGTGGGTATCGGTAACCTGGCACCTGGTTTCCCGCTGTCGTTTACCAATACCGTGGGCGACAAGATTTCGCTCTGGAGCACCAACCCGGCATCGGCCGTTGCGCCGCATTACGGCCTGGGCGTTCAAAGCTCCCGGTTCCAGCTTTTTGCCCCGACGGCCAGTGACAACATCGTATTCGGCACCGGTAGCTCCGGCGATTTTACGGAAAACGTCCGGTTTACCGGCGACGGGAAAGTAGGTATCGGCACCGTATCACCGGTATTAGGCGGCCTGGTTGTCGATAAAAAGATAGGGGCTGTCAATGCCGTTTTCGGGTCGAATACCAGCGGCGTTGCCATCGAAACCAATTACCCTGGTGTAGCGTTCAACAGCTACTACAATAACGGCCGCAAAGCCATCGTCGCCGGTTACGGCGGACTGATCGGGCAGGATCCGGCTTCCGGACGAGTGTACATTTCCAGCAGCGCTGCCAGCATTGCCACGGCCAACGGCGACATGCCGTTAGTAGACCGGGTTACTATTCTGCCGAACGGTAACGTCGGCATCGGCCTCATCAATCCTCAGGCAAAACTGGATGTAGCGGGCAGCGTACGGCTGGCCACCGGCGATCAGGGTGCGGGTAAAGTCCTGACGTCAGATGCTGAGGGAGACGCCAGCTGGCAAAAGGCCGGCTACGGAGCGGTGGAGCTGTTCAGCGGTAATGTGGATGTCGGCAACATCGTCGGGTTTATCCAGTCGGGTGATCAGATTGTACTGCCGGAAGTGCAGGACGATGACGGCCGGTATGCTGACGGCAACTATATCGTTGGTAAAGCAGGGTATTACAGCATCAGCGGCAACCTGACGGCCAGCTTCAGCAGCGGCAGCAACCCCACATCGTATTCCTACCGGTATGCTGTCAGCGTGCTGGTGAATGGCGGTTCGCGCCGTATCGGTACGTATGGCTTTTCTTCGTACAGTTCCAGCGGAAATGACACCCAACGTTTTCCATCGTCTTTAAATACAGTCATTTACTGCGAAGCGGGCGACGTGATCACCTTCCGGTTAAGAACCCAGGGCGGAACCGGAACCTGGGGATTATCGAGTGCTCAGATTACGTTTATCAAGCTGTAGGCGTCCAGGGATACCTCACCGGCATCCCTCATTTTTTTCGGCCAGTTTTTTCATCATTGCGTCCAGAACGGCTGCTTTATCTTCTTTCACCCGTTTCAGCATCTCTTTTCGTTCAGCGGAAATCGTAAAGTATTTTTCCGCCCATAAGCTCATTTCGATCAGTACCGGCAGCAGGTCGATACCCATTTGGGTCAGCCTGTACATACCCTTCCCTTTGCCATCGGGTTGTGCTGACCGGTAAATGATCTGGTTTTCTTCCAGCGTTTTTAGTCTGGCCGCCAGAATATTGGTCGCAATCTTTTCCGGGGATTTCAAAAAGTCACTGTAAGTACACGCCCCCCCATACATCAAATCTCTGATTATCAGTAGAGACCATTTATCACCGAAGACGTCTAACGACGTACTGACCGGACAATCTGATCTGTTTTTTGCTCTATCCATACAAAAAAACATTCGCCTGACTTGCAAAATGCAAGTGACAATATCACCTTTGTCTTGCATATTGCAAGCATCTGCAAAAATAAACAATGCAATGATACACCAGTTCCCTTTTTTTCTGATACTCATCATCAGCATAACACTACTGATGATGCTTGCCAACCGGTTCCGGATAGCCTATCCGATTGTATTGGTCATTGCAGGGCTGGTTGTCAGTCTGATTCCATCGATGCCCCAAATCGCGATTGACCATGAGTTGATTTTTACGGTTTTTCTCCCCCCTTTACTCTACGAGTCGGCGTGGAATATTTCGTGGAAAGAATTCTGGCGCTTCCGGCGGATCATCAGCAGCTTTGCGTTCCCCATTGTCTTATTAACCTCCTTGTTGGTGGCGTGGGTAGCCAGTCATGTTATCCCCGGTTTCAGCATTGCCCTTGGTTTTTTATTGGGCGGCATTGTTTCGCCGCCGGATGCCGTCAGTGCCTCGGCCATTATGAATATTGTCCGGGTGCCGAAATCATTAAAGGCGATTATTGAGGGAGAAAGCCTGCTGAACGATGCCTCGAGCCTGATCGTCTTCCGGTTTGCATTGATTGCGGTCGAGACGGGGACGTTTGTTTTCCATGATGCAGCCGCGAGTTTTGTCTGGGTCATTGCCGGTGGCGTTGCCATTGGCCTGCTCACCGGAGGGGTCTTTTACCTGATCCATAAGTGGCTGCCTACCGACGTAAATATGGATATTGTCTTTACCCTGACAGCGCCCTATGTCATGTACCTGGCCGCCGAGAAAGCCGGGGTGTCGGGCGTACTTTCGGTCGTGAGCGGCGGGTTGCTTTTAGCCATTCATCAGGATCGGATTATGAACAATACCAGCCGGTTACGAACTTTTGTTGTTCTGTCGGCGCTTGGCTTTATCCTGAACGGCTTAGTGTTTATTCTGATCGGGCTGGAGCTGCCGGTGATCATTGCCGGTCTGGGTCAGGTAAAGCTCAGCACTGCCATCGGCTACGGTGTGCTGATTAGTATGGTCCTGATTGTCGGCAGATTAGTTTCGGTGTATGGCTCGATTCAATTTACGCGAATAGCCAGCCGGTTCATTACAACGGCGGGTGCGCCCGGCAGCTGGAAAGGCCCCTTTATCTTCGGCTGGTCGGGCATGCGGGGGGTGGTTTCGCTGGCAGCGGCCTTGTCCATACCACCGGTTCTGTCCAATGGCCAACCCTTTCCGGAGCGGGACTTAATTTTATTCATCACCTTTATTGTCATCCTGTTTACCCTGCTGCTTCAGGGACTGACCATGCCGTTATTCATCAAAAAACTACAGCTGGATCATGCAGGCGACCATATCGCTGAAGCCGAAATCAAACGAAAAATCCATCAGGATTTAGCCGGCCGGTCGTTACACTTTCTTCAGACAACCTATGCAGATGAGCTGACGACGCAGCCCTCACTGCAACACATGGTGCAGAAACTGGAATCGGAAAATTTATGGGAGACCGGTGACGGCCTCAATAATACCTGCCGCCAGATTTATTTCACCGTCATAAACAAGCAGCGGGAATGGCTGCACGAGATAAACGGGGACATCAAAGTTGATGAAGAGATCATCCGGCGTCATCTCCGGATGCTGGATCTTGAAGAAGAGCGTATCCGGTATTCCTGACCGGCAAAGCCATACACCTGTTTATGAACTCTTTACTACTTCAGCATGCACGTATTTGATACCCTCGCCGGCTATAATCAATACCTGAATCTTTCCCGCCCGCTGCATCCGTTAATGGACAGCCGGGTTTGTCAGCAGGCCATACCCAACTTCCCGCCCCAAAGCGCCGGTATTCAGGTTAACCTCTTTAAAATTGCGGTGAAAAAAGATTTTTCGGGCAGTATAAAATACGGTAAAGGGCATTACAAGACGGATAACGGCCTGATGTTATTCAGCGAACCGGGACAGGTAGTATCCTGGGAAACCTTGACCTACTGGGACGGATATGCCTTTGTTTTTCACCCCGATCTGATTAAAAATCACACGATTGCCCGCCAGATCAGCCGGTATAAGTATTTCAGCTACGATATCCATGATGCGATATGGTTAACGCCTGAAGAAGAAGAAACGATTACGTGGCTTTTTACCCGAATTCATAAGGAACTTAAGCAACACGGGGAGCAGACCAATACCGACGTGATTCTTTCATTGCTAAGCGTTGTACTGACCTATGCCGAAACATACTATGAACGGCAGTTTCAGGATACAGATGTAGCACCTCACAGCATAACGGCTAAAGTTAAACTCCTGCTACAGGATCATTACCACAACCTGTCTCAGCCGGTAACCGGTCTTCCGACCGTTTCGTCGCTGGCAGCCCGCCTGAACGTCTCGCCCAACTACCTGACCGATCTGGTCCGGGAAGAAACCGGAAAAAGTACCATAACGCTCATCCATGACTATGTGATCGGACAGGCCGAAATCCTGCTGCAGCAAACCAGCATGAACGTAAGCGATGTGGCCTATCAGGTCGGTTTTGACAACGTCCCGTACTTTTCGCGGCTGTTCAAAAAAATAAGAGGCATCTCGCCTGCCGAAAGCAGAAATCAGGGAAAAGTATAAGCATCCCCCTGATTTGTGTCAGCCGGTTTCCCTTCCATGCCGCTAGTTTTGTCCGTATACAACAGTACGCGATTTCAGGACAAAAAAAACACAGTAAGCATATGATTTTCAGTATCGATAAAATCAACGCCGGCTATTGGAAAGTAACGTTTAATAACCCGCCGATCAACCTTTTCGGGGCCGGATTCTCAAAGCAACTGATAGTGCTGATGGATGAGATGGAAGCCGACAGTGATCTGAAAGTGGTCGTATTTGAGAGCGCTAATCCGGACTATTTTATTGCCCACCTGGACATTCTACAGGCCAATGACTTTCCGAAAGGCCCCGGCCGGACCGGCTTATCGGCGGCGTGGCCGGATATTGCCCGGCGCCTGGAACTGGCGCCCTTTGTTAGCATTGCGGCCATCCGCGGGCGGGCCAGAGGTTTAGGCAGCGAATTTGTGCAGGCATTTGACATGCGTTTTGCCAGCAAGGAAAAAGCGGTCCTGGCTCAGGTAGAAATCGGCATCGGCGCCTTCCCGGGCGGCGGCGGAATGGAATGCCTCCACCTGCTGACCGGCCGGTCCAGAGCGCTGGAAATCATTTTGAGCGGTCAGGACTACGACGCCGAAACCGCCGCCCTGTATGGCTGGGTTAACCGCGCCATTCCGGATGCCGAACTGGATGCGTTCGTCGATCAGCTTGCCCGGCGGATTGCCTCGTTCGACAAGCAGGCGATTGCGGCCATCAAGGGAATCATTAACGAGCAGGCCCCGCTAGCCAAAAACGAAGACCTGATGGCCACACAGACTAAGTTTTATGCCGCTCTGGAATGGCCCGAAGCCAGACAACGGATCGGGGCCCTGTTCGGAAAAGGCTTACAGCAAAACGGAGAGCTTGAGTTTAATCTGGGGAAACACATTGTTCTGCACGAAGCATAATACAGTTGACAATCAGTCTATTATTCATGAAGGCAATTATTTTGAATGCGCCGGGCGGTGTAGAGCAGTTAACGTACGTTGACCTGCCCACGCCTGAAATCGGTGATGGTGACGTGCTGGTTCGCGTAAAAGCGATCAGCATCAATCCGATTGACACAAAAGTCCGGGAAGGACACGGGCTGTATACTCTGTTGAGTAAGCATAACCCGGTTATTCTTGGCTGGGACATGGCAGGGATCGTGACAGAAAGCCGCAGTGACCGCTTCAAACCCGGCGATGCTGTTTTTGGTATGGTAAACTTTCCGGGTCATGGAAAAGCCTATGCCGAGTACGTGGCTGCTCCGGCTAATCAGCTGGCGCTAAAACCTGAATCGGTGTCGTTTGAGGAGGCTGCCGCTACAACACTGGCTGCGCTGACGGCCTGGCAAGCACTGGTCAACCACGCGAACGTACAAAAAGGGCAAAAGGTATTAATCCATGCTGCTGCGGGTGGTGTCGGGCATTTCGCGGTACAGCTTGCCAAACACCTGGGCGCACACGTTACAGGCACATCGTCGGCAACAAACAAAGCCTTTGTTCTGAGTCTGGGCGCTGACCGGCATATTGACTATAACGGATATGCGTGGGAAGAGCAGGAGCCGGAATATGACTTTGTTCTGGATGCTGTCGGGGGCAGTAATGTAGACCATTCGATTGCAGTCACCAAACCAGGCGGTACCGTAATCAGTATCCCGACTACCGTAACAGAGTCGGCAACCGCCAACGATAAAGGCATCCGGTGCTACTTTATTCTGGTGAAATCAAGCGGTGACGACATGCATCATCTGGCGGAATGCCTGGCAAAAGGCATCCTGAAACCTTATGTAGCCAGCCGGTTTGATTTTTCTGCCATGCGCGAGGCTCATCAACAGATTGAAACTGGCAGAACCGTGGGAAAGGTGGTTTTGAGCCTCTGATAAACAGCCCGGCCCGATGAGTTGACATACGGCCGTTCAGGAAAAGCACTGCCTGCCACCGGCAAAGAGGAGATCAACCGCGTGTATTTTGTGACGCTGAGACGCCCTGATGGTTCTTATGACCATCAGGGCGTCTCGCTGCTAAAGCGTCTGAGCTGTCTTAATCGTAAACCCTTTATAATTAACAGATTAAATAAAAGACAGTAAGAGTCATAAGAAAAGCATACCAGGCGGCACATCTATGGATGAAAGTAAATATGTATTTATCATGAATAAACAGACTAAGATTTATTACTTTCAGCGTTATTCAGGTTATAAGAACGTAGATGGAAAGCTGTGCAATCATTGAAGACGATCTTGTTTATCGTCTTCAACTTGTTAGGTATATTGAAAGAACGGGTTTGTTTTCTGCTCCAAGGATATATGATACGGTTTCGACTGCACTGGAAGGGCTTTTGATTGAACCGGTTGACTTTATTTTTTTAGATTACCATCTCCCCGATCACAAAGCCGATTATTTGCTGGACGTACTTCGGCCCAACGCTGCCGTAATCATGTTGACAGTTGACCGGGACCCGGCGGTCGAATGTTTTAATATAGACTGCGTGGTTGATTATGTCATGAAACCGTTCAGCTACGAGCGACTCTTGAAAGCAATTGTCCGGGGCAGGGATCATTTGCGTCACGTTGCCGAAAAAGCTTCAGCCCACCACCCCGTAAACAGCCATGATATAGGGTACATCTATTTAAAAAGCGGACGTAAGAATATTCGTTTTCTCGTCTCCGAAATCTACTATGCGCAGGCATTCGGACCCTACGTGAAAATTTACTCACCTGATGGCGCGACCGTGGTAGACGGCTGGCTTTCTAATTTTGAAAGCCTCCTGCCGACAGATACCTTTTTGCGGGTTCATAAATCATTTATAGTGAATATCAGGCACATCGCTCAGGTAAATACATACTTCGTCCGCATGCCGAATGCGGATGTTCCGATTGGAAGTACCTATAAAGCGAATGTAAAAAATGTATTGTCAGCTGCCCACTTTGTACTGATAGACCTGAAAAAGAAATCTCTTTCAAACAGGTAGGTACAATCCTTATTGCTGCGTCCTGACCGGTATATTGACCGTAACAATTGTTCCTTTGCCGGGATGGCTGGTAAAGGTGAGTCCGCCATGTAATAACCGAACCAGTTCACTACAGATTTCCAGCCCGATTCCTGTCCCTTTTTCCCCCAATGTCCCTGTAGTTGAGATTCGTTTCCCATCGGCTAAACCTGCTGCGATGTCTGCCGGCATACCTATGCCAAAATCCTCAACTGAGACCAACAACCGGTTATTTACAACATTACTACCGATATTAATCTTACCCCCCGTATGACTGAACTTTATGGCATTCTGTATAAGATTCCTGAAAATAATTTCCAGTAAATATTCATCCGAATACAGCATGATAACTGTCAGGTTTACCGTAATATCAACTTGCTTTACAGCTATATCCCGCATGAAGCTTGTTAATATACTTGATATCGTGTTGTTAAGATCTGTTTCCGTAAAATAAAGCTTCCAGCCTGAACGCTGTAATCTTGACCAATGCAGTAAATTATCGAGATTAAGGTAAACTTTATCCACATAATGGGCGGCATATCCTATCTCAGTATTTTCTTTATGGTCGTTTGCTAAATTTTCTAACAGTATTTTCACAGAACCTATCGGGCTTCGTAAATCATGACTAAGAATATTAAATAGCTTATCTTTAACACGATTTGAGGTTTCAAGATCTTTTTTTTGCTCAACTAACTCATCCTGCTGCCTGATTAATATTTTCTGAATCTCTTTTATATATTTTTTTGCTGCCCAGCTGATATAACTTACAATTAAGATACTCAGAAGCTCATGGATAAAATCATCCTGATCAAATGGTCTATTAAGGGTATCTATAACTATCAGCCTTACCGATACAAACAATATAATATAGACTATAATCAATACCCATGAGATAATTCCATCAAAAAGTAAATGCGCAATCAAACAGAGCTGTATGACATTTATTTCGACATGAGAATCTACACCTTCCTGTAGTCTCCTTGTATAAATATAGGCAATGACCAGAAAGGATGAAATGACAAGAGCATATCGTGCCTTATTTGTCCTGTTGGTATATAAAAAGAAAAAGACAAGAAACGGAAAACCCAGCGTCAACGGAATTAAATCAAAAAGCCTGGAGGAGTTATTGGTCAAAACGGATAGGACGCCGACAAGGCAAAATATCGCAACGGTGATGATACTATAGAGATTAATGATTTTAGCCCGTATGGAGTCAATCAACGGAACTTCGAGCGTGTCGCTGCTTAAGTTTCCGTATATAATCCCTGTTGATTTCCTGTACCTGTCAATAAGTGTTTTCATAGGATATATCGCTGAGCGTTTAACGTTGGCAAATTTACGGAGGAAAACTATTCATTAATTCAGCAAGCACTTCAGTGAGCCGGCATACCTTTGCTTCTTCATACCTATGCAGCATACTTTGCTCAGTTATGGCAAAGTGGAAAAAATAACTGAAAAGGCGCTGAAAAGTATGGGAAACCGGCAAAAAAATGACGGGAAATGCCGAAATGCTGACCGCTAATTGTACCAGAACGCCAGGCTGTTTATAAAAGACCTGATACTTTTGAACCAGGCCGGACAGCTGTTTGGATATAGCACGATACGGGTATAGCCAGTCATTCCGTCTACATCTGACATCCTGTCCGGAAATTCGCGAACTGGAAAAGCTTACGATGGGAAACGTTATATCGTTAACAAATGCCGAAGATCTGACGCGTATTCTTTCAGGATTAAAGTCAGAGCACACACTTATTATTAAAACAAACAATGGCAGGTTCGATGTACGGATTATCAAGTCTCAGGGCGCTGAAATCACCCTGCCAAAACCAAATAATCCTGAAAACAAGGCAAGTAACATTGAGAATGACATAAGCCTTATTCGGTCTAATGTTAATCCATATGAAGAATCATTTTTGGACTTATTTTTATTAAAAAATGGCAACAAAAATGATATAATTGATCTCAGCCATATCATTTACCTGGAAGCAGACAGCAATTATACCTTTGTAAATACTCAGCATAAAAGATATGCTATAAAAAGATCGTTAAAAAGCATTCAGGCATCGTTAAATGACAAATTCCAGCAATGTCATAAAAAGTATTGTATAAACATTGACTATCTACGATCAATCCAGAATAGTACCGTATACCTATACGGCGATCATACAATACCGGTTTCTAAATTCTATAAAAAGAAATTTATTGACTCCGTCTCGAAGTACCTGAGGTTAAAGAAATATTAGCACTACGTAATTCATATGCGCTAATAGTGTTAACGGAATCACCATATCCTTGCAGATAAGACGGATATTACACAAAAAAGCCCGGATGTAAAAATAATCCGGGCTTTTAGCATTTTGCTTATTTCTCAATTGAAATCTTACGGTCTGCCTATACGTGTTTTCTTTACGGTTACCGGTACACAGATTGCCGGCGGACAACTACAGTTCGTAGTCAGGTTAAACGTCAAATCCCGGTAGCAACCTGACGGATTGTAAATCCGTACTGTATACGTCCGGTCGCCGGTCAGATCCGTAGCCACCAACCCATCGGAAGAAACGCCCGACAAAGTCGGATTTACAAGGGTAAAAGTGCTGCCTTCGGCGATGGCAAACCGGTATTGGCTCGGATTCTGACCTAACCCCAGGACCGTTAACCGCCCGTCGTTGCGCGGCTGGCCACCCTGACAGGTTGGAGACAGTGTAATGACCGTAAAGGCAGGAACACTATCCGGCTCAATAATCACCGGACAGCAGGAGCTCGCCGGGCATTGCACACCGGCACTTTGAACGCTATACTCGCCCGTCGCCGTAGCCGTGTAGCTGCTGCCCGTTGCCAGCGCAATCGCTGTTCCGTTGCGATACCACTGATAGCTGCTATAGCCCGCCGGTGCCGTCAGCCCGATTTGAAACGCCGTACCCGGACAGACTTTTATCGGTACCGTAAAACATACGGTCGTTTCACTTTCCGGTATCCCCACCAGCCGGGCCGTATTGTACACTACCCCTTCTGTCAGTACACTCACCGAGTACGTCAGCGTGGCCGTTCCGCCCGCAGCCAGACTGCTTATGGCCCATCTCCCCGGTGTACCGGGCGTAAAAGCACCGGTCGAAGTAGAAACCGAGGCTGGCAGCAGTACCACCCCACTACTTAGGGAATCCTGCACCTCCACATTCGTTGCCGCTGCCCCGCCGGTATTGCTCAGCACAAGCGTATAACTCACTATTTCCCCTGACTGCGCCTTTTTGGTGCTGACCAGCTTATTGAGGATCAGGTTTGGTGTCTGCCCGATGGTCAGCAGCAGGCTGGCAGTTGTCTGGCACTGCGGCCCTGTCACGCAGGTGACAGTATACGTCGTGGTCGCCGTCGGGCTGACAGTCATTGTTGTCGTCCCGCTCTGCCCCGTTGACCAGACCACCGTTCCGCTCTGACAGCCCGTCGCCGTCAGCGTGACGGGCTGGCCGGCCAGGGCGGTGGTGCTGCCGGCCGACAGTGTAAGCACCGGAGCAGCACTGACCATTACTCCTGTCAGAACAGAGACGGACTGTACATCGTCCTGACAGATAACCGTGTAACTGCTTGTCTGCACAGGCTGAACGACAATACTAGCCGTGGTTTGGCCCGTACTCCACCAGAGGTCGGCACCACAGTTGACGGCCGTCAGCGTCACGGACTGCCCGGCACAGATGGCGGCATTGGTTGCCTGCACCTGTAAACTGGTCGGAATGGTACCAATCCGCAGGCGAGCTACCGCTGTACAGCCAGGTCCGGTGGTACAGGTGGCCGAGTACAGCACTGTCGGCGCAGGCGAAACGACGATCTGAGCGGAGGTCTGTCCGGTTGACCACATCAGCGAACCGGCGCAACTGTTGGCCACCAGCGTGATGGAATTTGGTGTTCCTTTCAGGGCCGTCAGGCTCAGCACCGGCTGCGGCATCACCGTTACCGTGCCCACCGCAAAGGTCGTTGAACCCGTCGAGGTCGTGCAGATCGCTGTATAGTTTGTCGTTGCTGTCAGATTCGGCGTTATCAGGCTGCTGCCCGTTGTGTTATTCGACCACGTCACCGTGCCGTTGTTGCACCCCGAGGCGGTCAGCGTCGCAGAACTGCCGTAACATACCGTCGCCGAAATCACCACCAGACTCGCCGATGGTTGGGTATTGACTAGCACCGAAGCCGTCGTCACACAGCCCGGACCCGTCACACAGGTGGTGCTGTAAGTCTGGCCCGGCTGCGACGGCGTTACGCTGATGGTATTGCCGTTCCCACCCGTTGACCAGGTTAGTGTGCCCACACAGCCAATCGCCGACAGGCTCACCGGTGTGCCCACCGTCACGTTGGTTGCACTCGCTAGCAGGCTCAGCACCGGCTGCGGCATCACTGTCACCGTGCCCACCGCAAAGGTGGTTGAGCCCGTCGAGGTCGTGCAGGTTGCCGTGTAGTTTGTCGTTGATGTCAGATTCGGCGTGATCAGGCTGCTGCCCGTTGTGTTGTCCGACCAGGTCACGGTACCCGTGCAACCCGAGGCGGTCAGCGTCGCAGAACTACCGTAACATACCGTCGCCGAAATCACCACCAGACTCGCCGATGGTTGGGTATTGACTAGCACCGAAGCCGTCGTCACACAGCCCGGACCCGTCACGCAGGTGGCGCTGTAAGTCTGGCCCGGCTGCGACGGCGTTACGCTGATGGTATTGCCGTTCCCACCCGTTGACCAGGTTAGTGTGCCCGCACAGCCAATCGCCGACAGGCTCACCGGTGTGCCCACCGTCACGTTGGTTGCACTCGCTAGCAGGCTCAGCACCGGCTGCGGCATGACCGTCACCGTGCCCACCGCAAAGGTCGTTGAGCCCGTCTGCGTGATGCAGGTCGCTGTATAATTCGTCGTTGCCGTCAGATTCGGCGTCATCAGGCTGCTGCCGGTTGTGCTGTTGGACCACGTCACCGTGCCGTTGGCACAGCCCGAGGCGGTCAGCGTCGCAGAACTGCCGTAACATACCGTCGCCGAAATCACCACCAGACTTGCAGCCGGTTGGGTATTGACCGTCACCGAAGCCGTTGTCTGACAGCCCGGACCCGTCACGCAGGTGGTGCCGTAAGTTTGGCCCGGCTGCGACGGCGTTACGCTGATCACCGCGCCGTTCCCACCCGTTGACCAGGTTAGTGTGCCCGCACAGCCAATCGCCGACAGGCTCACCGGCGTGCCCACCGTCACGTTGGTTGCGCTGGCGGCAAGACTCAGCACCGGCTGCGGCATGACCGTTACCGTGCCCACCGCAAAGGTTGTCGAGCTCGTCGAGGTCGTGCAGGTTGCCGTGTAGTTTGTCGTTGCTGTCAGATTCGGCGTTATCAGGCTGCTGCCCGTTGTGTTGTTAGACCAGGTTACGGTCCCGTTGGTACAACCCGAGGCGGTCAGCGTCGCCGAACTGCCGTAACATACCGTCGCCGAAATCACCACCAGACTCGCCGCTGGTTGGGTATTGACCGTCACCGAAGCCGTCGTCTGACAGCCCGGACCCGTCACACAGGTAGCGCTGTAAGTTTGGTCTGGCAGCGACGGCGTCACGCTGATCACCGCGCCGTTCTGGCCTGTTGACCAGGTTAGTGTGCCCGCACAGCCAATCGCCGACAGGCTCACCGGTGTGCCCACCGTCACGTTGGTTGCGCTGGCGGCAAGGCTCAGCACCGGCTGCGGCATCACCGTCACCGTGCCCACCGCAAAGGTGGTTGAGCCCGTCTGCGTGGTGCAGGTTGCTGTATAGTTTGTCGTTGCTGTCAGATTCGGCGTTATCAGGCTACTGCCCGTCGTGTTGTTCGACCAGGTTACGGTGCCGTTGGCACAACCCGAGGCTGTCAGGGTTGCAGGGCTGCCGTAGCACACCGTCGCTGAAACCACCACCAGACTCGCCGATGGTTGGGTATTGACTAGCACCGAAGCCGTCGTCTGACAGCCCGGACCCGTCACGCAGGTCGCCGAATAGGTCTGGCCCGGCTGCGACGGCGTTACGCTGATCACCGCGCCGTTCTGACCCGTTGACCAGGTTAGTGTCCCTACACAACCGATTGCCGAGATGCTCACCGGTGTGCCCACCGTCACATTCGTTGAACTCGCTTGCAGGCTCAGCACCGGCTGCGGCATGACCGTCACCGTGCCCACCGCAAAGGTGGCTGAGCCCGTTGAGGTCGTGCAGGTTGCCGTGTAATTCGTCGTTGCTGTCAGATTCGGCGTTATCAGGCTGCTGCCCGTTGTGTTGTTCGACCAGGTTACGGTGCCGTTGGCACAACCCGAGGCGGTCAGCGTCGCCGAACTGCCGTAACATACCGTCGCCGAAATCACCACCAGACTCGCCGCTGGTTGGGTATTGACCGTCACCGAAGCCGTCGTCTGACAGCCCGGACCCGTCACGCAGGTGGTGCTGTAAGTCTGGCCCGGCTGCGACGGCGTTACGCTGATGGTATTGCCGTTCCCACCCGTTGACCAGGTTAGTGTGCCCGCACAGCCAATCGCCGACAGGCTCACCGGTGTGCCCACCGTCACGTTGGTTGCACTCGCTAGCAGGCTCAGCACCGGCTGCGGCATCACCGTCACCGTACCCACCGCAAAGGTGGCTGAGCCCGTTGAGGTCGTGCAGGTTGCCGTGTAGTTTGTCGTTGCCGTCAGATTCGGCGTTATCAGGCTGCTGCCCGTTGTGTTGTCCCACCAGGTCACGGTACCCGTGCAACCCGAGGCGGTCAGCGTCGCCGAACTGCCGTAACATACCGTGGCGGAGGTAACCACAATGGCGGCGGCTACCGTACACGAAGCCGGTGCCATATACGATACAGGCGCTCCACTGCAACCCGTCAGATTTACCGTAACGGTATGGCTGGAACCATCGGCGATCAGCCCCGTCAGGGAGTAGGCTACGGAAGTGGCATTGGCCGGTACGGTCAAGGTCACCGACCGGAAGCCGTCGGTCAGGGTGGCCGTGCCGCCGGTACTGTTACCGGTCAGACTCAGGGTTCCCGTTAAGGTATACTGGTTCGTAGCAGGATCGCAATTGCCGGCAATAGCCGTCAGGCTCAGGGAGCAAGGTACAACCACCAGACCAAAATCATAAGTGTGATTCGTGCTTCCTGCTCCGCCTGTAGTCAATTCTATACAAGGTTTACCACTCACCAGCATGGCATCATTGTTGACCTGGGTGGTGCCTGAATTAGCCGTACTGCTTTCGCCCGGCGTGACGGGTGATACATTGGTAAGCGACAAGCCCGTAACGACTGTGCTGGAGCCCAGACTGGTGACCACAACGGCATAACCCGTGTTGTAGGTCAGGGCGGTAGTAGCCAACGATGAACTGCTGTTACCCGCTGTAATGTTGGCGCTGGAGAAATAATACTCACCAGCCGCATTGGTAGTCACACTGGCCAACGCGGTCGTCTTGGCCGCATTATAGAGTGTAACTACTGCGCCCGGAATAGCGGGTTCGCAGGGATCCTGAATCCCGTTGGCGTTGTCATCGCGCCAGACCCGATTGCCAATCTGAATGGGTGCCGGGTCACAGAGGAGTTCCAGATCACCTAAACCGTTAGCTTTACCCAACGTACCTGCATCTGCACTAGTAAATACTTCGAAGGTATTTGCTACACTACCATCAGAGTTATTTAATCGTTTGGTTCCACCTGTATTTGAGTGATCAGCCGGGTCCATCGCCGTAAAATCAACCTGGTTGGTTAAAGGCATTACCATTAATCCTCCCGCCAGGGTCTCCCGGTGTCCTACCTGATTAACACCGGAAGGTAACAGGTCGTCCCTG
Source organism: Arsenicibacter sp. R0_47 (assembly GCF_057652235.1). NCBI lineage: Bacteria > Pseudomonadati > Bacteroidota > Cytophagia > Cytophagales > Spirosomataceae > Arsenicibacter > Arsenicibacter sp. R0_47. The sequence continues at coordinate 132,043 of NZ_JBYFCJ010000009.1, read as the reverse complement.
TAAAACTCTGACGCATTTTCCTGCGCATTCGGTGGACTAACCTGATCCGTTCGGGGAATATAAGGTCCTGTCCCGTCCCGGTCCCCGCCAGATTCGATAGTCCAATGATTGATACCACTGGGATAGGCGTAGCGGATGTCGCCAACGGCAATTGCCGTATATGTTGAACTACCATTTTGATCATAATTACCATTTCCTCCTATGTGTCCGAAGCGATCCATCAAGCCAATGATCATGCCATTGGTAATCACATCAAACTCAATATCTGCTATAATCGGCTGCGGATCTACAGTCAATCTACCAAAGGAATATCGGGCCTGTAGATCGGTATCGCGCCATGGAAGCCATTTTGCGAAGTTGGCAGGTGCTCCATTATAATATGTCTGACGGGCATAATCAAGCGGAAAGCTCAGTACTTCGGTGAAAGCTGTGCCATCATAGGCATACACAAATGCGTCCATATCGGCCTGGTTCTGTGAAACGGAGCCATCGCAGACAACACCGACAAACAGTTTCCCATCGTGGTATTTTAATCCAAATGGGCGATAGGTACCACCCGTACAACCCGGGTCAGGAATATTGACTGTCTGTACAAGCGTCTTTGACGTAATATCAATCAGATGTAATTGCCGGTTATACAAGTTCACCACGTAGAGTGTCTTTTCATCGCTCGAAATATCTATATCGCCGATTCCTGCTTTAAACACGAGCGATAAGGACTTCGGATCTGAAACAGGCGTTGTCGGGTCAGACAACCCCCGAGCTCCATCATTAGTAACCGTACCAAAATTGAGCCCCAGCGTTGTCAGGTCTTTCCAAAGTACTGTAGTTGGTGTTCCCGACAGGTTTGAGGTTACATAGATATTACCCACATCAGCTTTCAGATCATTATTCAGATCAGGAATTCCCACATACCGTTTTACAAAAGCGGAAGAAAACAATTGCCGGGATTTTTTGGCGTAAGCCAGTCCCCAGGTTGAGCCAATCTGATTCTTGGTAGCAAGGGGTTTCTCAGCACCGTTATTGTACGGCCAACTAACCAATACATTACCTGCTCCCAATGAAATAGCTCCGCTAATGTAGCAAGGCGTAACTACGGTCGGATTCGTCTGGCAGTAATCGTCCGGATGGTTGATACCTACGCTGGTGGTACAGTTACCGGGTTGCGTGAATTGCACCGTGGTACCGTTGTTGGTTCCCCGGTAGGTCGGGCTATAGCCATCAGGCAGGTTAGTGAACTCTACCCGATAGGTCGTGCCTGCCGTCAGCCCGGTAAAGCTGTAGGCACCATTGAGATCAGTCTGCATCGTAGCCACCTCCGTACTCTGGCCATTGGCATCACAACGGAAAATCGTGACGGTAATACCGGGCATTCCCGGATCCGTTGTCCCATCAATACCATCACTTCCGAAATCCCGGAAGACCACCCCGCCAACACTGGTCGGACCGGCTGTACAGGACGTACAGACAACGGGTGTCAGATCGTAGGTGGCATCATCAGCTACGCAACCGTTCAGGGTTCCGCGTACCCGATAGGTTGTATTGGCGTTAATAACCGGCGTTGTAAAGGGATTGGTTGTGCTAACAACGGCCGTTCCGCTATTGAGGTACCACTGGTACGTGGTGCCGGCCGGGCCGGATGCCGTGAGTATATCGGCTGTTCCCTGACAGAAAACGGTATTCCCGCTGATAGAAACCGTTGGCCGTGGCGTGAGCACGATTGTAATTTGGGTGGCCGGTTTACAAACCCCGTCAGCCGATTGCAGCAGGGCATAGAGATATAAGGTCTGAGTCATTGAGCCAACCAGATCGGGTAGTTGCGCATTGTTGAGCGTAACTGTGTTGGTTGCTGCCGTGCCCGAGTTCACCGTCCCCAGCACCGTGCCGCCCGTAGCGGTGTAGGCATCCGTTGGCGAAGCCAGTGGGCGGGTAAAGTAAACAAACCGGATGGCATCGGGTGCCTTGGCGGTTGTGCTTACGCTCAGGTTCATTGTCGTATTGGCACACACGGTCGTGATAGCCGAAGCGGGTGCCGTAAAGTCGATTGTCGGTGTGCGCTTTACCGTGAGTGAGCGAATGGCCGTAGCGGCACAGACGGCTCCTCCGTTGAAGGCAGTGAAGGCATAATAGAGCGTACCGCCGGCTGACGATGGCTGTATATCCGGTGTCGGGCTGAATGTCAGGCTGGTAGCACCGCTGATGGGAGAAAAAAACGAACCGGCAGCATCGGTGAAATACCACTGATACCCTGTTGCGGTACCGCTGGTAACGGTTGCGGAGAGCGGAAGGGTAAAGGACCCTCCCTGACAGATAACCTGGGAGGGCGAAACCGCAACAGCGGGCATAACGCAGGTAAACCCAAAATCAAAAGTGTGCTGTACACTGCCAGCGTCTCCGGTAGTCAGCTTGATACAGGGCAGACGCTGCCCGCCCACGTTGTCCAGTGTAGCATCATTATTGATGGTGGTCGTTCCGGAATTGACGGCTCCGGTTTCGCCGGGTGTAGCGGGCGAAACCGCCGTAACACTCAGGCCCGTGCTACCTAAACCAGCTACCACAAGTGCGTAGCTCGTGTTTGGCTGGAGCACCGTTGCTGAGACATACGAGGTACTGCTCACCCCGTCTGTCCGGCTGGTGAAATAGTACTGTCCGGTGGCATTGGTGACCGCACTGGCAAGAAGGGTTGTTTTGGTTGCATCATAGAGCCTGACTACCGCACCGGCAATGGGTGGTTCGCCCGCATCCTGAATCCCATCCTGGTTGGTATCGAACCAGACCCGGTTGCCAATTTCGATCGGTGCAACCGGATTGGCTAATTCCAGATCGCCGAGGCCAATCGCTTTTCCGAGCCCACCGCCATAAAGTGTGTAGCGTTGGTTGTTGTAATCGGTACCAGACGAGGTTGAGAATTTACCTGTGCCACCGGTAGCATAGCCATAGGTATCCATCATGGTAAGTAATACCCGTCCATCCCCTTTGAGCAGGGCCATTGCCCCCATTGTTGTTTCATTATGCGCGATAAAGAGGTCCTGATAGAAAAACTCACCTCCACCAGGGCCCTGGCTGTTCGTCGGTTCTCCCGTCAACAGCTCATTGTTGATCGAACGGATACTTCCTTTATTCTCCAGCGTAAAGGCATTCGTAGCGCTGTTAAGCCCTGCTATCTGAATGTCTCCCGCCAGGGCATACGCGACCAGTTTGGTTGAGTTGCCTAAATCAGCGTAATTACTAAGTCCCCACTGATTTCCACCCCGATCCAGGAAACTGAGCAGCAGGTCTCCCCGATCCGTAAATTCCAGATCAGACAAAATAGGTTGCGGATAACAGACAATCGGCCCGGATGAAACAAGATTGGCGGTATTGTTTGTCCAGGGATTCCAGAATTGGCAAGCCGTCCCGCTTGCTCCTCCACGCTGGAAGGTAAGCGGATAGGTTAAAACAGGCGTATTGGTAAACGTTAACGCACCGGTGGGGTCGTTAATTTCAAATACATAGGCACTTACATCGGCCAGTGCTCCCCCATTCTCGGCAGTGGACACCGCACCGATGTACAGCTTTCCCCGATGGAATTTTAACGCCCAGGGACGCAGCACCCCATTCGGGGCGGTAATGCCCGCAGGCAGGCTATACTCCGTTACGGCCACTATGCCAGTCGGGTTGGTAATGCTGTTTAACTGCAACCGCATCAGTTTTCGGGTATACAGGTTTACGACAAACAGGTATTGACCATCATCGCTGATTTCCAGATCGCCCAGCCCCACTTTACCTACCTGATCAAACGCTGCCGGATCATAGTTGGGTGTAACCTGACTGGATGTTAAACCCCGTTGCGGATTGGTGCCTATTACGCCCAGACCTTCCGGCTGACCGGTCAGCGGGTCAGTAGGGCCAAGGTAAACAACGCTGGTTTGGGGAGAACCCGACTGAACAAATGAGTAGCTGCTACCCTGCCCGTAGGTGACAGATGTTGGTGTAGCCGCCCTTGTGCGATAGCCGTTGGCATCAAGGTCGTAAAACGGTTGAATTGAAAGCCACTGGACCCCGGGGGTTTCGGTGACCATGTAAATACCACCTGTTCCGAGTTGCCCTAAGCCGACATGTCGTTTTACCAGGGCCGAAGTAAAGATTTTTTTTGCCTGTTTACTGTAGGCCACCCCCCAGGCTGCACCAATCACTCCACCTTTTGCTGTGTTGGTCGGGTGGGTAGTTTGATCCCCACTATAACCGTATGGATAACCGACAAACCAGTCGACACCGCCTGATGTCCCTTCCGCGCCCGAAGCGAGTGGGTCACCCTGCGTATAACAAGGTACATACACCTTTGGTATAAACGTTGTGGAGCCATAATCATTGGGGTTGAAAATCGCAAAGTTGACGTTGGTGCTGTTGCCATTCACAAACTGTACCGAGCTGCCGTAGCTATCTGCCCCCAACGCGGAGACGTCAACAACGCTATTGGCGCTCATGATTGTCCCGGAAGCAGGCAGTGTAAACTCAATGCGCACCTTCCCCGTGCCACAGCCCGTCAGCGTGTAATTAGTGGACCCTGTGCTGGTCGATGAGACAACCGAGCCACAGAGCACCCCACTGGTGTTGTAGGCGCTGACAGTGATGCCGGGAATCAACGGATCGAAGAGATCCTTTGTGCCGTTCCCGTTGAAGTCGCGGAAGATAGCCCCCGACACCTGCGCGTTTACGCTATGACTGAGGATCATTAACAAAAAAAATAACCAACTACAGTTTCTCACCAAAATGAAGGCCCTCCAAAACGGGTTGATCAACTGCTTGTAAGCATGATTATAGTGCTTGTCAGGTTGTAGAACAGTAGCGTTTAACATGCAAGTATTATTTAAAAAGTGAATGGGTGACTGGTTTGGGCTGATCGTCGGCCAGATCAACTATCGCCGACGTAGACTTTGTGATTTACTATCCCACATAGATGATCCATTTTTACCAGTTATATAAACCAATGCCTACATTCTGGTAATATCATGTATATATATGTCGACGAGCAAAAAGTCTGACAAACTGAGTTGCGGAACAGCACAGAGTGATAAGGTGCCGTTTTTTGTACACAGGACGCCATTTCCGGCATTCGCCCGCGCTCCGGGCTACCTTCAGGCAGTACATCCGGACAAATAGCGGAGGTAGTAAGCGAAGGTTAGCGTCCTTCATTGGTAGTTGGGTGCAGCTTTACCTAAAACCAGAGCAGTAAAGGGATGAATGCCTGTCGGGTATATTATTCAAAACAGTAACGGCCATGGTTGCCAGGGAGGCAGTAGTGTCTCCCTGGCAACCATGGCCGTTAAACTTAATTTACAATGACTACGCCTTCTTTTACGCTGATTTTGGGGTTAACAGTGAAAGGTAACCCATTACACTTACTATTGGGAAATCTTGACAGCGCTTAACCTATTCAACCGGTTGTCAACTTTTTTCCGTTTGCCACAAAATTGAGCGGTAAGCAGACCTCATCGGATATCAATGTGTCACTGCGTTTTTCCTGCCGGTGTCAGTACCATTGCTTCAATAGTCAGGCCCGGCCCGAACGCACAAGCTACGACCGGCTTCGCCGGCTCCGGCATAAGCGATAACTCCTGCCGGAAACGTTCTATAACAAATACAATCGTAGCCGACGACATATTGCCATACTCCTGCAGAACCGCACGGGCATGCGTATGCACAGCAGCGGTTGTATCCAGCTCCTTTTCTATCAGGTCCAGAATCCGTTTGCCTCCGGGATGGATAGCCAGTCCGCCAAGGTCCGTAAGCCGGAGATTAGCCTGTCTGAGCAAGTTGTACAATACCTCTTTTATAGCGGCTCTGATTTGCTGCGGAACTGTTGTGGCCAGGATCATGTCAAAGCCGGCGTCTCCGATTGTCCAGCTCATTTCGGTTTTACTGTCCGGGATGATCTCGCTGTAGAAATGAGTCAGTGCCAGGCCAGACGTTCCGGCTTCGACAAGGACCGCCGCAGCGCCATCGGCAAATAAGGCATTTGCCAGCAGGCTGTAGGTATCCTGCCGCTGACTGAAATGCAGCGTACAGAGTTCCAGACAAACCACCAGAATTACCGCATCCGGCGACGAGCGGGCAATCGCATCCGCCACTTTCAGGCCATTAAACGCTCCGTGACACCCCATGAAGTTGATACCGATACGCTGCACCGACCTGTTTAAGCCCAGAACGTCCACCAGGTCAACATCCGGTCCGGGCGCAAACAGTCCCGTACAGCTTACATAAACCAGATGCGTTACCGAACGACGGTCAAAACCGGGATTGGTCAGTTCCCTTTCTGCGAAACAGGCATCAGCAGCCCGGGCGGCAAGTGGTACACATTCTTCCCGGTATATCGCCATTCGCTGCGCCGTGGTCGGCGGCGCCATTGCCGGATTGAAGAGCCGGTACTGCCCGCCGTTTGCCGTGCTGTCAAAATCGGGAAGCACAGAATGGCGGGTTCTGATGGCCGTATGCCGGTATAAACTCCTTAGCTGCTTTTCTTTTTCGGGAATCAGTCCGGCGGTCTGAGCCATAAATCCGGCTATCTGCATCTGCGCAAACCGATAGCCGGGCACTGCCGTCCCGATCGCGGTAATGTAACTGACTGCGGTAGCCACGGTCATCGTTATTTTGCATCTGCCACAGCAGTGGCCGGCGCTGTCTGGACATGAATCATTATCGTCACCTCATCACCCATGATCAGGCTGTTTTTACCGACACCAAAATCCCGCCGGTCTATCCGGAACTCTCCGTCGAAGGTGCCGTTTGTGCAGGTAAACGGAAAGGAAACCGGCTTCGTAACGCCTTTCAGACTCAGCTCAAAAGCGCCCGTGTACACCCCATTCCCTTTAGCCGTAATCCGCGTTGACTTCAGGGTAACTTTCGGGAATGTGGCGGCATCCAGGTATTCTTTTTTCCGGAGATGGTCATTCCTGAGGCCGATTCCGGTCTCAACGGTTTTGGCTTCAACGGACGCAACCAGCATACTTTTTTCCGGATTCGCCGGATCAAAAATCAGTTGGCCCTGAAACCCGCTGAACGTACCGTTTACCGTCAGTCCCGCATTTTTAATCCGGAACGAAACGCTTGCCGTCGTCGGCTTCCATTGCGTTTGTGCGGCAGCTACTAACCCGGTAAGCAGACCAATCAGTGTCAACAATGTCGTTTTCATACAGATTCTGTTATGTTTTACCCTTCTTTTGCCAAAACCATTCCACGGTTCAGAAAGCACAAAAACAGCCTGTCCGTCCGTAAAACGGCATAGTCAGGCAGACCATCCATCACTGCCTTACGGCATTTCAGAATCTCCCCGAAATATCATGATCTGTTGCCCCTCCTGCTTTTGTGCGGCAGCTTCCAGATACAACCGGATCTGTTGCGTATCAAACTCAGCAGCCCAGACGCGTAAGGGTTGTAAAAACGCCTCAAACTCCGGTTGATTCAACGCTGGTTTGTTCAGGGCCTGTAGTAAACCGCCGATATCGCCTTGCCTGGCCAGGTGCAGTAAGCCGGCAACAATCTCTTCATCCGGGACAGAACCGCCGCCGGACGCTGAGTCCTGAATTACCTCGGGCTCCGCCTCACGGTCATAGATCCACTCCAGTCCCAGATGTAACTCCAGTTTTTGCAGCAAGTGAGCAATATCAACCGGCTTGGCAATAAAATCATCAAATCCTTCAGCCATGGTCCGTTGCTGATTCTGTTCAAAAACATTGGCCGAGAAGGCAATTACTTTCATCCCTGCTGTCAGCGGATTAGCCCTGATCAGCTGTAAGGCATCAAACCCGTTCAGGGAGGGCATGACCAGATCCATAAAAGCCAGATCAATCGGCTGACCACCGTCCCCAACCGAAGCGACAACAGCGTCAACGGCTCGTTTCCCGTCTGCGGCTTCCTCTGCCTGAAACCCCAGACTTTCCAGTAACGTCATCAGCATTAACCGGTTATCCGGATGATCATCCACAATAAGTATGCGCCGCTTCGGACCGGCATAACCGGCAGGCTGTACTGTTGTTTTACGGACAGGCCCGTTTTCCGGCAGGCTTATCTCCGGCACTGCCAGGGGAATCGTCACGGTAAACGTACTGCCCTTACCTGGCAAGCTGGCTACTGTCAGTTCGCCCCCCATCAGACGCACCAGCTGATCTGAAATCGCCAGTCCGAGTCCCGTGCCTTCCGTAAACAGCCGTCCGTCCCGCACCTGAAAAAAAGGCTGGAAAATTTCGCTGAACCGTTCCGGGGGAATACCGGTTCCCGTGTCACTGACCCTGACCGTCAGCCGGCTTTGATCAGGGCGCAGGCTATATGCAGAAACGGTAAGCCCGACAGTGCCCGTTGCCGTAAATTTGATCGCATTCCCCAGCAGATTATTTAAAATCTGGATAAACCGCTTTTCGTCGGTTATAACCCACTGCGGAATGGCGGATGCGCTTTCATACGAAAATGCCAGCCCTTTCTGACGTGCCCGGAGTGAAAACTCAGCGGCCAGGTTGTCGAGAATCAACGACAGATTTACCGTAGCCTGCTCAAACTCAAACCGCCGCGCCTCAATCTTTGCAATGTCCAGCACCTCATTGATCAGCCGCAGTAAATGTTCCCCGCTATTCCGGATTACGCCCACCCCCCGTAGCTGCTGATCCGATAACCCCGTGTCACGCTGGAGTAGCTGGGCAAAACCCAGAATACCGTTCAGTGGCGTTCTCAGCTCATGGCTCATGGTAGCCAGAAATTCACTTTTTGCCCGGTTGGCGCTTTCTGCCTGATCTTTAGCAATCTGTAAGCGTGCTGCCTGGCCGGAAAGTTCTTCTTTCTGACGGACTACCTCTGCCGTACGTTCCTGCACCACGGTTTCCAGCCTGCCTTTTTCAAGCGTCAGCCGCCGGGTATAAATACGGACGAGCCCGAAAACCAGCAGGCAGAAAATAAAAGAGTAGAACAGGTAGGCCCAGATGGTCATATACCACGGGCGCTCAATGGTGAAGGACAGCATACTTTCGCGGCTCAGCTGCCCGTAGGCATCCCGGGCACGGACCGCAAACGTATATTTACCGACCGGCAGGTTGGTGTATTCCTTTGTGGTTTCGAGGCTCCACTTCGTCCAGACTGAATCTTCCGGCATCCGTGTATTGCCCACCAGCCGGAACTGGAATTCGTTGGCATCATCGCCGACGAAACTGGTCGCCGCACATTGAAAGGACAAATCCCGGAACCGGTACGGAATTCTGAGTGTAGGCCCGATACCAGCCCCTCCGTACAGCACCGAATCATTACTCAGCACCCTCACCGACCGGATCAGCGCGGGAAAATCCGGCGGCATCGTCATCTGTGCGCCATCGTACCGGAACAGCCCTTCGTCCGTACCGACCCAAACCAGCCCGTTTGCTTCGGGATATACCACATACCCACCCCGCCGGATGGGTTTGAGACTCAGGCTATCGACCTGCCAGTTCACCACCTTACCCGCCTTTCGCCGGGGATAGAGCGCAATGGCGGGCTTGGCAAACCAGAGTTTACCCGACGTGTCTTCGGCGATCCCTGGCGCATCCAGTCCGTCTCTGCCGGTTAATGAGCCGATTTTTCCGATGCCGGGCAGTTTATGCAGGGTAAGTGTTTGTCGTCGCGCATCCGGATAATACACCTCCCCGCCCGAGACAAACAGTAACCCGTAGCTCGTTTTATACACATAGTTGCCCGGAACCGTGTCATCGTTCCTGTGCTGTATGGTAATCCGCTTTGCCTCATAGGTACCGGATGGTCCCGGCCTTAACCGGTAAAAACCCTTGTAGGCAGTACCAACCCAAAACATCCCCTTTGCGTCGGTTGCCAGTGACACGCATTCTGTCTGCCCTATAGCACCGGCAACCCGATGCCCGGCTCCATCTGCGGCATCATACCATTTGAGTCCGTCGCTCTGGGCCGCCAGAATCCTGTCCGGTGAAACAGGCAACAGGCTGTTGACCGTCTGGCCTTCCGTTGACATTGAGGTCACGATTTTCCGGTCACGCACCCGCCAGATAAAGCCTGCGGCACCGACCAGTATGTCGTCACCGGCCACCTGAATGGTCCGGCAGCTGGCATCGGCACCCGGCACGGGCATAAACCGCTGACCGGCATCACTCCAGGCAAAAAGGCCCAGACTGGTACCTATGTATAAAATACCCTTATGGCGGCAAATGGCCCATACCGTTGACCGGACATTAAACGTGTGATCGAAACGGGTGACCGGTAAACTGAACTCGACCCGGTCAAGGCCACTGCCGGTTCCGATCCAGAGTGATTTTTCACGGTCATAAAATAAGCTCAGTACGGCATTCCGGCGCAGCCCGTTGCCTTCATCCAGTTGTTGTACCTGACGGCCGTGCTCATCAAAAATCCGCACCCCTCCCCTCGCCGTCCCGATAACATAGGCGTAGGTATCCGCTTTCGGGTCATGGATACATAAGGCCCTGAAGACCCGCGCAGATGTCAGCCAGTCTTCGGCAGTTGTCAGCAACCGGTCTAAACCGGCAGCCGATGTAGCCGTTTCCGGAGTATAGACAAAAAGCCCGTGATGGCAGGTAACGAACAAAAACCGGTTTCCGGAAGGATACGGCAAAATGGCTTCTACTAACTCCGGCTCCAGTTGTCCTGTACCAGCCATCGGCCGTAACGGGTAACTCCCGCGCAGATCAGTCTGGTACAACCGGCCGCTCCTGCCCTGAATCATCAGATAATGACCGGCAACGTGTGCCCGGCGAATGCCCGTTTCGCCGGCCGGAAGCCAGGTCCTGATCGTTTGCGGGCTGTTTCCCGCCGGGTTCCATTGAAATACCCCGTTATCGGTACAATAAAACGCCCCATACCGGGTAGCAAATACACGGGTTACTTTTTGGGGCCGTATCGATGATGCGGTCAGGTATTTCTTCAGTGATTTATATTCTGTCTGGCCGGACGAAGCATGTTCCAGAAACCCGATGTCCGTTTCGGAACCGACATAGACCCGTCCGGCGGTATCAGCGGCTACCGCTCTGACGACCTGCCCCTGTACCGGTATCAGATGCCAGGTACTGCCGTCATACTCCAGCACACCGTGTTGATTCCCCACGTACAGCACACCCCGCTGATCCTGACAGATCGCACGGTTTTCGGGGTGCGCACCGTAGTTTCTGGGCGCGTAGTGCTGAATGAAGGGCAAGCCCTTCGGCTGGGCATTACCCGATCCGGCACTTATCAGCAACCCATAAAGTAGTAACACAACTATTCTCATATCAGTAGGTTCACAAGTTTCGGACCATCCGTTATCAATCACTTCTGCGCCTGCGGGGCGTCGCCGGAGCGTCCTGTTTCTGATATTTCGTAAAAACCCTGAAATATCAGAAACAGGACGGAGCAGCACCTGTGGCCATTCCCAAAAAAAGGCCTCAATTCCCTGCCAGACAACTACTTATCAGCGCATCATATACGGCATAGTGTTTGGAAACGATTGTCAGCATTGATATCCTTTTAAAACATAAAGCGTATGATCAGACTATTTTGTGCCGCTGGGGTACTATGTGCGTTCCCGTTTTCAGGCATGGCACAGCAATCAGGCCCGCCGCCGGCAGTAGCGGCAAACGTTACCCAAAATATCGACCTTAGTTTTGCCACTAAAGGCAATTTCACAACCACGGCACTGTCTGTCAGCCGGCTGCATGGTATAGGCCGTCAGAACCGCTTCCGGATTGGGTATGGCCTGCGGTTTACCTCGGCCTTCGGCAGCAATACCACGTACCGGACGGCGCCCGCCCGGCTAACGTCAGGGAAACACAGCATTTTTGCCTTATTCAGTGAAGACCTGGTTCAGAATATAGACACCCTGAAATTTCAGTCAACACAAATTAATTCAGTAAATATCAGTATTCACCTCGAATATGCCCTGTCACAGAAAGTAGCCGCCGGTTTCAATATTGATGGTATTGGTTTTAGTTTTGGCAGCCCCCGGAACGGCACATTTACCTCAAAGGGCCCCGGCCGGTCGGCGCTGACCGGAACGACCCAGCAAGCCCGTCCAACCGCCTTTAATCTGTTGCTGATCAGCGACAGTGATATTGGCAGTCTGAATTCTGAGGCTTATGTGCGCTATGCCGTGACCCCGAAACTTAGCCTGCGGGCCGGCCTTAATTTTCAGTTTAATGAGTACCAGACGACAAAGAAGCTTACCTTTGACAATGATCGGTACCGGACAAAAAACCTGTTGCCGATGCTGGCCGTCGCCTATCATTTTTAAGCATTCCGGCAGTCTGACATGACCTATTTCCGGAAGCGGAAAAACATAGATTTTGTTACTTAACTAACTATTTCAGAACAGGTTCACTGCAAGCAGGGGCACTCCTTACCGGAATGCCCCTTTTTTCTTCAGCTCTGTCAGGCAACGATGAACCGTTCGTAAACGGCCGTAGCAATATCGCGGGCCACTTCATTCTTGGGCTTGAGCGGAAAAGCAATCTCCTCTCCCTGACGGTCAAAAAGGGTGATCTGATTGGTATCGAAGCCAAACGTGGCGTTTTCATGCCGCATGGAGTTCAGGACAATCAGGTCAAGATGTTTACCCGTAAGTTTAGCCAGAGCATGTTCCTTTTCGTGGTCTGTTTCGAGCGCAAACCCGACAATGAACTGATCACTGCGTTTCTGCGCCCCGAGTGTGGCAGCAATATCCACTGTTTTGACGAGTTCAAGCATAAAGTCAGCCGTTTTCTTTTTGAGCTTACCGGTTGCTACGGTCTTCGGGGTATAATCGGCGACGGCTGCCGCCCAGATAACCAGCTGTGCTTTTCCGAAATAGCGTGAACTGACCTCATACATCTCCTGCGCCGTCATGACCGGTACGACGGTAACCGACTCATGCTGCATAGTCAGCGCGACCGGCCCGCTGACCAGAATCACCTCCGCCCCGGCTTCCGCAAAAACGCTGGCCAGGGCGTATCCCATTTTACCACTTGACCGGTTACTGATATAGCGCACGGGATCGATGGGCTCCTGTGTCGGCCCGGCCGTAATTAAAACCGTCAGGCCTGTAAAGTCTAACTTGTTGTCCTGATTTATCATAGCTGTTTGCTTTTTGATCTGCTTTTGTTCCAGTATAGACGCGCCTCGCTCAAGGTCATGTAGTCATAGCCGCGCCGGTGATTTTCCCGGCTGATCTGAAAGAGAATTTCCCAGTGAAACAACAATACCTCCCAGGCACGCCAGAGCGGAAAACCCGGGTGATAGATATGGGCCGGTTCGGCACCGGCACCATTCAATTCCATAATCCGGAGGTGCTCGCCGGTTGACAAATCATTGATTGACCGGCACCGGATGTCGTACCGGCCAAAATAAAATCCGTCGACATCACGGCTGATGGTATCGAAGAGCCGGGTGACATGCGGTGAAATCAGGCTACCGGCATTCAGAAACTTAGTCCCCCGGCTATGATTACCGATGGCTACCAGCTGCAACACCTGCCCGTCGGCCAATACCTCATGCAGACGCTTACCGTATTTTTCGGCTAACGCTTTACGCTGCAAAACGGCCCGGCTATTTTGCCGTATCAGGTTACCGATACTCGTTTTGCCATCGCCCCGGATGCTCAGAAATTCCTTCTGGACAATGGACGAAACAACCCCCTGCGCTTTACCCGGAAAACGATAATAGAATACCCCGAACTCAAGCGGTTCATCGACATAATCCTGAATCAGGAAGTTTCCCGGTGCAGTCCGGATATAGTCCTGTAACTCCGCTGTCGTATTGATTTTTTCAACTCGCCAGCCCCGTTCACCCACATCCGGCTTGGCAATTACCGGAAACCGGAACCGGCTCTGCACAATAAATTCCACGGCCTCCGCCGACGTGTCTGCTACATTAACGAACAGCGTCTGCGGGAGAAATGCCGGATTTATTTTCTTTAAAATAGCCCATTTGGATTCGCCCAGCAACCCGCCGGTTTCGATAGACGGATTGGACGCCGAGAAAAAAAAGAACGAGCGGGCACGGAGCGAAAGCCATAACCAGTAGACAAAAACCGGTATGTATACAATACTGAACGGCCAGTATTCCCAGGCCGTTAACCGGATCAGGAACGGCGAAGTCCGGAACCAGCTAAACACACGCTCCTGCCGGTTACGGACTTGATTAAGCACCGGAGATTCTCCCTGGTTCTCACCGGTTTTTCCGGATTTATCTACGCTAACAGATGACATAGTCGTGTTGATTAAGTGGTAGCGAAACAGATTCATGCTGCAGCAGATCCGTGTATAGCATGCGTTGATCCGCCGGCAGCTGCACAATACTGGTCAGGCTGAGGGTCATCAGCCCGTTGTTGCGGTTCATCAGCAGCCCGTTTTCGGGGTCCCCTTTCCCTGCGTTCAGGTGAAACGCCCGGATGGCGTCAACATGAATGGCATCTGTTGTACTCAGCCAGTTCCGGAACCACTGTTCGCGCCGGCGCATGCTCTGTGGGGTATAGAGTGTGGCCGAAGACCAGATCCGGGGGCTGTGCGGATTTAGCGGCAGTACATGTTTCGACCGGCCATCCCAGCGAAACTCGGTCAGTGAGCCTGCCGTGGCCAGTATAAGGGTAAAGGGCTCAACCCCTGCCGGATCATAGCGACGGCAGAACTCACGCACAGAGGGGTAGTCAAATACATGCAGCGGTACGAGCCCGCGGCTATGCCTGTAGGGCGGCTCCGGAATATGGGCCGTAAAGGCTCCGTTCAGTAAACAGACCGATACCTCAGGACTACCGGCGATCCAGGTTCCGCCGCTGCGGGGGTCTTCGGGATATAAAAGGGACTGACCACCATACGCATGTACCTGCGGCAGCATTGCCGGTTGCCGTACGGTATGTTCATCGCGGCTATGGGTTAGTATGAAGCCGTTTGCCGGGGCAGGAAGATAGGTTGCTGTACACATCGAAACGTTTGTCTTTTCACGATATATCAAGGCAATTGATATACCTGAAAAAAAATCTGCCTGAAACCCTCACAATGAGCATTTCAGGCAGATTTCCGTAACTATCTGCTGAACGGATTTACGGTATTTCCGAAGTTTTACGGCTTTTCGTAAGCAATCAGGGCCGTTTGATGCCCAGTTTTTTCATTTTTGAATCAAGGGTTGTCGGGATGATATCCAGAATTTCAGCCGCTCCGTTCTTACCGCTTACTTTCCAGCGTGTATGCTCAAGGACCTGCGTAATGTATTCCCGTTCGTGGTCTTCCAGCGAAACAAACCCCTCCGGCTGCGACAGCGGCGGCCGGCGCCAGGCCCAGTCCCCCAGCGTCAGGGTTTTTCCGGGCGAAAGAATCAAGGCCCGCTGA
The DNA here is from genome assembly GCF_057652235.1 of Arsenicibacter sp. R0_47. Taxonomy (NCBI): domain Bacteria; kingdom Pseudomonadati; phylum Bacteroidota; class Cytophagia; order Cytophagales; family Spirosomataceae; genus Arsenicibacter; species Arsenicibacter sp. R0_47. The sequence goes on along the minus strand of NZ_JBYFCJ010000009.1, from coordinate 116,732 downwards.
ATGACATTCTCCAGCTCACGGATATTCCCCGGCCAGTGATAAGCGCTAAGTCCCGTCAGCACCTCTTCGGGAATCGTATCGATTACTTTCCCGATGCCTGGGCCATGCTTTTTACAAAAATGCCTGACCAGCAGCGGGATATCTTCTTTCCGGTCGCGTAACGGGAGGCTTTTCACCGGAAAAACACACAACCGGTAATATAGGTCCTCCCTGAATTTGCCCGCCTGCACCTCCTTCTCTAAATCCCGGTTAGTGGCGGCAATGACCCGTACATTTACCTTGATTGTTTTATTACCGCCGATCCGCTCAAACTCCCCTTCCTGCAGCACCCGCAGCAATTTTGGCTGTAGGTCAACCGGCATTTCGCCGATTTCATCCAGAAATATTGTTCCCCCGTCAGCGAGCTCAAAACGCCCTGTTTTCTGGTTTGCCGCTCCGGTAAACGCCCCTTTTTCGTGGCCAAACAACTCACTCTCAATAAGATTTGCCGGCAACGCCGCGCAATTAATTTTGATCAGCGCCTTTTTTTTACGGGGTGACAGGTTATGCACTGCCCTCGCAAGCAGTTCCTTCCCGGTTCCTGACTCCCCGAGAATCATCACGGTAAAGTGCGTCGGGGCAACCTGTTCAATCTGCCGCAGAACCTGACTGAACGGCTTGCTCTGGCTGACGATTTCGTCAAAATTAGTAAGTTGATGCAGCTCATCCCGCAGGTAGGTATTTTCGGTTTGCAGCTGCGTTTTTAACTGCTCAACCTCAGCAAGTGCTTTCGTAAGCGACGCCGTCCGCTCGGCAACCCGTGCTTCAAGCTCTGTGTTCAGCCGCTGCAGGTCCTGCTGTAAGTTTCTTATTTTCAGATGGGTTCTGATTCGCACCACTACCTCACCCAGCTGAAAAGGCTTTGTTATATAATCCACGGCACCGATGTTGAAGCCGTTTACCTTATCAATGGTTTCGGTTAACGCAGTCATAAAAATAACCGGAATCGCTGCCGTCAGTTCATCCTGTTTGAGCCGCCGGCATGTTTCAAAACCATCCATGCCCGGCATCATCACATCCAGCAGGATCAGATCCGGCTGCGCAATCCTTGCCTGGTCAACCGCATTTTTCCCGTCCCGGGCAGCCAGTACTTTAAAATTCAGCCGTGAAAGTGCCTCAAACAATATGCTGATATTATTGGGCATATCGTCAACAATTAACACGACCGGCTGCACCGCTGACTCACCGTCATTGTCATCAAAAAAAGAGAGCATAGTCTGAATCCTTTACGGGTATCTGAAGTAATTAACAAGTTATACACAGGGTTAACCTTTACTGCAATTAGCAATAACCTTTCCGGCATTTAGTAAGGATCCCGAAATATCAGAAAGGCACTGCCGGTCAAGAAATCAGACCAAAACAATAATATCCTATAAATCAAAACATTATCCCATAAACGCAATACCCGGCACACATGGAACAGAAGTTGAGTATGAATCAGCAGGCAGATTAAACAGCCCTGTTACGTCACTTAATTTACGGACTTCCATGAAATCAATCATTTTAGTATTTATAGCAATCGCCTGGTCAGCTGCCGTTTTCGCCCAGGATCCGGCAAAACGGAAAGAGCAGTTCAACCTCGGCAAAGATGGCCTGGCCATTCAGGGCTATGACCCGGTTGCCTATTTTACGCAGCACAAAGCGGTGAAAGGGTCTGCGGAGTATAGTTTTTCGTTTAAAAACGTCCGCTATCAATTTGTCTCGCCGGCAACGCTGAAAGCCTTTAAAACGAACCCCGAACGCTACGAGCCCGAATATGGTGGCTGGTGTGCATACGCGATGGGCGATTCAGGCGAAAAAGTTGAGATCGACCCCGAAACGTTTAAAATCATTGATGGTAAGCTGTACCTGTTTTACCATACGTTTTTCAACAACACCCTGACGAAGTGGAATAAAGACGAAACCGCTCTCCACCGCAAAGCAGATATGAACTGGACCAAAATTGCCGGTGCAATGTAACCGGCCTAACGCAATGAACAAGAGCCGACACTATATTTTATGGGCAGCCCGTCTGATCGCAGCCATTATCCTGCTACAGACGTTATACTTCAAATTCGGGGCCGCTCCCGAATCGGTCTATATTTTTTCCAGGCTGGGCATTGAACCGTGGGGCCGTATCGGGGCGGGTGTTGCCGAACTGATAACCAGTGTATTCCTTTTGATTCCCCGTACCAGCTGGCTGGGCGCTTTGACCGGTATGGCAACGATGCTGGGGGCAATCGGAGCTCATCTTACCGTGTTAGGCATCGAAGTACTGGACGACGGAGGGTATTTGTTTTTTCTGGCGCTGATTGTCCTCCTGAGCTGTGCAGTGGTTTTGCTCCTGACCCATGCACAATGGTCGGCGCTCGTCATGATTCCGAAACGGAAACCTACTTCTTAACACGTAACGTATAGCACTGATCGTAATGTCAATCAAATCGTCAAGTTCCGATATATTCCGGCAGTTAACCGGCCTGCTCCATCAATTGTCCGACTCAGACTATGCACAGCCATTAGTCGTTTTGTCGGGAAACACAATCGGTAAGCATGTCCGGCACATTCTTGAGTTTTTCGATATTCTGGTTACCGGTACGCAGACCGGAACCATCAATTACGATAAACGGCAACGCAGTCTGTATCTGGAAACAGACATTACCGAAGCCCTTCACCGAATGGCTGTGCTGGACCGGTGCATTCACCGGATGGACCTCTACCATCCGTTAACGCTTGAAGGTGACCTGTCTGTAGACGGAGATAACCCGATTAACATTCCGTCTACGTTTGCCCGGGAGCTCCTCTACAATATCGAACATGCCATCCACCACATGGCATTGATCCAGGTAGCCGTTCAGGACAGCTTTTGTCACATCGTCCTGCCCGCGCATTTCGGCGTTGCCTATTCGACCGTTAGTCACCAACATAGTCATTGACCATGATTGCCTTGTTTTTTATAGTGGCCGCGATAAGCTTTCTGGGCTCTATACACCCGGGACCGGTCAATCTGGCGGTGGCAAACACCACCCTGAAGCAAAGCCGCAACGCCGGTCTCTGGCTGGCGCTTGGGGGCAGCCTGCCCGAAATTCCGTATAGCGCGCTGGCGATCAACGGCCTTAGCTGGCTACCCGACAACCGGAATCTGGAAATAATCTTCCGGTTTTTACCGGTCCCTGTACTGTTCCTGGCTGGTGTAGCCGCCCTCAGATCGTCAGCACAGGTACACACCGCGCAGGTTACGGTCCGGCGAACAGGCCCGTTCTGGCAAGGGCTTGTACTGGGGGGGACCAATCCGCAGCTGATTCCGTTCTGGTCAGCCATCTGGCTTTACCTGACGCACACACCGGCGGGATTAAATCCGTTGACACCGGAAAATACAGCGCAGGCAAAAGTCATTTTCTTTCTGGCAACCGGATGTGGTGCGTTCGTTTTACTCGCCATCGTGGCGTGGCTGACCGATCGCCTGCGCTGTCAGGTGCTGGAGCCACGGAAACTGTATCTGCTTAACCGGTTAACCGGCTATACGTTTCTGGGAATGGCGGTATGGCAATGCTATGTAATATGGAAAGGCTGACCAACCGGCAACGAGTATGGCTCTGACCCGTGGCTAACCTTTTTGTTTAGTGTTGCCTTGCTCATCAATCAGATATACCTACATAAACTAAGTCAATCTTCTACGTCAAAACCTCTCCATAATGAAAACAATCCGGTTTGCTTACGCATGTATCCTGGTCCTGTTCGTGGCAACAGGCGTTTTTGCCCAACAGAAAGAAACCCCGTTGCCGGCAATTTTTAGTCCCGGCGGTATCGCTCTGCGCGGGTACGATCCGGTTTCTTTCTTTACCGAAGGAAAACCTGCGCGCGGGGACTCCTCCATCAGTATTATGCATGACGGGGTTACCTGGCGTTTTGCTTCTGTCCGCAACAAAGAGTCCTTTCAGGCTAATCCGGCTGCCTATATACCTCAGTATGGCGGCTATTGCGCCTTTGGTATGTCCAGAGGATATAAAGCCCCTACAGAAGCCGACGCATGGACACTGGTAGACGGGAAACTGTACTTTAATTACAATACAAAGGTCCGTGAATCATGGAACAAAGACCAGAAAACCTATATCGACAAAGCGGATCAAAACTGGCCTGCTGTGAAACGTACAAAATAAAGTAAATCAACCCTCAATCGTATGAAAGCGTATATCCTGAAACAAGTACTGGTTTACTCATTGATACTATTGGTAGCCGGTAGCTGCGCGAAACCCAAAGACCTCACGCCGCTGGGCAGTGCAGGCGTACCCGTCAACACGACGAACCCGACGCAGACATTCGACTCAACGGGCCGGCAACTGGTTGCCTCCGGTACGTTCCGCAATGGTGTTCATACGGTTAGCGGCACCGTAAAACTGTATGAAAAGTCGGGCAAACAGACCCTTGTTTTTACCAACTTTGCCACTGACGGGGGGCCTGACCTCCGTATCTATCTGGCCGCCGATACACAAGCCGGAAATTTTACGGAAGTGCAGCGGCTTACCACATCCGGCAATTTTTATGTTGATTTAACGACACCGCTCCGTCTTGACCAGCAGCGGTTTGTATTGATCTGGTGTAAGCAGTTTTCGGTTCATTTCGGTAATGCCGAACTTAAACAGTAATGGCCGGCCTGCACGGGCAATAATCCGGTGATCAGACCGGCACAGGCCGTTACATGAAAAGCGCCCTTCAGGCTCCTTCATCAAAAAAAAGGCAGAACCAAGCTGGCTCTGCCTTTACATGTTAAGCGTTCTACTGGATTATTTAAGCAACCACATAGCAGCGTTTATATCGTCCTGGCCACCATACTGGCTGGTAATAGCGGTTTTGTAATTCTGTGCATTGTATGCAGTTTCGGTCGTCGGGTACTGCCACCGCTTCGGAATCCGCTGGCTGTTGCCGGTACCGGGGCCTACATCAAACGTCGGTATACCGGTCCGGCGCTGGTTGTACCACGCCTCCATGCCCGACTGCTGGAACATGGCCAGGTATTTCTGGGTCAGAACCTGTTTAAGGCCATTGGCGTTGTTACCGGCATATTTTACAGCCGCCTGTGCGTAGTAATCTGCGTAGTTTACCGTTACGGCAAACGTGTTAAAGCTTTTGTAGCCGCCGTCAGCCGAGAAGAACACATCGTTCGCCCCGTCTTTCAGGCCATAAAATGCCCACGACGACTGAATACCCTGGGTGTAATAACTCTCAGCATTGCCCGTTGCCCAGCCACGGTTCAGGCCCTCGGCAATGTTGAACAGCATTTCAGGATAACCCACCATGATAAATGGCTCGGCGGTATAGGTTGTGTAATATCGTTTCCGGTTCTGGAACGAATAGTCACCCTGATTGGCCTTCGACGACATAATGGCAAGGTCCTCGCCCATCGGTGCGCCCACGAATGCCGCGAAATCTGTTGGCGCAAGACCGGCTTTGATTTTTGCCGGCGCCGGCTCGGAGACCACAAACGTACGCGGGTCTTTCAGGCTGGTAAGCGTACCCAGGTAGGTGCTGCTCATGTTCTCGCGGGTAGCATTCTGCCCGAAGTTGTCCGGATTCCGGTTGTATTTGTTAAATGAGTTGTTGTAAACGTACTGTAAGTTATCGTCCATGCCGGCCATCAGCGGGAATTTCGACGGGCTGGCCAGCACTTCGGCAAAGCGGGCTTTCACGTTCAGATCCGTATCCGCCTCCTTGGCGCTCAGGCTGATCAGGACGCGGAGCTTAAACGCGTTAACGGCTTTCTGCCACTTGCTCAGGCTGTTGCCGTAATAAATATCGCCCTGCAGGTTATTGTCGCCTTTGGCCACCAGCGAAGCCATATCCGTGTTGGCATCGTCGAGCCACTTGAGCACCTGTACATACACCTCCTTCTGTGTATTGTACTTTGGTGTCTGATTCTCTAACCCCTTCAGGGCATCCGCCAGTGGCAGGTCTCCCACCCGTTTGGTCATGTTCTCAAACATAACCGCCCGCATAAACTTACCGATGGCAGCATAGGCGTTAACGTCCGGCAAACCGGCTTTCTTCGCTTCTTCCTCCATTTTTACCACATTTTTCAATGTCGTAAACTGAAAGCCGGTCTGTGTCCAGGTATATTCGTTGGTTGCGTAATAGTTGTAGTTGCTGGCGAAATACTGGTTGTAGCGCTGCGAATCATTCCAGGCACCGCTACCGTAAATGCCATATACATCATTCAGAATACCACCGAGCACAAGCGAGGCAGGTGCATTTGTCGGCCGGTTCGGGTCTTTTTCGAGTTCATCGAATGGTCGCTCACAGCTGGTGAATGTAAACAGAGCAGCCGCAACCAGAATATATAACTTGCTGATTTTCATTGCTTTTTTTCAGATTGGATTACGGCGTAGCAACGGGGCCGTTACCACGCCTTATTGTCGCTTAGAATGTCAGATTCAGGTTGATACCATACCGGCGGGTTGTCGGCGTCTGCAGGTCAGAACGGCCACCGGTCACAAACTGATCGATATCGATGTCTTTACGGGCAGCGAAGTACAACAGGTTACGGCCAACTACCGATACGGTGGCCTGCTTCACGCCGATCCGGCCCAGCAGCGACTGCGGCAGCGAATAACCGATTACCACTTCCCGCAGTTTGGTAAACGTGCGGCTGATCAGGAAAGCCTCCGTCTGACCATACACACGGGCAATGTAATCCTGCGCGAACGTTTTGGTCGTGTTCGGTGAGAACTGTAGTTCGCCGTAGTTGGTAATGTTGCCCAGGGCATCATACTTGATGGTGCCATTTACCGCTACCCCGTCACCAACATACGATTTGATGTTCTGTACATCGTTCTCACGGGCTGCCCCCAGCGCGCCCTGCACCGTTTCGATGTTACGACCACCCTGATAGGTTTTCTGCTTTACATAGTCGGCAATAACACCGCCTACCCGACCGTCGAACTGGAAGCTAAAGCTGAAGTTCTTATACCCGAATTTGTTGTTGATCCCCCAGACAAACTTTGGGTTCACGTAGCCCATCAGCTGAGCCACCGGATTTACGATCGGCCGGCCGCCGGCATCGTTGATTAACTGTCCGTCCGGCGTACGGATAAAGGCCCCTGAGTAGAAAGCGTCTGTACGGTCGCCGGCATTCAGGAACCGGTTACTGCTGCTGCTGCCTACGAAATAGCTGGATTGCAGGGTGTTGATACCGCCGTCCGGATACACTTCCTTCAAGCGTTCAACGTAGGTAGAATAGTTCCCGACAACGTCCCAGCTCAGGCCGTTTTCCAGGCGCAGTGCTTTGCTCGTCACCGACACTTCAACGCCTTTCTTCTGGGTCTTGATACCATTCACCAGGCGGGCATTGTAGCCCGTTACGCCTGAGATCGGCAGACTGAAAATCCGCGGGCCGTCGTTGCTGATGAAGTAAGCGGCATCCAGTACAATCCGGTTCCGCAGGAAGCGCGCATCCAGACCAAACTCTGTCTGCGACGTTGAGTTTGGTTTGATGTCCGGGTTGTTCAGGGTGTTGGTGTAATAGGCAACCGGCTTGTTATTGTAGGCCAGGGCCGTGCTGTAAACCGCTGAGTTCTGGTATGTCGGCCCACCGTAAGATGACGAATAATCATCCCCATAACCGAGCGGGAACGACAAGCCCGGCGTTGTACCGATCGTCGATTGCGTCAGGCCGTCTTTCACGTTGGCATACGAACCACGTACCTTCAGGAAGGAAATAGCGGCCGGCAGCTGCACATAATCCGAGATCACCGAGCTCAGGGCCACCGACGGATAAAAATAGGTGTTGTTCGACTTCGGCAGGGTCGATAGTTTGTCCACACGGCCCGTAGTCGATAGTGTCAGCAGGTCACGGAAGCTCACGTCAGCCGAGTAATAGGCAGACAATACGCGCATGTCGGCCGTAAAGTTGCTGAACAGACCAGGGTTCGCTGAGTTGGCAAAGTTGTAAACACCCGGCACATTCAGGTAGTTGGTGCTGGCATAATTCGAGTTGTAATTAAACACCCGGAGTTCGCCACCCGCCAGTGCGTTAATGGTCAGGTCTTTCGTAACTGTCTTGTTGTACTGCAACAGGACCTGGTTAATGTTGTCGAACATATTCCGGCGGTCTTCGCGATAATCGCCACGGCCTTCTTCACGGCCATATACCGTCATTGAATACGGGAATTTCTCCGTCCGCAGCAGGTTCCAGGTTGTCAGCTGTGTTTTGGCAGTAAGGTTCAGACCATTGGCCAGTTCGTAGCGCAGCGACGTGTAGCCATACATGTCGTTTTTGTAATGACCCCGCAGCCAGTATTTCGACATAAACCACGGGTTGTTGTAACGCTGGTATTCGGCGTAGATCTGCTGTGTACCTTCTTTGCCCGGTTGCCAGATCTGCTTCATGTCATCGATGTTCCAGTCCGCACCACCCCAGATTACCATGTTATAGATCATCGAGTTAGGCCCGTAGTTCACATCCGGGAAATTTGGCGTATACTGACGGTTGTAGTTCAGGTTCGACTCAAACCGCAGTTTTTTAGAGAAATTATAGCCGGCTGAAATGTTAAAGTTAGTGATGTTCAGCTTGGTGTTAGGTACCAGCCCGCGCTGGTAGTTCTGCGACATGGAGAAGCGCAGGTCATGCTTTTCACCGGTCGACGAAACGGCGATGTTGTTTGTTGAGATAACACCGGTTTGCAGGAAACGGGTCAGGTTATCTTTACCACGGGCTGTCCATGGCGTCGGCTGGCGGTTGCTGGTAAACGAGTTACCGTTGGCAAATTTTGTCGTAAATGTCTGACCGGTAACGATCGGACTGTCATACTGCGGAATCAGCTGACCCTGGAATTTAGGTCCCCAGATGTCGTAGTCACCGTCGTTCAGACCACCGCCTTTACCGTCACCGAAGGCATACACGCCGTGGTCGCCTGGGCCGTACTCATCCTGTACTTTCGGGATAGCGATAAAACCGTTATCCAGCTGCTGGCTGGTATTAACTTCTACCGAAAACCCGCGCTTATCTTTAGAACCGCGTTTGGTCGTGATCAGGATCGCCCCGTTTTTACCACGGAAACCGTACAGGGCTGAAGCCGAAGCCCCTTTCAGGACGGTATAGGTGTCAATGTCATCATTGCTGATGTTCCAGGTATCCGAGTTAATCGGCACCCCATCCACCACAAACAGCACGTCGGTGTTACCGCGCAGGGCGATGGTTGGCTTACGGAGCAGTTCGGCACTCGCGCCGATGGTCAGACCGGCTACTTTACCGACCAGGTTATTGATCGGGTTCGGCTCCCGGGCTTTGATCAGCGACGCACCATCCACCTGCTGAATAGCAACCCCTGTCTGACGAACATCTTTTTTAATCCCTAAGGCCGTCACGACCAGTTCAGAAAGCGTTTGCGTTCCCGCTTTCATCGTAACATTAATGACCGACTGATTACCAGCCTTGATTTCCTGTGTTTCGTAGCCGATGAAGGAAAACGTAAGCACGGCATTCCGGTCGGTAACGCTGAGCGTATACGTACCGTCCGCCCGTGTGCTGGTGCCCGTTGATGTACCCTTAACCACAATAGAAACCCCCGGCATCGGCTGATTGTCTTCTGCCAATACGCGACCGGTCACAGATTGCCCGTAGGCTTGCAGCGCGATAAGACAAGATAGTAGTAATGACAGTAACGTACTCTGAACGGTACGTATGCCAGAACCTGCGAAGTAAAGTTTTTGCATTTTGCGTAGGTTATCGATTAATAGCGGCGCAAAGCTAACTGTACTCCATTATGCCATCTTTTCCTAAATATCAAGCATTTAAGAAATAAATACCCTCAACTTAACAATAACAAAACAGCTAGTTAACACAGAACCTTTATATAACCTTTTTAATTATTCCGGCTACTTAAAATCACTCAACAGCGTTCATCGAAGGCCTTTAGCACTAGCAGACGGGCGGAGAAGTCGTGTCTGAAAACCAATGATCGCCCCGGTACTTCGCGCCAGCAGGTTACCCTGATCCGTTGCCACAGCTATATATACCTGATCGCGGTTTGCCTGTGTGACCGGCATCACTACCTGAATGGCTGCCGAAAACTGCCGGACCGGTTTTGGATAAGGGCTCACATACGACCCGGCATGGCTGCTGTACGAAACCTTACCGGTAACCGTAATCCGCTGACGGAACAACGCTTCAATGGCCAGGTAACCGGCAATCAGGCGGTTATCCGGAAAAAACAGGTCGCTCTGCCGCGCCGCAGCGGTCAGGTCGTAGCGAGGGATGAGCAACGGCGTTCCAAGGCTTTGCCCCAGATACGACCACCCTTCGATGTACTGGGAGTGATTGTAGTAATTATCGGCACCCTTGTAGGATTGTCCCGGCCGGGAGAAGTAAGGCCCCGACTGACTTTTGGTACTAAGCACCTCGCCAACGATGCGTTTCCACTGCCAGACTGCTTTTCCGGCAGCTGATGACCGCCCGTTCTGCCAGCGAACACCATACAACCCATCCGGAATATTGCGGCCGCTCAAGCCGCTGGCATCTTCATAGGGATGCTGGTGATAGACAAACCAGTTAGCCAGGGGACGTCGTATAGCCAGCCCGACATCAACGGTACCGAGGTGATTTCCGATGCGGTTGGCAGCATCGAAACTGGTATAACGCGGGTTGCCCAGGTCACGGGGAATCAGGCTCAGGACGACACTCCGCCAGTAATCACCGAAATTAGAGGTCAGGCGGCCATTTACAGCCAGCGGCGAACCGGTTAAATACGCCGCAGCTCCCCCCCATTGTACCTGGTGGTTGATCCCCGCCTGCACCTGTAGCCGGGAAGCCGGCTTTCCGAACCGGACATAAACCGATTTGTAGTGTAGTTTCGACCCCTGTATGTAGGGGACGTTAAACCAGCCGTGTGCATACGCGGCCTTGATGGCCACCCGGTCATTCAGCCAGCCGACCGGTACATAGTCCGGCAAACAGAGCTGCACCTGCGGAATTGGTAATGCATTCAGCGAGACCGCATACGAACCCGAAGACAGTAGCGTATCTACCAGGCCTACCACCTGCGGACGGCGACCCGCCCACAGCTCCAGCTTACCAAACCGCAGCCCGGCAAATGCCGATGTCAGTTGTAGCCGCTGTTGTACTATGCCATCACCGGTTTTCACCAATGCCCCGTTTCCCTGAACGGCAAAGGTCCAGTTAACCCGTGGCCGCCGGGCTGAATCCCGCTGCGCATATGCTTTTTTCAATCCCGCCTGCAACCAGGCTGCCGGTGCCTGTCCCGGAACGGCCCCCGACTGATTGGCGCGCAGCCAGAAGGGCACTGTCTGCCCGGTCGGGGCTGACAACTGTACCGATGCACTGGTTTCCCACAGGTTGACGGCCTGAGCCCGCAACTCACTCACGGTTAACAGGCTGCACAGTAGCAGGCTACTTAAATAAGGTTTATGCATAACCCCTAAAACTATATCAGGCGCTATGCCTGTGCAACAATGTTTCCTGAATGACCCATAAATTTACAATTCATTAATATACAGGCAGTTTATCTAACGCAGAGGTAATATTGCGCCGCTAGTTTTGTGGTTTAATCGCTACAGAAGCTATATGAAAGCAACGTTACCTTCACTGAACCGGATTGCACTCGGGCTGTTGGGCTGCGGCATGGTTGTATCGGCCTGCCAGGACGAACTCGATCAGCTTGACCGCTTTATCTATCCGGCCTTTGCCGAAGCCACAAACCCTAAAATTTTAAGCACGGCACCTAACAGAACGGTGCTGTACAATGGCGGGTATGGCTCTTCCATTGCTTCAGACTGGCGTGACCCGTCGGTCTTTTACATGCTGACCGACCGAGGCCCGAATGCAGCCGGCGTACAGGCCAACTCAATTATCTTCGGTAAAACTGACTTTACTCCCCAAATCGGCAAGTTCCGGATTGTCGGGGATCAGCTGGTGCTGGAAAACGTTATCCTCCTGAAAAACGCCAGCGGGCAGCTGCTCAACGGCTTACCGAATCCGGCCGGTCAGGGAAATACCGGCGAAATTGCCCTCGACTTTAACGGACAGACCATCGCCCCGCATCCGGACGGGCTCGACTCGGAAGGGCTGGTTTACCTGTCGGACGGCACGTTCTGGGTTAGCGACGAATACGGCCCGCACATCGTTCATTTTGATGCAACCGGCAAAACCATTGAACGCATCAACCCGTTCGGCACCGGTACCGGCGGCCGGACCATTCCGAAAGTGTTTGCTACCCGCCGCCCGAACCGTGGTATGGAAGGCCTGACTATTACCCCTGACGGCAAAACACTGGTTGGCATGATGCAGTCCCCGATGTACAATCCGACCTCGGCCGCTGTTTCCGGTTCCCGCGTGATCCGCATCCTGACGTTTGATATTGCGACCGGCGCAACGAAGCAGTATGTTTACCTGATGGAGAACGCCAGCCTGACCGGTTGCAGCGAAATTGCGGCCATTACCAACACGACCTTCCTGGCTCTGGAGCGCGACGGCAACTACGGCGGTCACCCGACAACACCAGCCACCTTTAAGCGCGTGTATAAGTTTGATCTGGCGAACGCTACCGAAATCTCGGATCCGGCCAACGGCACCAACGGGAAGCTGTTCAATGGCCAGACCGTGGAACAGCTGAAAGACGAAACAGGCCTGAAAAACGCCGGTATTACGCCGGTCGCCAAGACACTGGTATTTGACCTGCTGACCGAGATTTCACCGGTTTACCCGCACGATAAAGCTGAGGGTATTGCCTTAATCGGCCGGAACCGTCTGGCGATTTCGAATGACGATGACTTTGGTGTAGTCGATAACGGCCAGAATGGGTTTACCACGAAAATTCTGCCTGCCACCGGCAAAGTAGACCTCAACCGCGTGTATTTCGTGACGCTGAAAGCGCCGCTTCGTTAATGCTATCCGTATAAACCTGAAAAGCCCGGCTGTTTACGGTAAACAGCCGGGCTTCTTTTTTGGCGGACGCTGCTATTTCGACCGGATCGCCGACAGACCCAGAATATCCTCTAACCGATACAGATGAAACGTCCGGTCATCGCTCATGGCAATAAACAAGCCATGCCGGAAGGTTTTGTTCAGCGGTACGGAAATCGTTTCGGAACCATCGCTCTGCTGCGCGCTCACCGTCACGACCTTCACCAGTTTATGCTGATACGGATTGCCGGCCGTACCCTCCCTGGTAAAAATATGAAACCGGTTTGCGCCCTGATCAGACACCAGAATGTAGCCGGTTTCAGCATCTTTCCGGTAAATCGAAATACCTTCGTGATCCTGCGTGAACCCTTCGGTGGCAAACAACGCCAGTTCGTCATTTCCTTTGTCCGGATCGGCATAATACTGCCGGACCCCAACGCCTTCGTCTGAGTAATACACAAATCCTTGCTCGTCATCTACGGCAATCGCCTCGATTTCTTTTTTGCCGCTGTAGTTGCCGAACTTACGGACGAGTGTTGCCTTGACCTGCCCGTGCCCGTCATCTGCCAGGGCATATTGCCAGATATAGCTGCCGTCGGTCGGGCCGCTTTTCCGGCCAACCATCGCATACAGCTGACCAGCTTTGTTTTTATATAGCGCAATGCCCATCAGATCACGGTAATCGACGCCCGTTTCGCCGACAAACATATCCAGCCCGCCCCCGTCAACGGGTGTCATGCCGGGCAGGGCATAGATCCGGAGCTTGTGGGTATACCGCTCGGTCGTGACGGCAATGTCAACCGGCTTTCCGTTTAGCACCAGCCCGTATTCTACGTCTACATTATCGGGGCGTTTCAGCCCTTTCACCACTTTATCGGGCTGTATTTTCCCCTGTAGGTCAAACACATACAGCCCGCCATCCTGCTCTTTGTCGGTGCCGATGATCAGGCTTTTGGCGGGGTCAGCCGGATTGATCCAGACGGCCGGATCGTCGGTATCGTGCGCGACCGAATCCGTGACAAACACCGGCTTGATCACCACATCGGTATCGGGCTTATGTTCCTGCCCGGCCTGTGTCAGCCCGTTTGTGGATTGCAGGCGCTGATGGCAACCATAGCCCGCCGCCAGAGTAGCCACAACGGCTACCTGCATTACTATGCCTTTGTACATACGAAACATCTGATTAAAAAAAATCCCCTGCCGGTAAGCTACCGGCAGGGGAACGGCTTCTGTTTATTTAGTTGGTACCAAAGGCCCCAATCGTTGTTGAAGGTGCCGGTGATTTATATACATTACCACCGATCGTAATACCTGTTGTGCTGTAAAGCGGCGTAAATGACGTAGTCCCTTTGCCAATAGCCGGTGACCCTGCCTGCAAGCGGAAATCCCATGCCGTATTGTAGACTGCGTTCAGCGAAGCGGTGCTCAGCGGATAATTTACAAATTTCGGATCGTTATCGCCAACGGTTTTGCTGATGATGTCGTTCGTACCGGCCAGAATTTCGGTCGTTGTCTGAAAGCCTGTTACTCCATCCTGCGTGTAGCCATAATACAGGTTATTGCTCATCTTCGAGCGGCTGTCTTCCGGATTTTTCGGGTCGCGCTTTACGCCGAACCGGTCATTGGCCAGCAGGTTGTTGTATAGTTCGGACCGGACACCGATCTCTACCCAGATCGAACCACCTTTTACCGTCGGACGGCGCCATCCGGCGTTCACGATGGTGTTATTATAGCCGATTACGTAGGCCTGCGGTGTGCGCGTTCCGTTATTGGAAAGTTTCATCGCATTGGTATTCGGACTGTAGACCAGGTTAAAGGCCACATCCGCCTCTACGCCAGACTTGATATTGATGGCGTCTCCACCCGAAATACCCTGCGTATAAATCACATTGTTGGCGATGATTACTTTTCCGCCCTCAATGTAGAAACCATCTTCGTTCTGGTTGTTCAACCGGCTGTTGACAATCACCAGTTTACCGCTGGTGTTCGAATAATTGACGGCCGGTACGTGGTTACCGGCAGCCGCCTTATACAGACCGGCTTTTACCGATGGCGACGTTTCGGTCGTTACGGCCCCGCCATATTCCAGCACAGCGCCATCGATCAGCAGTTCGGCGCAGGTCGGTGCGGCAATCAGGCCACCCCACAGATTACCCCACTGGTTTGCGGTCGTTTTCCAGGCATCCGGCACCGTAAATTTCACCGGATTTGCTTTTGAGCCCATCACATACAGGTTGCCACTGATGATAAACTCCGGTTTCACCGTTGAATCACTGAAAATGACATTCGTACCTTCCAGAATTGTCAGCGATTTACCGGCCGGTATCTGAATATGGCCCGTAATTTTGTAGGTACTGTTTTTCTCCCATACGCCGGATACATCACCCGCAACCGCTTCTCTTACGACCGGTGTCGGTGTCGGATCAGACCCTTCATTGCTTTTACAGCCAAACAGCATGGCGCTACACCCGAGGGCAAGCAGAAATAACTTTTTCATAGATAATCTGAGTTGATTGATAATGACTTGTTTAAGGTAATTTGTACCGCATTCCGAGGATATAGGACCGCTGGAAGTAGTCGCGGCGAATGAGTGTTCTGCCCGACATGGTCTGGTCAGGAATGCCTTCGTTTCTCGGGCTGCTATTTTTAAGGTAAACTTCAGTCGGTGTATTCAGCAGGTTGTTGGCCTTAGCGAAGAGGCTGAACCCTTTGCCCAGCGTTTTTTCAACCGAGGCGTCCATCTGCACAAAGCCCTTCTGCCACAGATCGTTGTTAACATACTGCGACACGGTGTTGATCCGGTCGCCGGTATAGTTGGCGGCCAGCTGCCCGTCCCACCCCGTTTCGCTGTTCTTAAACAGCAGGGTCAGGTTGCCGATATGGGCCGACTGCCCGTACAGCGGTCGTGTTTGGTCTACCGTTATCCGCGCCAGATCGCCCCGCTCGTTCCGGATTTGCTTTGATTTGGGCGTTGTAATCGATGAGTGGGTATAGGTGTAATTGGCCTTGATGCCGAGCCTGCTGAAGTATTTGATAAAATCGACTTCCAGGCCATAGTTTGTTGCATTCCCGAAATTGCCCGGCGCATAATAGATATCCTGGCCGCGAATGGCATCCGGTTGCAGCGTATACTCAATCGGGTTCTGAATCCGCTTGTAGAAGACCCCCACCATGAACTGTTCCATCGGGCGCGGAAAATGTTCAAACCGCAGATCAATGTTGTCGGCAACGGCCCGTTTCAGGTCGGGGTTACCGCGCTCCTGGTATTCTTCGTTCACGATCCGGTACGGCACAATCTCGAAATAGCCCGGCCGGTTGATGGACCGGTAGTACGAAGCGCGGTAGTTAATCCGGTTTGTCGGCGAATATTTCAGGTGCAGGCTCGGCAGCAGGTCGGTATAGACCTGTTTGCCGGTTGGCCGCCCCTCGCCGATCGGAAACCGCATGGTATAGCCCTGATCGGTATGTTCCATCCGGACACCGCCAACCAGCTCCATTACCTCATTCCGGGCCTTTGCCTGCACATAACCGGCCCCGATTTTTTCACTGGCATCGTAGCTCAGCGCCGTGGCCACGGCACCCAGCGGATTCTGGACGGTATAGGTAATCTGCGAATAATCGGTAAAATCGACGCCATACAGGGCAAACAGATTCGTCGGCCGTAGCTGGTAGTTGTTGTAAAAGTTTGTCCGGTGCTTGTCGCGGTATAAGCCACCGATCTGCCAGTCGACCTTGAATTTATTTAGTTGGGTAGTATAGGTCAGGTTGCCGTAAGCAGCCAGGTCGGTATCTGAGTTGTGATCCCAGCGGCGGTACCCGTCCGTTGGATACGTCTTTGTTTCGACAAAATTCCGGCGCTGCCCCAGGACCGAAACCGAAGTTTGGTCGGGTATAGCGTTGGTGGCAAACGAGTAAACCGCTGACCACTGCGCCGACAGCCGGTCGGTTAGCTTATGATCCCCTTGCAAGGTGCTGTTGAAAATCTGCTGACGGGTCAGCCGCGAACGGGTTGAAAACGAGATGCCTGCATTGCCCGCCACGGGATCATACCCGCCGATGCCCAGACTCGTTGATTTGGTGTCGCGTATCTGCACGTTGGTCAGCGACATATACGCGTTATACCACTGGAATTTATGGCGGCTGCTGGCTTTAAAATCCGCTTTTGCGTGCAGCCCATAGCGCTTCTGCTGTTCCGAGTACGTTCGTTCGGCCTGCGTGGTCAGGGTGATACTTTTCAGGGTATCGACCACATCCCCGTTGAAAAATACGCTGTTGCTGCCCCGATAGGTGTTCTGCACGCTGCCCGCCACAAGAATACCCAGGCGCTTGTTCAGGAACCGGTTGCCAAGGGAAAAGCCTCCTACCAGATTCGGTGCCGGACGCGCCGACGAATAGGTTGAGGTGTAGTTCGGAAAATCAGCCGCTTTGGCTGCATATGTATTGCCAAACCGCTCGTACGGCGACGGTGCATTCACCTTTTGGTACGGATAACTCAGAAACGGCTGGTTAACGAACAGTTCACTGTAGCCCGTTGCCAGATTTGCCGTAGCCAGCAGCTGATTCGGTGCATCTTTCATCACCATGTTTACGGCACCGCCAACCGCATCGCCTTCCATCGACGGCGTCAGGGCCTTGTATACTTCCAGCCGGTCGAGCAGTTCGGCAGGGAAAATGTCAAGCGGCACGTAGCGGTACCGGTTATCGGGACTTGGAATTTTGACTCCGTTGACCAACGTGTAGTTATACCGTTTGTCCATGCCGCGCAGGATGGCATACTGCCCGTCGCCGTTTGAATTCCGCTCAATGCTGATGCCCGACACCCGCTGAATGACATTGGCTACCGTCAGGTCGGGTGACAGCTGAATGGTTTTTCCCGACACAATATTCATCACCTGATTGGCCGATTGCTCCAGATAGCGGGCCGTATTATCGCTTGCACCCTCCCGTTTAGTCGTCACCGTAATTTCGGACAGCGTCTGTGCCTCGTCGTTTTCAAGCGCAATTTCGACCGTCGGTTGATTGGTTCCGGAAAGGCTTACATTGCGGACAACGGTTTTGTAGGAGATATAACTGACGCTGACAGAGTAGCTGCCTGCGGTCAGATTTCTGAATACAAACGAGCCGTCGAGACCCGACACTTCATGGCGGTTTGTGCCTGCCAGCAGGATGTGCGCCCCGATCACCGGCTGACCGGTTCCGGCTTCAACCACACGGCCTTTCATGGTTTCAGCGCGCAAACCGGCTGCGCTGAGCAAGGCAAACAAAAGGAGGTAAAACTGGTTCATGTACACACGGATTTGGTAGCACTACCGGTCCGTCAGGCTCTCGCCATCCGGTTCCGGTTGATGCCCCAAAGGTCTGTTCATTCACCGCTCCGGTCCAATTTTCAGGCGTTAACATCATGGCAACATACCGGCCCGGACCATAAGCACCAGGGCAACATTACCTCTAAACACCACACTAATTCACTGAATTACAAACACTTGACCTCAGCCATTATGTACATAAACAAATTGTTACCTAAACATGAACCCAACGTTACCTCATTCAAAGTCTCGAACGAACGTCGTTAATGAATCGCCCTCTTTCAGGTTTATTTTTTTCCGGAGCCGGTAGCGCGCCACCCGCAGGCTGTCCGGCGTAATGCCCAGTAGCGTAGCCATGTCGGCCGAGTTGATGTTCATTTTCAGGAGCGCAATAACCCGCAGGTCATAGGCGGTCAGGTTAGGAAAAGCCTGCGTGATGCGCGCCACGAACTCCTGATGCACCTGATCAAACACCGTCCGGAACTCTTCCCAGTAGTCATCCTGACTAAAACTCAGGTTAATCTTCTGGATAACCTGCCGCAACTGCTTTTTCTGGTCCCGTTTTTCATCCCTGACCAGCATGGTCAGCTCATTTTTCAGTTCATCGAGCATTTGATTTTTCTGAATCAGGTGCAGCGTGTGGGTTGACAGGCTCTGGCTTTTCAGTTCCAGCTGCTTTTTCAGACTTTCTTCCTCCAGTTGTCTGTTCTTTAATTCGGCCTGTACCAGTTCGTGCCTAGCGTCAAAAATGCGGTTGTTCTGTTCGTGCAGCGCCTGTTGGTTGCGCAGTTTCAGCCGCTGCCGGCTGCTGTATAAAAAAGCCAGGACGCCCGTCAGGACAATAACCAGAACAGCGGCCAGCAGCAGGATCATGTCGATCCGTTTGGCAGCATTCAGCTGGATAATCTCGTTGTTTTTCTGCTCTACCTCATACAGCGTCTGCATCAGCGCAATCTGCCTGTTGTTTTCGATGGTGTAGATCTCGTCGGATAAATCATGGCTCAACTCAAGGTAGGCAATCACACTATCCGGCTGCTGCATGAGCCGGTAGGTTTTGGCCAGATCACGGTAAATACTATTCAGCTGGTATTTTTCCCGATTGACGGTTGCGAGCTGTTTTGCCTGCCGGTAATAGCGCAGTGCTTCGGGATACCTTCCGGTTTTACGGGCGATATCACCCAGATTGTCAATAACTTCAATCTGAGCCAGTAGATCTCCATTCTGCTGATTCAGCATCAGCGCCTGACTGAAATACGTGCGTGCCGAATCATACAGTGCCTGATCTTCGAAAATACTGCCAATGTTTTCAAAGATTTTAGCCAGCCCCTTGTTGTCCTTTGCCGCTGCGTATTGCCGGAGTGCCAGCCGTTCAAAAATCCGGGCGCTGTCCAGGTCCCCTTTTTTTTCGTATACCTGCCCGATACTGCCATACACCCTGGCAATCCCCGACGGGTCTTTTGCCCGGGTATACAGTTGCAGGGCCAACTCAAACTGACGTCGGGCCAGGACCGGCTGCCGGTTGTAGAAATACACTACCCCAAGATTGTGATGGGTACCGGCCAGCTGACCAGGCAGGACATCGGCCGGATATTTTTTGATGGCCTGTAACAGATTCGCTGTTGCCCGGACATAATTACCCTGGTGATAGAAGAACGTGCCCAGTTGATGCAGGTAGTCGCCTTCGGCACCTGCGTTCCCTTGCTGAGTGGCCAGATCCAGACCGTTTTTCAGGACCCGGTACAGGGAATCCGGATTTGCCGGTCGTCTGGGTTCCGGATCAGTCACCGATTGGGCAAATGCACAGTCAAGCACCAGCATGGTGATGGCTATACATTTGCCTGAAAACAAAAAAAAGGACTTGACTCGTCCTTTACCCATAAACATAGCGTACAAAACGGCTGAGTGAACAAAGCCCCCGATGCTATTAATCAAGCACATAC
Source organism: Arsenicibacter sp. R0_47 (assembly GCF_057652235.1). Lineage (NCBI taxonomy): Bacteria > Pseudomonadati > Bacteroidota > Cytophagia > Cytophagales > Spirosomataceae > Arsenicibacter > Arsenicibacter sp. R0_47. The sequence continues at coordinate 96,558 of NZ_JBYFCJ010000009.1, read as the reverse complement.
CGCATCAGGGGATGTCAAAAATAAGTAGCCTGTGTCAGTACGGTCGCTGGACAGCGTTGTTAAATTGTTAAATTTTCGGGAGTCTGCGCCAGCCTGCCCGTTTTGTGCCGGTGCTGTGCTTCTTCACAGCGGTATTTTGCCCAGGCCAACAGGGGTTGTAACTGGCGCGAATAGCCCTTCGGTAACTCAGACAGTATACGCATCAGATCATTCAGATCGTCATACGCTAGCGGCGACAGCCCACGCTCACCATACTGACAAACCTGATAAAAATGGGCTTTCTGTGCCGGTACATGACTCCGGAAGCCACGCATTACAGCTTCCCGGACTAAAACCCTCAACATGACTAACTGAAGAACCGAGGTAAAATTTGCCTGCGCACAAGCCGTTCTGAATTCAAGCGTCCCAAGCTTATGCGGGGCGATAAAGGTATAATCCCGGATAAAACCAGCTGTCTGGTGCAGCATCCGGTCGTATTCCTCTTTCGATGCCGGTATGTTTTCCGGGTAAGCCACCGCGAGGTAGTCATCGTCGAAGCTGTCCCGGTAAATCAATGGCCTGATACAATGTATGGGCGGTTTGTCAGGCGTCGTAGTGCTGCTGGAGCTAAAAAGCCACGGAATCAGGTATTCGTAGCCATACAACCCCTGAAGCCATTGGTAGCGCTCATCCGGATTAACCCCGAAATGGACGTGCGTCGAACTCATCAGCGTCGACAATCCCGCGCTGGCAAACTCCTTATCGGGAAGCGGCCGGTCTGCCAGTAAAAACTGCCGGCTCAGGCTTTCTGCCGAAGACGGATACGGAATAAATGCCTCCGGTTTAAAGGGGTATAAACCAGCCGGAATCACCGGGAAGCCCGACTGGTTGAGCACGCTGGAAAGGATCTGCCAGATAAACCGGTATTGACCCTGAAAATCTGCAAAATCATTAAAGGGAGGAAAGGCGATTTCCAGTACGTGCGTATAGCCATCGGTTTTGATACTCAGCAGGCCGGTTGCTGTCGGAATGAGCAACGCCCCGGCACACGCACTACGCTCCTTTTTCACCCTGCCCCCCGTAACCAACGCAAGCCGTTGAAACAGTTGATCAATGTCAGCACGGGTGGGCACCGTCTGTTGCTTTGTTACAAAAAACTCCTGCTCAATCCCGATGGATACCGGTGTTTTCATGAAGTGTACCTGGGTTAATTCCACTAAAGGTAAGCAGGACACCGGCCAGTTTATGTACGTGATCTGTTATCGTTTTTTGACTTTATCTTACATGAAATATAATATTTTGGTAATATTCGTTAGCCTGACTACGCCCGCATAAACACATTTTTGACTAGCTAACAACATGCAATGATTTCCTGACTGTGCAGCTATTTGCTTTTTGCAGAATCCGACAGGTCCGTTTAAACTAAGGTGGTACTCATTTCTTATTTGCCACAAAAAAAGCCCAAATCTTTCGATTTGGGCCACATTTGTACCGGGAGCCGGACTCGAACCGGCATGCCCTTGCAGACATTGGTGTTTGAGACCAACGCGTCTACCGATTCCGCCATCCCGGCTTCACCAGTCGCTTGCGCGATGGGATTGCAAAAGTAGACAATCCTTTCAGATTATGAAATTTTCGTCTCACTTTTTTAAAAAATAATGTGCGTTTGTAGCTCCTGGGGGGCCTTTTATTCGTACCGTAACGCCTCAATCGGGTCTAGCTTCGAGGCCCGGATGGCCGGATAAATACCGGAGAATAAGCCAACTACCACACAAATGATTAACCCTAAAAACATCCAGAACCACGGTACCACGAAGCTGCCTTTCCCCTGACTGACAATCTGTGAAATCAGGTTGCCGATGCCTAACCCCAATAACACGCCCCCGATCCCGCCAAGAATACAAATTACAATGGCTTCGATCAGAAACTGCTGCCGGATACGCGACGGGGTTGCTCCCAGCGACTTCCGGATACCGATTTCACGGGTCCGCTCGGTAACCGACACCAGCATGATGTTCATCAGGGCAATGGCTGCTCCGAGCAGCGTAATAAACCCTACACCAAAACCGCCGATCCGCAGCATCTGGCTGTTCTTTTCCAGATCCTGAGCCAGTTCGTCGGCACGCTGTATGTCAAACGAATCGGGTTTACCTAACGCATCGCCCCGGATGATCCGCATCACCCCCTGGGCCTCTCCCATTGCCGTCTCCTGATCCGACATGTTCGGAACCGATGCCGTAATGTCGAAGCTCAGCGTCCGCGAACCGGCCAGCGCCCGGCCATTATCGAGCGGAATCAACATCACCCGGTCTTCGCCCGACCCGCCAAAACTGCCTTTCTTTTCCAGAACGCCGATCACCTTGTAGGGCGTACCAAGCACGCGGATGAACTTGTTGAGCGGGTTAATCTTGCTCTCAAACAGGTTGGTCGCCAGTTCCCGGCCAATCACCGCCACATTCATCGAGTTGGCGATGTCGTTGGTATTAAAATTACGGCCGAGCTCTACCTTGTAGTTTTTTACGTTGATGTAGTTCTCGTCGACACCTACGACCTGCACATTCGGGTTTGTTTTCTTTGCTTCATATTTTACCTGCGCCGCTCCCGTAATCCCCGCCGATACCGAAATCATCGCTCCATAGGGAAACCGACGCTTAAACTGAATGGCTTCCCGATAAACAATCGGCCGGTTCTTGCGCTGCACACGACCGCCGAAGCGGCCGAAATCCTGCGGCACTACGATGCTGAACGTATTCGCACCCAGCCCCTCAAAACTACTGCTCAGTGAGCTCTGCAGACCGTCAATGGCAGTCAGGATGCCCACCAGTGACGTAATCCCGATGGCAATGATCAGGGCTGTCAGTATGGTCCGGAGCTGATTCCCGGCTATCGACCGCAAGCCTTCCCGTATGTTTTCGATCAGGTTCATAGACAAAATGATTGAGTGATTGAATGAATGAGTGATTGAGTGACCAGAACTATTCAATCACTCATTCATTCAATCATCCGATACGACGCGAAACAGTTTCGCATAATTTTTGCTTATATTCGTTAAAATATAGCCATACAAAGCTACTCTGTTCATTAATTACACAACAAACCAATGAAACGGCTGCTGCTACCGCTCATCCTTTTTCTGGTACTTACCAACCAGGCTTGGGCGACCAAAATCATGATTCCGATGGATGATACCCAGAAGAATCACCTTAAAGCTTATGGGATCGCCTATTGGGTGCTGAAAAGTTATGACATGGAAATTGACTGGCTGCTCAATTACCGGGGCGGCAGTTTTATGATGCAGCACAACCAGCAGTTCATTAACGAAATGGTCATCCGCGGGGTAAGCTATGAGGTCATCTCCGATGCTCAGGCCACGCAGATTCTGGCCGAAGTGTCGTCGCCGAGCGCCAACATGGATGCGGTGAAATTACAGAAAGCACCGCGCGTTGCCGTTTATTCACCGAAAAGTAAACAGCCGTGGGATGATGCCGTAACGATGGTGATGACCTACGCCGAAATTCCGTACGATGTCGTTTTTGATCAGGAAGTGCTCGAAATTAAATTACCGGAATACGACTGGCTTCACCTCCACCACGAAGATTTTACCGGCCAGTTCGGCAAATTTTTCCCGTATAAAGACCAGCCCTGGTACATTGCCCAGAAGCAGGAAGCCGAATCCATTGCGCACAAGTACGGTTTCAGCAAGGTTCCGCAGATGAAACTCGGGGTCGTGCAGAAAATCCGTGACTTTATTCTGGGCGGTGGCTATCTGTTTGCCATGTGCAACGCGACCGATACCTACGACATCGCGCTGGCAGCCCAGAAAACCGACATGGTTGACTCGTTCTACGATGGTGATCCTGCCGACCCGAACGCCAACGCCAAGCTTGATTTCAGCCAGACAATGGCCTTCCGCAACTTCCAGGTCTATACCAATCCGTACATGATTGAGTTTTCGACCATCGATAACCAACCGGAGGAGCGCGGCCTCGGCGAACATAATGATTACTTTACCTTGTTCCAGTTCTCGGCCAAGTGGGACCCTATTCCGACGATGCTGACCCAGAACCATGCCAATGTAATTAAGGGCTTTATGGGGCAGACAACCGCATTTAAAAAACAGTTTATCAAGCCGGAAGTGGTGATTATGGCCGAAAACCGGTCAGCCGGCGAAGCGCGTTACATTCACAGTCCGTACGGTCGCGGGTTCTTTACATTCTACGGCGGTCATGATCCGGAGGATTACCGCCACGAAATCGGCGAAGAGCCAACCGACCTGAACCTGCACCCGAACTCGGCCGGTTACCGCCTCATTCTGAATAACATTCTGTTTCCTGCGGCCAAAAAGAAGAAACAAAAAACCTGAGCCGTTTTCAACCCGGCAGTCCAGCCCCCGTTTCAGCTTTTGCCGGAACGGGGGCTAGTAGTTTTATAGAGTGCACGGCTTCTGTCAGAGAACACGATTTCCCTCATGACAAAACGATTCTTTTCATCGCCGGCGTTCTGGTTACTGCTCTTGCTGATCACAGGTAGTTTTGCTTTCATTACCCACCCGGCCGTTACCCCTCCTGAAGCTCCGCCCGCCCGGAAACCAAACATAATTCTTTTTATTTCGGACGATCACGGTTACGAAGACGCCGGTTTTGCCGGTGCGCGTGTGGTCCGGACACCAAACCTCGATGCGCTGAGTAAGGAATGCCTCCGCTTCACCCACGCGTTCTGCAACTCGCCCAATTGCGTCCCCTCCAGGGCAGTCATCAATACCGGCCTCATGCCCGCCCGTAACGGCGCCCATCCTAATCACAGTAAAATCAATTCCGGTATCAAAACCCTGCCGGTTTACATGCAGCAACTGGGCTATCAGACTATTCTGGCGGGCAAAGATCATGTGTGGCCCCAATCTGCCTATCCATATGTTTACCTTAAAAAACAGGATCGGGATTATGGGAAAATTGACTCTGTTCTGGCCGTTTATGCCAAACCCGGACAGAAGCCGCTTTGCCTCATTGTGGCAACCGACAATCCGCATGTACCGTGGCCTAAAGTTGAAGGCTATGACCCCGCCAAAGTGGACCTTCCCCCCTTTCTGGTTGATACCGATATTACGCGCATGGTGCGGTCAAAATACTACACAGATGTTACCGACATGGACGTTACAGTCGGCGAATGCCTGAAGTCTATGAAAAAGTACGGGTATATGGATAACACACTGTTTATCTATACGACCGACAACGGTCCGCAATGGCCTTTTGGCAAATGGAATCTCTACGATCAGGGAATCCGCGTACCGATGCTGGTTCGCTGGCCCGGAAAAGTGACACCGGGCACTACCGATGCCATGACACCGCTCGTCGATCTGCTGCCCACCCTTCTTGATGCTGCGGGTGGCCGTATTCCCGACGGACTGGACGGCAAAAGCTTTTTACCGCTGCTGACCGGCAAACGAACGGCTCACCGTGATACTATTTTTACGACCTACACGGCTGACACCCGTTACGGGGCGTTTAACTACTACCCGATCCGCAGTATCCGGACCCGCAAGCTAAAGTACATTATGAATCTGGAGCCGGGTCGTACTTACACCACCCACATCACCAATGCAAAACCAGTGGACGGAACCGATTATTGGTTTTCGTGGGTTGAAAAGGCCAGAACAGATCCGAAAGCCGCTCAGCGGGTAGCCGCCTATCAGAACCGCCCCGCCGAAGAACTATATGACCTCGAAAACGATCCGTATGAACTGACTAACCTGGCAGCCTTGCCCGAAAACCGGCAAACGGTCAGGAATTTCCGGAATAAGATGGAGGCATGGATGGAAGCACAGAACGATCAGGACGGGCTTACGCGGTATTTCTTCAACATTAAGCACGCAAAAGACACCAAATAAAAAATCGGGGATCACTCAGTCTGAGGGTCCCCGATTCATTTAAGGGTTTAGGAGTAGTCGTTTAAATCATATAAACGAAGGTTTCAATTACAGGACAACGCGATCCAGTGTTACGTACTTTTTAAGGTTACTTAAGGCACCAAAAATCAGATTGTACACCGATTGGATGTTAATCTGCATGAGCGACGAGATTTCTTCGTTGGTCATGTTCTGGTAAAACCGGAGATAAACGGCTTCGCGTTGACGGCGGGGCAATTTATCAATGGCACTCTGAAGACATTCGTTGATGTGCGAATCTTCTTCAAATGCGATCAGCGACGTTTCATACGAAGGATCGCAACCAGGCAGCAGGTCTGTCTGAACATCGTCCTGACTGCTGATTTTCTGCTCAGCCGTTAAATGCCGAACCAATTTGCGCTTGATGGAAGCCATCAGATAATACCGTACCGAGGTAGTCGGGCCAATATTCTGGCGGTGCTTCCATAGCTCAACGAATAAATCGTGAATACAATCTTTGATCAACGCTTTATCCTGAGCAAAGTGTGTGCAATAATGGTATAACACCTGCACATATTCGCGATACAACTGGGCGAAAGCGACTTCGTCCCCGCTGCGGAACTTGTTCCACAGGGCTTCTTCATCTATGCCGGACGGTGTACGATGACGAGGCATAACTGGGTAGGTAGAGGTTGTAAAAGGTTAGGCAACGCTGTAAACTTACCCACAAAAAATTGAATTTTAAATAGTAATTGTACAAAAAATACCAAAAAATTAAAATACAGCACAAATACATCAAAATAAGCTATAAACTAAATCGCGAATTGTGTGACTTAGCGTTTTCACGAAAGAAAAAGCGGCGAAAATTGGAATTTATTTCCATCAAATAGACCTTTATCGCTAAGTTTCAAGGCCGGAATTACCAGCAATGCCATAAACGAAAGCGTCATAAACGGAGCAGCCAGCGTACTGCCGAGTGTCTGTTTGGCAAACTGATCGAGCTGAGTATACTGATCTGCAACGACATAGCCGTCCGTATCCGTCATCAGGCCCGCTACCGGCAGCGGCAATATATACTCCTCGTGCCCGCCCACTGCTGACAGACCACCACGGGCTTCAATAATCAGGTTAATGGCACGGGCAATGCTTTCGTCGTCGCACCCTACCGCGGTGATGTTGTGCGAATCGTGGCCGACCGACGAGGCCAGCGCGCCCTGTTTTAAGCCTGTGTTCCGGATAAACGCCACCGCCGGCGGAGCATCCTGATAGCGGTTAACCACCACCAGTTTCAGCACATCGTTCTGTACATCAGGCAGTACCAGCCCGTCTTTAGTCAATGCCGGCAGATGCAGTTCGTTGGTAATCAGCTGACCATCCATCGCCTCAATCACGCGGATGGTCCCGCCGGTTGCGGCAACTGCCAGCTGACCGGCATCAATCCGTGAGCAGCTGAACTGGTTCAGGTGTTCGCTCCGCAGGTCCGGAATCAGCGACTGACCGCCACGGGCCACAACCTCACCATTGATCACTGTTTGTTCAACGGTAAAGGTGGTCAGGTCGCTTACCTGGATAAAATCGGCCGGGTCGCCTGCATGGAGTTGCCCGACCGGCATGTGATAGTGCCGGACCGGATTGACGCAGGCAGCCCGCAGTACCTCCCAGCGGTCATATCCTCTGGCAATTGCCCGGGCGACGAGCTGATTGATATGCCCGGCTGCCAGCGTATCCGGATGTTTATCGTCGGAACAGAACATAATCTGGTTTGGAAATTCGGGCAACAACGGAATGAGCGCCTCGAAATTCCGGGCAGCACTGCCCTCCCGGATCAGAATCAGCATACCACGTTCGGCTTTGTCACGACCTTCGTCATACGTAAAGCACTCATGGTCAGTGGTGATGCCGGCGTCGATGTATTGTTGCGCCGATTCGCCCCGCAAACCCGGCGCGTGGCCGTCAACCGGCTTATCGACGGCTTTCGCCAGCGCGATTTTGGCCATTACATCGGGGTCCTGATACAGCACGCCCGGGAAATTCATCATTTCGGCCAGATACCCGATTTCGGGCATTGCCAGCAGCTCACCGACATCGTCAACGCTGATGGTGGCTCCGGCAGTTTCAAACGTCGTGGCCGGCACGCAGGAAGGTGCCCCGAAATTAAATTTAAACGGAACCCGCTTGCCATCCCTGATCATGTAGCGTACACCCTCAATGCCCACCACATTGCCGATTTCGTGCGGGTCCGAAACGGTTGCGACCGTTCCGTGCACCACGGCCAGCCGCGCAAACTGGGCCGGTGTCAGCAATGAACTCTCCACATGTACGTGTGCATCGACAAAGCCCGGCAGAATATAAGGCTCGCCGGGACGTTCATCGCCGAGGTGTTCAATATGGGTAATGCGTTGCCCGTCAACGGTGATGGTGCCGTAAAAAATGGTTTCACCGAACAGATCAAGAATATTAGCGGTAAACATGATTAAATTCTGATAAATAGTTTGCGACGGTACATCCACCACAGCAGCAGCCAGAAAACAGCCAGTGTCAGCGAACCGATCAGTAGTTGTTCGTAGGCCTCGCCGAAAATCCGGAAGGGTGCATGTCCGAAGTGAATGTAAAACGAATTCATGATAAACCCATCAATCAGGTGCACCAGGCAGTAAATTGCGATTGAATTCATGCCGATAACGACCAGCGGGAACGCCCACCTACGGTGTTTCCGGACATCGATGATCCAGTAAAAAGCAGCCAGCAGCAAAAAGCACCAGCCACCGCTGAACAACACCCATGCCGGTGTCCAGATCCGTTTCACAACCGGACAAATACCCGCCAGATGGCATAAGGTTCCAAGCGCCAGCCCTGCCACACCCGCTATGACAAAGCGTTTCAGCAGGGTCTGGTCATCGAACCCGGCCCGCAGCCAGTTTCCGGCCTGTAAACCCAGCAGCATCGTGCCCAGTGTCGGGATAAAACTCAGCGTAGCATAACCACCGCCGTTGTACAGGAATGCTTTCTGGCGCGGAAAGAGATTCAGAAACCAGGTATCAAACGCCCACGCCAGGTTGCTGTTTTTGTTAAAATGTGCCATCAGACCGGTATAATGCTCCTGCCAGTCGGCCGGGACGCCCACTGCCGAATAAACAAAATCCGGTCCCGGAGCCGGATACAAAATAAACATCAGCCAGTAACCAACCAGAATAGCCGCAAAAGCTCCCCACTGGATTTTCGGGCGGGCATGGCCCAGCAGAAACAGGAACGGATACCCGAGGCCGATTTGGGTCAGGGTATCTTCGAACGTGAAATTAGTCTGCTCGCGGTGGGTCGAGCGCAGGAAGATCCCCAGCAGAATCAGGATCAGGGACCGGCGCAGCGCATGGCCAAACTGCACGTTAAACGATTGTCCTTTCAACTGCCGGCTGACAATGGAATACGGTAGTGCTACGCCCACCAGAAACGAAAACGAAGGCTGGATCAGGTCATGAAGCGAGCAGCCGGCCCACTCAACATGATCCTGGTGATGGGCCAGAAATGCCCAGAAACTACTGTCGGGAAAGGCTTCGTGCAGGCGGTGAAAGCTCAGTAATTCGGCGGTCATCAGGAACATGACAAAGCCCCGATACGCATCCATGGAGATCAGGCGACCGGCCATAAACTCCGTTTGTTTTTCAGACATAGAAATAAAGAGCGGGTTGAGAATAGGTAATTTTTAGGTTTCGTCGGTAATTTACATAGAAGTTCACAGGTGCAGGATTAGATTCTGTGCCGGTCAGCCTCTTATTAGTAATCTTTATGCATACGTCCGGCCAAGGACGAAGGGCCATTTTGTGCCCGTTTAACTTTTCGTAAAATCGACGTAAACATGAGTCTTGCTCAGGTTCTCAAAGTCCATCCGGCGGATAACGTCATTGTTGCCTTACGCGACTTACCGGCGGGTAACGTAATCGAGTTTGAGGGTGAACGTTATGAACTACCCTATTCAGTAAGCGCCAAGCACAAGTTTGTTACTCATGACTTGCAGGTTGGTGACCACGTAACAATGTATGGTGTGTTGGTAGGCAAAGCCACCCAACCAATCAGGCGGGGTGAACCCATCACCACGTTTAACCTGAAACACGATGCCGACCCGTACGGGCTGGAACAGAAGAAACCGTACAGCTGGGAAACCCTCGACGTATCGGCCTGGCAGGATCGGACGTTCAACGGCTTTCACCGCACCGACGGCCGCGTCGGTACCCGGAACTACTGGCTCATTATCCCGCTGGTGTTCTGTGAAAACCGCAACGTGATGATCCTGAAGGATGCTTTCGAGCGTGAGCTCGGGTATGCCCAGCCGGATGTCTACCGCGAACATGTCCGTGAACTGCTTCACTTACACCAGTCAGGACAACACGAGGTCATTCACCGCATGCAGCCGTTTGTTGATCCGGCGCAGATGCGGACCCAGGCCCGCGCCAACCGGCCGTTTAAGAACATAGACGGCATTAAGTTTCTGACCCACGAAATGGGCTGCGGCGGCACCCGGCAGGATTCGGCCGTGCTGTGCTCGCTGCTGGCCGGTTTTATCAACAACCCTAACGTGGCCGGCGCTACGGTGATGAGTCTGGGTTGCCAGCACCTGCAAACGGAGATGCTGGAGAAGGAAGTACGCCGCCAGAATCCGAAATTCGACAAGCCACTGCTCTTGTTTGAGCAGCAGGCCGGTACCGAAACGGCGCTGATGGCACAGGCGATAAAAGAAACATTCCTCGCCCTGATAGAAGCCAATAAAAACGAACGTAAACCGGCACCATTGAGCCAGCTGACCGTTGGGCTAAAGTGTGGCGGATCGGATGGTTTCTCAGGCATTTCAGCCAACCCTGCCATTGGCCATCTGTCAGACATGGTAGTAAGCCTGGGCGGCAAAACCGTGCTGGCCGAATTTCCGGAACTGTGCGGTGTAGAACAGGAACTCATTAACCGTACCGACGATACCGCCAAGGCACAGAAATTTATCGACCTGATGCAGGCCTATTCGGCCCAGGCCGAAGCCGTTGGGTCGGGCTTTGACATGAACCCGTCGCCGGGTAATATCAAGGATGGCCTGATTACCGATGCCATCAAATCGGCGGGGGCGGCTAAAAAAGGCGGTCTGGCACCGGTTGCCGACGTGCTGGATTACGCCGAACCGGTTGTGACGCCGGGCCTGAACCTGCTTTGTACGCCGGGCAACGACGTCGAAGCAACAACCGGTATGGCCGGTTCGGGTGCCAACGTGATCCTGTTCACCACGGGTCTGGGTACACCGACCGGCAACCCTGTTTGTCCGGTCGTAAAAATCTCGACCAACAAAAAGCTGAAAGCACGGATGCCGGACGTAATCGACTTCGACAGCGGCCCGATCATCGACGGCGAACAACGCATTGAAGACAATGCGGAGGCCCTGCTGGAATACATTATCCGCTTAGCCTCAGGCGACGAAATTACCCAGGCCGAGCGTCTGGGTCAGGATGATTTTATCCCGTGGAAACGCGGCGTTTCACTATAATTAATGAGTGATAGAGTGAATGAGTGATAGAGCGATTTGTTTAGCCGCTGTGGCAAGCCGCTCTTTGTCCGCTGAGGCGGGCCGCTCTTTCGCTCTTTCGCTCTTTCACTATTTCACTCTTTACATTATGTTCTCTTTAGAAAATAAAACGGCGTTAATTACCGGCGGAGCCAGTGGGATTGGACTGGCGATTTCGCAGACCTTTGCACAAGCCGGTGCCACTGTCCATATTCTTGAGTTAAACATTGACCAGGCGCAGCAGGTTGCCGACGACCTGACGGCGCAGGGTGGTAAGGCCTTCGCCCACGCGGTTGACGTGTCGAAGCAGGCAAATGTGGACGAAGTGATCAATGGTATCGTGGCGCAGGGACCGGTTCATATACTGGTGAACAATGCCGGTATTGCCCATATCGGTACGGCTGAATCAACCTCCGAGGCTGACCTGGACCGTATTTTCAATGTAAATATTAAGGGCGTTTATAACTGTGTTCATGCGGTGATTCCACACCTGAAAGCCAATGGCGGCGGTGTGGTACTGAACATGGCGTCCATTGCAGCCACGGTTGGTATTCCGGACCGGTTCGCCTACTCGATGAGCAAAGGAGCGGTGGTAAGCATGACCCTGTCGATTGCCAAGGACTATCTGAAGCACAACATCCGGTGTAACTGCATTTCACCGGCCCGCGTTCATACTCCGTTTGTGGATGGTTTTCTGGCACGCACTTACCCCGGCCAGGAAGCCGAGATGTTTGCCAAACTGGCGGCTACTCAACCAATCGGCCGGATGGCGAAACCGGAGGAAGTCGGCGCGCTGGCACTCTATCTCTGCTCCGACGAAGCCGGTTTCATTACCGGATGCGACTACCCGATCGACGGCGGTTTTGTCCGGCTAAATAACTAAGGGTTACTTGTTGTTGGTGGTTTATTCTGATGGTTCTGGGTTACTGATGGTTGCTGGTAGTTCGGAGTTACTTACTGTTGGTGCCACCACCAGCAACAACCAGAACCACCAGCAACAACCAGAACTACCAGCGACAACCAGAACTACCAGCAACAACCAGAACTACCAGCAACAACCAGAACTACCAGCAACAACCAAAACTACCAGCAACAACCAGAACTACCAGCAACAACCAGAACTACCAGCAACAACCAGAACTACCAGCAACAACCAGAACTACCAGAACTACCAGCAACAACCAGAACTACCAGCAACAACCAGAACTACCAGCAACAACCAGAACAACCAGAACTACCAGCAACAACCAGAACTACCAGCAACAACCAGAACTACCAGCAACCATCAGAACCATCAGCAACAAAACATTTTACTGCTTCTCCGCTTCCTTCTGCTTTTCTTTCTCCTTCTTTTTAAAATAGCCCTTCAGCAGGAAATTGTGCTGAGCCGCCTGAAGATCCTCATTCAGCAGTACGCTACCCCGATTAAGGTTCTGGAGCGTATTTTTCAGGTTTTTCGCCGTTTCTTCGTCCTGCATCAACACCCCGAGCGGTGAGTTCGGCGAGTTCAGTTTGTTGGTTGTCTGCTCCAGATTACGGGTAATAACCGCCGCCTGATTCGTTAACCCAACCGCATTATCCGAAACCTGACGAAGTTTCTGAGCAGACGCCCGCAGGCTACGGAACACCGTCGTGTCGGTCACCAGTTCATTGGCCAGGGCGCCCTTCGTATTCATCTTGGCAGCAAACTGCGACAGCGAACCCGACACCCGCGCCGCGCTCTGCGACGCCGACTCCATGTTTTTAATCGTATTTCGGAAGTTCTCGGCCAGCATCGTATCCGTCAGCACCGCCCCGACCGTACCTTTGCCGCGTTTAATTTTACCAACTAACTCTTTAAAGTCCTTGGTTACCTGCAAAAGGTTCTGGTTGTTTTCCTGCAAGGTTTCCATGATCTGATCCGAGCTCAGCGCCGCCTGCGTTTTCAGTACGTCGCCGTCCTCAACCGGCTCAACCCGGGGAGTTCCGCCAACAATAACAACGATTTTATTACCGATCAGACCATCTGAGCTGATTGTCGCCTTGGCATCTTTCCGGATGTACTGCTGCGATTTTTCTTCGATGTTCATCTCAACTTCTACCTGCGATGTGCCGTAAAAGAACACCCGCCGTACCGTTCCGATCTTTACGCCCGAAAACCAGACGTTATTCCCGGCCTTTAAGCCCCCTACATCGTCAAAGATCGCATTGACGCGGATTGAGCTGGTAAACCGTTTCTGCTGGCCACCCAGAATCAGGATACCGGCCACTAAAATCAACAGGCCGAGGGCAACAAAGATCCCTACAACAATGCCCTTTTTATTATCGCCTTTCATAATATTAATGAGTGATTGAGTGAATGAGCGAAAGAGTGCGTACTACTGCCGTATTCTGACCAGCTGCCGTTCAGCCCTTATCGCAAACGTTTATATTTTATGTTCCTGAGTGGCGGCCCTGCCATCACTCCCAATGCCTCGGTTACCACCGGCAACCGAAGAATTTACTGGATGAAATTGTAATCATAGAACGCCTTTACGCGCTCGTCGTCGGTGCTGAACACTTCATCGAACGTACCCTGGCGCTCGAACCGCCCGTCGAGGAGCATGGCCACCCGGTCGCCGGTCATTTTGGCGCACGTCAGGTCATGGGTAATGATGATCGACGACGTGTGATTGCGCTCCTGAACTTCATTGATCAGGTTGTTGATGTCGATGGACGTAATCGGATCGAGACCGGCGGTTGGCTCATCGTAGAGCATAATTTCCGGCTTCAGAATCAGTGTCCGTGCAATACCGATCCGTTTCCGCTGCCCGCCCGACAGTTCCGACGGCATCTGGTTGATCGTCTGCGACAGGCCAACGTTTTCGAGCACCTCCTCAACGGCCGAGTCAATATCGGCGCGGCTCAGGTCCCGTACGTTCCGAACCAGCGGAAACTCAAGGTTTTCCCGCACCGTCATACTGTCGTACAACGCGCTGTTCTGGAATGAAAATCCGATTTTGAGCCGCAGCTTGTCCAGTTCTTTGGGTTTCAGATTGGCTACATCCTCCCCCATTACCGTCACCGTACCGGCATCAGGTTTCAGCAGGCCTGCGATAATTTTGATCAGCACCGACTTACCGGTTCCTGACCGTCCGAGTACAACCAGGTTCTCACCCTTGAAAATATCCAGATCAACACCGCGCAGTACATGCAGATCTCCGAATGACTTTTTCAGGTCCCTGATCTGAATTACGGCGTTGTCGCGGTCGATTGTTTTGTTTTTCTCTTCCATAGCCGATCAGCCGCCCCGCAGTGCGTTTACAATTTGCAGTGATAATAATTCTTCGATAAAAATTAAAAACATGGATGTCACCACAGAGGCGTTCGCCGCTTTTCCGACCCCTTCTGTACCCTTCGACGAATTGTATCCTTTATAACTGCCTACCATACCGATGGTAAAGCCAAAAAAGAATGATTTGACAACGGATGCGAAAATATCGAGGTAAGTAATGGCCCCGAAAACAGCCTGAATGAACGAAGAAAAGCTCGTTTGTTCTACCATCGTTACGTTCACGAAGGCGCCCATCAGGCCAACAAAGGTTGTATACATGGTCAGCACCGGGATCGTCACGGTTGTAGCGAGCACCCGCGTAACGACGAGAAACTTGTACGGGTTTGAGGCTGATACCTCCATCGCATCAATCTGCTCGGTCACGCGCATCGAACCCAGTTCGGCCCCGATGTTTGAGCCAACCTTTCCGGAGGCAATCAGTGCCGTTACCAGCGGGGCAAGTGCCCGCACAAGGGCAATGGCAATCAGCGACGGCAGCCACGAGGTTGCTCCGAACTCAGCCAGCGACGGCCGTGACTGGTTCGTAAATACAATGCCGGTAATAAACCCCGTTAACGAAATTAATCCGAGTGATTTATACCCTACTGCATAGCACTGACGTATGATTTCCTTGCCTTCATAAGGAGGTACAAACACCTCCCTGAAGAAGCGTGCCACAAACTGTGCCACGTCATTCAGATCCAGAAAAACCTGATCTAACCGCCTGGTGATTACCGGTTTCTCTGGTTCCGCATCATCTGGTTTAGTGTTGGTTTTCGACATAAAATTTGTGTAGTGGTTGGGTGTCTGACGGATGTACCATCTGACCAAATGTAGGATTATAACGGTATTGTTCTAAACTGGTTTGATTTTGTTAGGAATAGGACTTTCGGTAAAAAACTATTACTTTACTGCAACGTAAACCATTCTCGCACGTTTATCTTGAAATTTTCAGAATTTGGCTTCGATGACCAGTTAATGGAAGGCATCGACGCCATGAACTACCAAACGGCAACCCCTGTTCAGGAACAGGTTATTCCGGCAGTACTGGCGGGGCAGGATATTCTCGTTTCGGCACAGACCGGAACGGGTAAAACAGCATCTTACCTGTTACCCATTCTTCATAAACTCAGTATCGCTGCCGGCGACGACGGATCAGTAAAAGCACTGGTTATCGTACCGACGCGCGAACTGGCTATTCAGATCGTACAAAACCTGGAGGGCTTTTCCTATTTTACGCCCGTCAGCTCAATTGCCATTTACGGCGGGGCCGACGGAAACGCGTTCAGTAAGGAACAGCGGGCCCTGACCACCGGTGCTGATATTGTTGTCTGTACGCCCGGCCGGCTCATCAGCCACCTCAACATGGGGTATGTGAGTATCAAACACCTTCAGTTTCTGGTACTCGACGAGGCTGACCGCATGCTTGATATGGGTTTCCACGGCGATATACTCAAAATATTGTCATACTTACCGCCGAAACGGCAGAACTTATTTTTAACAGCTACCATGCCGCCGAAAATCAAGGATCTGGCCCGGAAAATCCTGCATGAGCCGCTGGAGATCATGCTGTCGATTTCGAAGCCGCCGACACGGATTAAGCAGGCAGCCTTTATCATTTACCAGCGGCAGAAAAATCCGCTGATTGCGTACCTGCTGCGGCAGCATAACTTCCCGTCGGTGCTTATTTTCTGCTCCCGGAAAGAAAATGTAAAGCAGCTTGTATTCGAACTTAAACAGGCGAAATTCGCGGCCGATGCCATTCACTCTGACCTTGAGCAGGGTGAACGGGAACAGGTGCTGAGCCGCTTTAAACACCGGCAGCTGCCGATTCTGGTAGCAACGGACATTGTTTCGCGGGGTATTGACATCGACAACATCAACCTGGTCATTAACTACGATGTACCGCACGACGGCGAGGATTATGTCCACCGTATCGGCCGGACGGCCCGCGCTGAGACTGATGGTATTGCCTACACGTTTGTGAGTGAGACCGAGCAGCGCAAACTGTCGGCAATCGAACGGTTACTGGGCGAGGATATTCCGAAAGGCGAGGTTCCGGCTGAGTTCGGCGATACACCGGCCTACCAGCCTAACAGCCGGCGCATGGGCGATCCGCAGCAGAAAGGCCGCAAGAAAACCGGCAAGAATAAGCCGAGACCCGGGGACTCCGGCGAAATGCAACCACAGGGACAGGATAACAAACGGCCTAAATCAAACCGGGGCAATAATAACAAGCCACGAAACAGTACTGCCGAAGGCAATGCACCGGCTCAGCCCGCTGCGGATGCGGTCCGGAATGAAACTGTTACTGCCCCGTCGCAACGCGCGGAAGGTACTTCCGATGCATCGGCTCCGGTCACAGCCGACGGTACAGCTCCTGTCCGTAAGAAGCGCCGCAACAAACGCCGCAAGCCGAAGCCAAAACCGGAGGCCGGGGCTGGCAATACAGAACAATAGCCGATTTGAATCACCAGACAGCCGGTGAAGGATATGTTTTAACAGGTTAGGGTAACCGGCTTGTCAGAAGCATAACCTTTACCGGCTGCTTTCATTTTTACCTCCCCGCTCCGGGTAAGTTCAACACAGTACGTCCTTTGATAGCTAAACAGAACGTACTTACTGATCTTATTACCGAATGAATACGACTGACAACAACGAGTCAACCACCGACGCATCCTCTCAAAACCCTAAACTCCGTTCACAGGAATGGTTCGGCCGCACCGGCAAGGACGGTTTTATTTACCGTGCCTGGATGAAAAACCAGGGGTTTCCCCATCACTTGTTCACGGGCGAAAAACCGGTTATCGGTATCTGCAACACCTGGTCGGAGCTAACGCCGTGTAACGCCCATTTCCGCGAACTGGCCGAAGCCGTTAAACGGGGTATCTGGGAGGCGGGTGGCTTTCCGCTGGAATTTCCGGTGATGTCGCTGGGGGAATGCCAGATTAAACCAACGGCCATGTTGTTCCGGAACCTGGCGAGTATGGACGTTGAAGAAAGCCTGCGGGCCAATTCGCTGGACGGCGTGGTGCTAATGTGCGGCTGCGACAAGACAACGCCATCGCTCATTATGGGCGCCTGTAGCGTAAACATACCAAGTATTGTGCTGTCGGGCGGGCCGATGCTGGCCGGCCGTTATCAGGGCCGCAAGATCGGTACGAGCGACCTGTGGCGCTTTGCCGAAGACTATAAAACAGGGGCTATGTCGCAGGAAGAGTTTGTGACGGCCGAAGCCTGTATGGCCCGTAGTCAGGGGCACTGCGCCGTGATGGGGACCGCCTCGACCATGGCCGCCATGGCCGAATCGCTGGGCCTTGCCCTCCCTGACAACGCCACGATTCCGGCCGCTGACTCACGCCGGAAAGTAATGGCCCACATGGCCGGTATGCAGATTGTCGAGATGGTACGACAGGACCGCAAGCCTTCAGACATTCTGACGCGGGAAGCGTTTGAAAATGCCATCATGGTGAACGCCGCCCTCGGCGGTTCAACCAACTTTATCATCCACCTGCTCGCCATTGCGGGCCGGATTGGTATCGATTTGACGATTGACGATTTTGACCGGCTGTCGGCCAATATCCCGTTGCTGGCCAACCTGCAACCCTCGGGTGAACACTTTGTCGAAGACCTGTTTTATGCCGGCGGGCTTCCCGCCATTATCCGCGAGCTGCGGGGGGTACTGCACAACGAAGCCATCACCGCCAACGGCAAAACCATCGGCCAGAACTGCGAAAAGGCGGCCTGCTACGACCGCGACGTTATTGCCTCGGTCGCTGAACCGTTTAAACCGGAGTCCGGAATTGCGGTACTAAAAGGCAACCTTTGCCCGAACGGAGCCGTATTGAAGCCCTCGGCCGCCACACCTGCGCTGATGAAGCATACGGGCCGCGCAGTGGTTTTCGAAAATATTGACGACTACAAAGCCCGCATCGACGATCCGGACCTGGACGTAGACCCGACGTGTGTGCTGGTACTGAAAAACGTCGGCCCGAAAGGTTACCCGGGCATGCCGGAAGTCGGTAACATGACCCTGCCGAAAAAGATTCTGGCGCAGGGCGTACACGACATGGTACGGATTTCGGACGGCCGGATGAGCGGAACAGGCTTCGGAACAGTGGTGCTGCACGTCTCGCCGGAGTCGGCGGTGGGCGGCAACTTAGCGCTGGTCCGGAACGGCGACCTCATCACCCTCGATGTTGAGCAGCGGCTCCTGCACCTGCACGTTTCGGATCAGGACCTTGCAGCCCGCCTCGTCCATTTCAAACCGATCGACCTTGGCTATAATCGCGGTTACGTCGGCATGTACATCCGCCACGTTACGCAGGCCCACGAAGGCGCTGATCTCGACTTCCTCAAAGGCTCGTCGGGATCGGTGGTGAAGCGGGACAGTCACTAAATACTACGATTAAAATGATTGAATGATGGACTATGATTTTTAAAGTTATGTGATTGAATGTTTTTTGAGCTTAACCATTCAATCGAAAAAAATCATAGCCTATCATTCAATCATACTAATCATAGTCAATTATAGTATGAGCCGGTTTTTGATATCCCGGATGCGGTCGTTGAAGTTGAGCTCCTGAAAGTTAAGGTGCGGCACCTGCGTGACTTCCAGAAGCTCCATCACCGCCGGATGGTGCGGGATGCGCTTACCGGTTTCTACACTGATGTATTTTGAGGTTACCCACAACACATTTTTCAGCTGGGTTTTCGAATCATCGGTCATGTAGTATTCCGTAACGGTCGTGTCGGTATCGTAATAGATAAGCCGGGACATGACCCGCACCCACTCACTGACCAGGGCGGGCCGGATGTAGGCAATCTGGTGCTGATAAACTACCCAGCTCGTCTTAAACTCACGGAACATCTGCCCGGGGTTGAAATCATAGAGCTTTGCCACCTGATCTTCCCGCGCATTGAAGTAATAATCAAAGTATTTGGCATTATTCAGGTGCTGAAGCGGGTCACAATCCTGAAACCGGATGATCATTCGGGACTCGGTTTCGGTAGGGTAACTTTTATATGGATCGCGTTTGAACATGATTTACTGCTGTTTTTTCGTCTAACAAAATTGAGCGAAAAGTATTTATCAATGTAATCTGCATTCAGATATTTGCGTTAGTTCAATACTTTCAACTAAAAACCACAGATTTTATCATGAAACAGACCATCCAGGTTTTTGTATTCCTCTTCCTGCTAACAACCATTTCAGCATATGCCCAGAAAGGCAACCCCGATGCTATTGTCGGGACCTGGCTCAATGGCACCAAAAAAGGACACATCCAGCTTTATAAACAAGGTGATAAGTATTTCGGCAAAATAGCCTGGCTGAAGGAGCCCAATGACCCCGAAACCGGCAAGCCAAAACTCGACACCAAAAACGAAAATGCCGCCAATCACTCCCGCCCGATTCTGGGTATGGTTAACCTGACCAACTTCGAGTATGACGGGGGCAATGTCTGGGATGAAGGCAAAATCTACAATCCGGAAGACGGCAAGACCTATTCATGTAAGCTGACCCTCAAAGACGCGAATACGCTTGATGTACGCGGGTTTGTCGGCATCTCGCTTATTGGTAAAACACAAACCTGGACACGGGTAAAATGAGTGAAACGCAACCCATACGCTGCGAAACATTGATCATCGGGGCAGGCCCGGCCGGATTAGCCATGGCCGGGCAGCTGGCCCATTATAAGCTGCCCTTTACCATCATCGAAGCCTCTGAACACATTGGTTTCTCGTGGCGGACTCATTATGACCGGCTGCATCTGCATACGGTAAAGGAGCATTCGGGCCTCCCCCATTTCCCGTTTCCCGACGATACCCCGGTCTACCCCTCGCGGCTGGACGTGGTCGATTATCTCGAAGACTACGCGGCGCATTTCGGCATAGCCCCACTGTTTAACCAGCAGGTGCAACACATCCGGCGGCAGGCAGACGGTCAGTGGCAGGTGCAGACCGGCACCGATTCGTTTCTGGCCCGACAGGTGATCGTGGCTACGGGGTATAACCGCGTTCCGAACCAGCCGGAGCTGCCCGGGCAGTTAAGCTTCCGCGGCATTATCTGGCACAGCCGTGACTACCGCAACGGCTCGCCTTTTCGGGACGAGAACGTACTGGTTGTCGGGATGGGCAATACGGGTGCCGAACTGGCCCTGGATCTATACGAGTATGGTGCGCGGCCCGTTATTTCGGTCCGGAATCCGGTAAATATCGTTAAGCGGGACACCTTCGGCCGGCCCGCACAACCGAGTGCCATCTTCCTCAGTAAATTCCCCGACTGGCTTTATGACCTCGCCTCCGGATTGTCGCAACGGGTCGGCGGCCTCGGCGACTTGTCGGCCTACGGGTTGAAAAAGCCTCCTTACCCGCCTTCGTACCAGATCCGGAAGCTGGGCAAAATTCCCGTTATCGACATCGGGACGGTGGATGCCATCAAGGCGGGGTATATTGGCGTGAAGCCCGGCATTCAGCAAATCAATCGCGAAACTGTTACGTTTACCGACGGCAGCGAACTGCCATTCGACGCCATTATCCTGGCAACCGGCTACCGGCCGGGCCTGCAAACGCTCCTCGGCAACGACCTGTCGGCGCAGGTGCTGAACGAAAAAGGCTATGCCCGACAGCTTTGGTTTGATCAGCCCGCCGCTAAAGGGCTTTACTTTCTGGGCTTTGCCACGCCCCTGACCGGCATTTTGCGCGGCGTGCGGCTGGATTCAGAAAAAATCATCAGTCACCTGCTCAGGTCTGTGAAAAACGGCGGGAACTGAGGAGTTAACAACCCATAACAGCTAAATCAGCCCGGCTATCGGGAGTATTGGTAACTTTTCCGGATTATTTGCTGTTACCCTTCCGAATCGACCTCTACCTGCTGCCCGTGAACGAAGAAAAAAAGAGCGGTCAAATATTTGATCTTGTTACCTTACGTCGTCTTTACGCATTTATACGGCCTTATCAGCGCCAGTTTTATTTTCTTGTCTTTGTCATTCTGCTGGGAGCCTGCCTGTCGCCTCTGACGCCGCTGCTCATTCGGTACACGATTGACAATCAGGTGGTAGCCGGCGACTATGCCGGTCTGACCCGTATGCTCCTGATCATGGTGACCGTACTTGCCTTATCAGCGATGGTGCAGTTTACAAGCACCTATATGTCAGGCTGGCTGGGCCAGTACATTATCCGCGACATCCGGATCCAGCTTTACCGCAAAATATTAAGCCTGCGCCTTAAGTTTTTCGACAATACCCCTATCGGCCGGCTGGTCACCCGAACTATTTCAGACATCGAAACGCTGGCCGACGTCTTCAGCGAAGGCATGGCTGCGGTTGCCGGTGATATTCTCCAGCTCGTCCTGATCATCGGGGTTATGTTCTGGACCGATTGGCGGCTGGCCACGATCAGCCTGTCGATGGTGCCGCTCATGCTGTTCAGTACGTATATCTTCAAGGAGAAAATTAAAGACTCGTTCAATGAAGTACGGGCAGCGGTCTCAAATCTGAACTCGTTTGTGCAGGAGCACATTACGGGCATGAGTATCGTCCAGATATTCAGCAGTGAAAAAATTGAAGCCGACAAATTCCGGGCCATCAACAACGAGCACCGCAAAGCCAACATCCGTTCTATCTGGTACTACTCGATTTATTTCCCCGTCGCCGATATCCTGTCGGCTGCCGGTACGGGGCTTGTGGTCTGGTACGGGGCGCGGGAAATTCTGAACGAGCAGGTAACGTTCGGGACAGTTACCGCCTTTGTGATGTTCATCAACCTGTTTTTCCGCCCGATCCGGATGCTGGCCGACCGCTTCAATACCCTGCAAATGGGCATTGTCAGTACCGACCGTATCCTGACCCTCCTCGACAGCACAGATTATACCGTCAACAATGGTTCATATACGCCCGAGCATCTGCGGGGCAACGTGACATTCGACAACGTCTGGTTTGCATATAATGAAGAAAACTACGTGCTGAAGGATATTTCCTTTGCTGTGAAAGAAGGCGAAACCGTTGCGTTCGTCGGTGCGACGGGGGCCGGTAAATCATCGATCATCAACCTGCTAAGCCGTTTTTACGACATCAATCAGGGCCATATCACCGTCGATGGTGTAGACCTGCACGAGTATGAGCTCGGGGCGCTCCGCCGCAACATCGGGGTAGTGTTGCAGGATGTATTCCTGTTTTCGGATACCATCGAAAACAACATTACGTTGGGCGACAAGAGCATTAGCCGCGAGAAAATGGTCGAGGCCGCCAAACTGGTGGGCGTACATGACTTTATTGAGCGGTTGCCGGGTGGTTACAGCTACAATGTTATGGAGCGCGGTGCGACACTTTCCGTTGGCCAGCGTCAGCTGATTTCGTTTGTCCGGGCCATGGTGCAGGACCCGAAAATTATCGTCCTTGACGAAGCCACCTCATCGGTTGATACCGAGACGGAAGAGCTGATTCAGGAAGCCATCGGCAAGCTCATGAAAGGCCGGACAGCCATTGTGATTGCTCACCGGCTGTCGACCATTCAGAAAGCGCATAATATTATTGTTGTTGACAAAGGCCGGATCATGGAGCAGGGCACGCATGAGGAACTGCTGCAACACGAAGGCTTTTACGCCAACCTGTACCGGATGCAATACAAGGAAATGGCCTAAGCCTGATCGATGGCATCGTAGACGAGCCCGGTCGTAATGGCATATACTGCATGATGAAGAGCGTCGGTCGCAATGGCCTGAGGCTCTTCTTCGTTTATAGGGGGTGCCAGTTTCAGGTTCGGCAGCATGATCTGCTCCGTACCCCAGACCGCCACAAAATGGGCCAGTGTGGCCTCCCAGCCTTTCAGACCGGCCAGTGCCAGCAGTCCGCGCGGAATGCCCCATGTAGTGCCGTAGGTGTAGTGTACCTCCTGCGAAACTTTTTCCTTTTGCTCTTTATTGGTTGGCTTTACGTCCAGCACCTTCGCTATGGCATCGGCCGGTACGGTGCTTGGTTTCCGCTCGGTCAGTTTCATTTCAATCATCTGTGAAACGGTCATCGCCAGTGTACCGGCCAGTCCCGCCAGCACCCCTATACCAATGGCCGTTCCGACCTCTCTTACCAGACTGTTATTGTTCTGCATGGTTTTCAGTTGTTTAAACGTTTGGCGGTTCAGTCCACCCTGTTTCGTCAACACGGGTTGTCCGGCTTTGTTCTGAATCCTATTTTAGCGGTCCGGATCCGTTATTTATCCAACTTTATCAACCTGTTATGTACCGATTCCTATCTGTTCTCCGTATCGTTCTATTTACCAGCCTCAGTGCAACGTTGAGCCACGGGCAATCTGCCGGAAACAGCAAACCCGTCATCGGTCTGCTCGGCGCCTTTGATGCGGAAGTGAAACTGGTGATTGAATCGCTTGGGTCGCCCCGAACGCGGGAAATTGAAGGTGTCCGCTTCACCACCGGCGAACTGGGCGGCAAACAGGTAGTTGTGGCCGAAACCGGTGTCGGCAAGGTGAATGCGGCCATGACCACCACCCTGCTGCTGACCTATTTCCACCCCACATCGGTGCTGTTTACGGGCATTGCGGGGGGCATTCATCCATCGTTACAGCCCGGCGATCTGGTGATCTCGCGACAGACCGGCTACTATGACTACCGCACCTTAACGGCCGACCAGCAACCCAACTTCCGGACGCGCAATCCCATCAACCGGCAGCTGAATCCGGCGTATTTCCCGGCTGATTCCCTGCTGCTGCTCAAGGCACAGGCAGTTGCCCGCTCGATGGCCTTTACGCCGGTGCCCGGTGCCTCGCGCCCGCCGTCGGTGATGACCGGTACAGTGGTGACGGGCGATCAGTTTGTGGCTTCCGAAGAACTGGTAAACCGGCTGCGTGCCGACTTTCAGGCCGATGCGACCGAGATGGAGGGCGCTGCCGTAGCGCAGGTCTGTTATCAACTGCATGTGCCATGTCTGGTAATCCGGAGCATGAGCGACAAGGCCAACAGCAACGCCCGCCGCGACATGTACGCCTTCCTGAGCGTTGCGGCTGCCAACTCCGCCAATCTGGTCATGGCGATTGTGAAGGGGTTGTAACGTTTGTGTCTGACTCACTCCGACAACACAAGCCGGCCCTTTTTCTGGATAATTAGTCTGCCATTCTGACTATAGGTAAGCTTGAATGCATGTCCGGTAATACCAGGCTGTATAACAAGTTTATGCATCACCTGAACGGCATCATTTCCCGACGGTATCCGTTGGCAGGACCATACAGCCGGATCACTCCACAGGCCGTCTTTGACCGAAGTGATGGTATTGACCGGAAAACGGTTTGCTATTCCTGTCCTGAATGACAAAACAGCCCCCCTGGACATTTCGCTGCATTCAGTTGATACACGCCATTCGTAGGCAGTGTCAGGAGTAAGTCCTGTCAAGCTATATGACGGGCTATTGATACCGGAAATCCGGTTCCATACAGGCTCACCCGATTTTCGCCATTGGATAGTGTACAGTAAATCGGGGTCTGTTTCGCTCCAGACAACACGGGCAGAAACGGGTGTCAACGCAATTACCCGCCCGTTTTCCGGTGAATAACATACCGTCCGAAAAAAATCGGTCTGGGTAAAATCCGATTGCGGAGAACACGTACTTCGTACTTGCCAGTCATACGCCGTATTCGGTTCCAGACCTGCCAACTTAAACACGGTTGCCATACCGGTTAAGGGCGCCGGAACTGTCAGGAGTCTCCAGTCTGCAGTTCCTCCTTTTCGCCAGCGGAACTCATACGGCCCCGGCCCCCGCCAGTTCAGTACCGCTGAATTTTCCGTAATATCATAGTGGCAAATGTCGGTCGGAGTCCTGCAAATTTCCTGACAGCCCGCTGTCACGGTTACAGAGTTGCCATATGCTGATCGTGTTCCATCGGCGCAGGTAACCTGCAACTGCACTTCATAGGGTATTTTTTGTAAGAGGTGGTTTAATTTATAGCCGATCCATTCATTTTTGTTCTGGTTCTGAACAAGCAGAGAATCAGTCCATACAACTTTGCCCGCAAGCCGGTATCGAAGCCGGTAGGTTGTCTGTCCGATCCCACATCCTGCCCATATAACCAGCGGGTTTTCACAGTCAAGTATACCACCCAACGTCCCCGTGCTTAATTCAGGGCTCTCACAACCGGTAGTCCTGAAAACCGAACTACCGGAAAATGCGCTGAACGTACTGTCAGTGAATTGCTGTCTTACGCGCCACTCATAGGTTGTACTTAAAGCCAGTCCGCCGAATGTATATGTATTTGTCCCCGACAGGCTAACCGGTTCTCTCCATGTTGCCGAACCCTCCGGTCTGTACATCAGTTGATAACGGCTCATACTTTGCCAGCAAAAGGCATCGGTTGCGTCCGGACTTGTATTTGGGGACCAGGAAACGGTGGCCGTTCTGTCATTGGTACACAAAACGGTTGGCGTATGTGGTGTACCCGAGCGGGTTGTGAACGACTGTATTTCCGTACTGAAAACCGGCTCAGCGCGATCCCCATGTCTGATCAGTAGCAGCCATTC
Source organism: Arsenicibacter sp. R0_47 (assembly GCF_057652235.1). Lineage (NCBI taxonomy): Bacteria > Pseudomonadati > Bacteroidota > Cytophagia > Cytophagales > Spirosomataceae > Arsenicibacter > Arsenicibacter sp. R0_47. The sequence continues at coordinate 70,349 of NZ_JBYFCJ010000009.1, read as the reverse complement.
ATATTCAGTATCCGGTACCAGTCCGTTTAATGGATACGCCCGGCTTCGGCTACTACTAAGGTCAGTCACCCATTTTGGCAAGAGACTATCCGGTACTGATGCCACCGCCCAGCAGTCATCTCCTTTTTTACGCCAGCGTATTTCTATCGGGCGTTGCTCATCAGTGCAAGTTGTAAACTGTATGACTGCTCCCTGCGCTCCGACACAGCCAACATTAAGGTTATTAATTACCGGCTCGTTTAAACAGGGGGTATAGGTAAACGATCCGACCGGCGTATAAGCGGAGGAGGAACCATCGGCGCAAAGCGTTTGAATCCGGTACTGATAAGTCCCTGCGTTAAGCCCCGGAAACCGGTACCTGACCATTCCCGGCTGTAGCTGATTCAAGACCGGAGAACGTTGCCAGTCTGTAGCCTCTTCTTTTTTCCACTCCACACTGTAACTAACCTGCACCGGACTTGCCAGTCCCCCCCACTGTAGTTCACCGTATGGCTGAACAAATGCCGGCCAAAACGGTGCCGGACAGGAGGTAGTAGCCGACATAACATCCGTAAATTCACTACGCAACGTTGGTGAACACTGATTCTGAAGCCTGATTTCGTAGGTTGTGTTATTCGTTAACCCTGTAATTATATAATAAGGACGGGACGACAGCGGTTCTTGCTGCCAGTCGCTCTGACCGGAGGCCCGCCATTGCAGCCTATAGCCAAGCGCTCCATCACTGGTACTGGATATGTTGTTTGTGTTAACTGAATAACCACTTGTAAGAAAATAATGCGAAAATGTATAAGGTGGATAACAAGCCATGGTAAATGAAACCGGAACCGAATAGGGGCTGTAAATACCTGATTCACATTCAGCTCTTAGACGCGCTTCATAAGCATCGTTCGGGGCATAAAGTGAATAGTTAGTTGCTGTAATTCCGGTAACGGTTGTCCAGCTATCCTGAGGCCCGGTTACACGCTTACATTGAAGTTCATAAGGCACATCGGCCCCCTGCCATTCAAGCTTAGCACCGGTTATGCCAATCGTATTGGCCAGACGAAGACCGGTTGGTTGCTGACACGTTGTCGTAAAAGAAGCCACGTCAGTAAATCCGGAAGTCATTGATGGCGAACACATTTCAGCGACCCGCCATTCATAAGCCGTATTATTTACCAGCCCCGTGAATGAATAAGTACGTCCCGTAAGTACTTCCGACTGCTTCCAGACCGTATCAACTGCCGCACGGTACTGAACAACAAAGCTCACCGATGCCGGAGGCGAGTAACCCAAACCCCAGCTGACAGATGCCTTATTGGATGTAACAGTCCCTTGGCTGAGTCTCATTACCTGATTCGTACACGGTAAGGTCGTAAACCGCTGCAATACCGCATAATTCGATGTAATAGTATCTGAAGAAGTGCAAAGACTGGCGACCTGCCATTCATAGTCTGTTCCGGGCTGTAAACCAGTCAACGTCATCGAACCATAACCACCATAACTAGTTGGTATCCGGTATTTGTACCGCCAGTTTCCGCCAACCTGCCTGTAACGTAGCACCAGAAAATAAAGTGGCCCTCCTCCATACAGCAAGTCAACAGAGTTATAGGTGAGCGATCTGATTACAGGGACCGAGGGATAACCTGCCTCCAGCGGACAGGTCAAGGACTGCGTTTGTGTCAGGTCAGGATTACAGAACGCATTTTGGCAAAAAAGCAAAAGAAAAATGGTTGCGGTCAGCGTTTTCATAATGGCAGGAATCAGGTAGAATATAGTCTACTTGATAAGGCCCCGCAATTAAAGTGAAAACATTGGCATAAAAAAACGGGGCACCGGTCGTCCGGCACCCCGTTTTTGCATCGTAAATCGTACCTACTGCGACACCTGCCAGGCAGCAATTTTCCAGCTGCCGCCGGCTTCGTTCAGTACGCCGGTAAACGGCTTTTTGCCGGCTCCCGCACTCACGGTGCCTGCCGACACAATTACCTTTTCGTCCACCGTTGTGGCCTGGTCAACCTGTACGGCCACGGTTCCGGTGGCGGCAGGCAATGCCAGCACATCAGCCTTTGTTTTAAACGTGCTGTCTCCGGTATTTACCAGTGCCTTGTCTGTCAGCAGTTTGGCCAGCGAAGCGGTGTCACCGGCACTGAGCGCCTTCTGGAAATCCGCAGTCACTTTACGGGCAATGGAATCGGCAGCAGCCTGCGAGATGCCCCGCTCCTTCCGCTTCGGTCCGAATAGTTTTTTGCCGGCATTGGCCAGGTCTTTGAATACCGGCCAGTCGGCAGCAATACCGGTCGTGAACAGGGCCACAACCAGCACCGGAATGATGAGTTCGCGCTTGGCGCCTCCGCCCTTCCGGTTGATCGAATACCCCTTGATGGAGGCCCAGTTGTTGGTAATGTGAAAAACAGCACCGCTGAAAAACAGAATACCCATCCAGGCATGGGTATGGTCAATAGCATGGTTGCCCTGACCGAAATAGATTAACAGACCGGTTGTTGCCAGCACGGCAAAACTGGCAGCCACCGACAGGCTGACGAAATTTTTTGACTTCATAGGTAACGGGAATGATTAGGTTATGTACAGCCGCAAATGTATGGGTTACCAATACCCTGGCAAAGCATGACGACCATTAAAATACGTAACCTCCCGTTCGTCCGGTTCAGTCCGGAACAAATCATAAGAAACGTTAAATTAACGACGGTAATCACAACCCTTCGGGGGTTAAGTAGCATCTTCACACAGTAAAACAAAACCAGTCTTGCGTCACATGTTTTTTCCACGTACCTGTTACCTCTTTCTGCTCTGTATCTGCTGCCTTCCCGGTAACCGGACCTTTGCACAAACACCTACCAACCTGGGCTTTGAACGAAAAGCCGGTACGACAAACCTGCCCGCCGAATGGAGTTCCGGTGAAGTCGAAGGCTATAAGATGTACCTGGACTCACTGGTCCGGCAGGAAGGGAAATACGCCCTCCGGCTTCAGTCAACACCCGATGCGAAAGGGCAGTCGTTTAAGGCGTTTTCGTATGTTATACCAGCTAATTTCAGCGGGAAGGAAATAGAATTGAGCGGCTACATTAAAACCAGCTTTGTAACCGGCTATGCCGGGCTATGGATGCGGATCGACGGTACCCGCGGGGCCCTTGAGTTTGATAACATGCAGAATCAGAACATCAAAGGTACCGCCGACTGGAAGCAGTACACCATTAAACTGAAGCTTCCTAAAGACGGAGAACAAATCTACGTTGGCGGCCTGCTCTCCGGCGAGGGCACCGTCTGGTTTGATAACCTGACGCTCAAGGTCGACGGATCCGCTATTTCGGACATTAAATTCAACCCCGAACGGCAACTCAAGGCGTTACAGGACACAGCCTTCCGGAAAGGTACAACCATTACACTCGGCGTACCAACCAAACAGCAGATCAGTAACCTTTCTGTACTGGGCCATGTCTGGGGGTTCCTGAAATACCACCACCCGGCCGTTGCTGCCGGCGACTATAACTGGGACAATGAACTGTTCCGGATGTTGCCGTCTTTGCTGGAAGCTGCTTCTACGGACGAACGCAGCAAGCTGTTGACGGCCTGGCTCGATAAACTCGGCCCCCTGCCCGCGGACCAAAACACCGACACAAGCCGCGTTGAAGATGTGCTGCTGAGCCCCGATCTGCGCTGGATCAACGACACCAAACAGTTTTCGTCTGCACTGATCGGCCGGTTAAATGAGGTTTATCAACACCGGAACAGCGGACGGAATTATTACATTTCACTGGTTCCGGGCGTGCAGAACCCGCAGTTTCAGCACGAAGATGCCTACTCCAGTATGAAGCCAACCGACGGCGGCCTGCGGATGCTCAGCCTGTTCCGGTACTGGAACATTATTCAGTACTTTTTCCCCGACCGTCACCTGATCAAAGAAGACTGGCATGCGGTGCTCGATGAGTTTATTCCGGTGTTTGCCATGGCGAATACCGCTGAAGCCTACACGCTGGCCAACATGGCCCTGATCGCCCGTGTGCAGGACTCCCATGCCGGTATCTGGGGATCAAGCCCCGTGCTGGATAAATGGAAAGGCCTTTACCGCGCACCGGTACAGGCACGGTTCATCGATAATCAGGCGGTTGTTACGGGGTACTACAATGCTGAAAAAGGCCCCGCCTCCGGCCTGAAAACCGGTGATGTAATTACGCATATTGACAAACAGTCCATTGCTGATTGGGTAAAGCAGAAGTCGCCTTACTATCAAGGCTCAAACGAACCGACGCGGCTCCGGAATCTGGCTCAGGACCTGCTGCGGGGCAGTTCGGCAGACGTTGACGTAAGCATCAGCCGGAACGGAACACCGATGACGCTCTCCGTCAAACGGTACCTGAAAAATGAACTGCCGATGAACCTGAATCTCGACTGGATGAGTGTGCCGCACGACACGAGTTTCCGGATGCTGCCGGGCTCTATCGGTCTGATCTTCCCGGCGAAAATCAAGAACAGCCACATTCCTGCCATTCAGAAAGCAACGGCCGGCGCGAAGGGGATTATTGTGGATATGCGGTGCTACCCGTCTGACTTCATTGTCTTTACGCTCGGGAACTACCTGATTGATAAACCGACGCCCTTTGTAAAGTTTTCGTACGGCAGCATTGCGAATCCGGGCCTGTTCAGAATGTCGACGCCGTTGACGGTGGGGAAAAAAGGCGGGCCGCATTTTCCGGGCAAAGTAGTGATTCTGGTGAATGAACTGTCGCAGAGTAATGCTGAGTATACGACTATGGCGTTTCAGGCATCGCCCAATGTAGTCGTTGTCGGTAGTCAGACGGCCGGGGCCGACGGGAATATTTCCCAGTTTTACCTGCCGGGGGCTATTTCAACGGCCATTTCGGGGATCGGTGTCTATTATCCCGACGGCCGCGAAACGCAGCGGATCGGCATTGTGCCGGATGTGCCGGTTAAACCGACCATTGAGGGAATCCGCAGCGGCCACGATGAGCTGATGCGGAAGGCCATTGACATCATAAACGAGTCAGGCAGCACGAAGCCATGATTATTTTTCGGGTGATGGATTCTTTTACCAAAGACGATCAATCACCCGACTATGGCTTATTTGAATCTGGACAGTGTTAAAGACCGAACCTTCGACGCCATTGTGGTCGGCACGGGCATCAGCGGCGGCTGGGCGGCAAAGGAATTAACCGAAAAAGGGCTGAAAACACTGGTGCTGGACCGGGGACGCAACGTCAGACACGTGACCGACTACCCCACAGCCATGCAGTCCCCGTGGGAATTTCCGCACCTGACCGAAGTACCGGCGGCGGTCAAAAAAGAGTACCCGATTGCCAGCCGCCATTTTGCGTTCCGCGAGGATACGATCCACTACTACGCCAAAGACAGCACCCACCCGTATGTTCAGGAAACGCCCTTCGACTGGATTCACTTCTATCAGGTTGGCGGCCGGTCGCTGGTCTGGGGGCGGCAAACACAACGCTGGAGCGACTTTGACTTTGAAGGGCCTGCCCGCGACGGCTATGCCGTTGACTGGCCCATCCGCTATGCTGACCTGGCACCCTGGTACAGCCATGTGGAACGGTTTGCCGGCATAACGGGCAATAAGGATGGATTGCCCAACCTGCCCGACGGCGAGTTTTTGCCGCCACACGAGATGTCGTGCGTCGAAAAATACTTCCGGAATCAGGTAGCCCGAAACTACCCTGACCGCTTCGTAATCATGGGGCGGGCGGCCCATCTGACCCAACCGACTACCATTCACGGCAAACAGGGCCGTGGCCAGTGTCAGCACCGGACCTTGTGCGAACGGGGTTGTCCCTATGGCGGCTACTACAGTACCAACTCATCAACCCTGCCGTGGGCTGAACGCACCGGCAACCTCACCTTACGTCCCGATTCGGTCGTGCATTCGGTAATCTATGACGAACAGCGGAAAAAGGCCGTGGGCGTCCGCGTCATTGATGCAAAGAGCCATGCTATGACGGAGTACTACGCAAAGATCATTTTCCTGAATGCATCGGCGCTGAATACCAGCCTCATTCTGCTCAATTCGACCTCGAACCGGTTTCCGGCGGGGCTGGGTAACGACCACGACGTGTTGGGGCGGTACGTGGCCTTTCACAGTTATCGCGGCCGCATTTACGCCAGCTATGACGGGCAGCTGGATTCGGCAACCGACGGGCAGCGTCCGAATACGTGTTACATCCCGCGTTTCCGCAATGTACATAAACAGGAAACCAGTGGTCCGGCATCCGGATTTCTGCGGGGCTATGCCTCCACATTCTCTGCCGACCGGGCCGCCAGACGGGATCAGTCAGGCTGGGGCGAGACCCTGAAGGAGAATCTGAGCCGACGCTCGTGGAACGGCTGGAACATCGGCTCCAATATGATGGCCGAAACGATTCCGAAGGAGAGCAACCGCGTCAGACTCCACGAAACGCTGACGGATCCGTTCGGAATGCCGCAGCTTCGGGTGCATGTGGCGTATGACGACAACGACGAAAAAATCCTGAAAGACTTTTTTGTGCAGTTTACGGAGATGTACACCAAAGCCGGTTTTACAAACATCCGGACGGTGGACACCCAGCGCCGTCCCGGCAACGAAAACCATGAAATGGGTGGCGTCCGGATGGGTCATGACCCGAAAACCTCCATGCTGAACCGCTGGAATCAGTTGCATGCCTGTTCTAATGTATTCGTCACCGACGGTGCGTGTATGACCTCCACCTCTACCCAAAACCCGTCGCTGACCTACATGGCCCTGACGGCGCGGGCAGCAAACTATGCCGCTAAACAGTTAAAATCCGGTAAACTCTAAAAACGATCAACTCCCTATGCACTCACGGCGGAATTTTCTTCGGACAACACTCGGGCTGGCAGGAGCCGCTGCCCTGCAAAGTGGTCCTGCACTGGCGCGGCCTACATTGGCGGCGGCTAAACCCCGGCTGGCTTTTTCGACCCTGGGCTGCCCGAAATGGTCGCTCGACACCATCCTGAAAACGGCCGCCGACAGCGGCTACGACGCGGTGGAAATCCGTGGGCTGGAAGGCGAACTGGACCTGAGTAAACGGCCTGAATTTAATAGCCCGGCCAGTTTATCGGCTACGCTGCGCCGGTTCAGGGACAAAAAACTAAGCATCTGCGATCTCGGTTCGTCGGCCCAGATGCACCACGCCGATCCGGTCAAACGGCAGAAAAACCTGGATGAAGCCCGCCGGTTTATCGACATGGCGCAGCAGCTCGACTGCCCGTTTGTGCGGGTATTTCCGGATAGCCTGCCCAAGGATCAGGATCGGGAGAAAACACTTGACCTGATTAGTCAGGGGCTGCTGGAACTGGGGAAACACGCCAACGGCAGCAAGGTACAGGTGCTGCTGGAATCGCACGGTGAGCTGGTTACCACCAACTACCTGACCCGTATCATGGGCCAGGCCGAACACCCGCACGTCGGACTGATCTGGGATATTTTCAACATGTGGGTAGAAGGCAAGGAAGCCCCCGCAGCAGTGCATACGGCCCTGAAGAAATACATCCGGCATGTGCACGTCAAAGATGCCCGTGTTACCGGCAACACCCACCAGTACGTACTGTTAGGCCAGGGCGATGCGCCGTTGCAGGAGGCCATCACGGCGCTGCGCAATGATGGTTACAAGGGCTTCTATAGCTTCGAATGGGAAAAAATGTGGCATCCGGAGATTGCCGAACCCGAACTGGCGATTCCGGACTACCCGAAAGCAATCCGCAAATACTTTACCTAGGCCTAAAAAATCACTATTTTTGTCTGGAATAATACCAACAGACTAAAATGGAACTATACGGACGGGTGCTACTAATTGCAATGCCCATTTTTCTGGTGGCCGTACTGGCCGAAATGTGGTATGGGCGCTGGCGCGGTAAAGACACCTACCGCACGATGGACATGATTTCGAGCATGAGTTCGGGCATTACCAATGTGACGAAGGATGTGCTGGGCCTGAGCGTTTCGCTGCTGACCTACGGCTGGATGGTAAAACACCTCGCCCTGTTCGACATCAAAGCCACGGTCTGGACGTATGTAATTGCCTTTATTGTGCTGGATTTTCAGGGCTACTGGGTGCACCGCATTGCACATCAGATCAATTTTTTCTGGAACAAACACGCGATTCACCACAGCTCAGAGGACTTCAATCTGGCCTGTGCATTGCGGCAGAGCATTTCATCGTTTATCAACCTGTTCACGTTTTTTCTGTTGCCGGCGGCTGTACTGGGCGTCCCGGCGGAGGTCATCGCCATTGTTGCGCCCCTGCACCTGTTTGCGCAGTTCTGGTACCATACGCAGCACATTGACCGGATGGGCTTTCTGGAAAAGATTCTTGTGACGCCCTCGCACCACCGCGTTCACCATGCGATCAATCCGGAATACCTCGACCGGAACCACTCGCAGATTTTCATTTTCTGGGACAAGCTGTTCGGAACCTATCAGGAAGAGCTACCCGACGTTCCGCCGGTCTACGGCATTACCCGCCCGTCGAATACCTGGAATCCGGTCAAAATCAACTTTCAGCACCTGTGGCTGCTGGCCAAAGATGCCTGGCGTACGAACAATACCCGCGATAAGTTCCGCATCTGGTTTATGCCGACCGGCTGGCGTCCGGCCGATGTCATGGATCGTTATCCGGTCGAAAAAATTGACGACCTGTACGGCTACGTAAAATATGAGCCTAAGAGCTCAGGCGCCCTGAAAACCTGGGCATGGATTCAGCTGGGCGTTACACTGCTGTTTCTGATGTACTTTTTCGGGCATCTTGGTCAGATTAAAATGCCGGGCATATTCTACTACGGCGGCTTTATTTTCCTGACCGTCTATGCCTACACCGAGCTGATGGACCACAATCCGTATGCGCTGGGCTGGGAGGCGCTGAAGAACGCGTTTGGCCTGTATCTTATTATCAGTATGGGTGACTGGTTTGGTATCAGCCAATCTCTCCCATCGGGTGCCTATCTTGTTTCAGGGTATTTTGTATTGTCTGCACTGATCACGGCATGGTTTGTTTTTAACGAAATCCGTAGTCAGACGTCTTCTCAGCCTGCAAAGGCATCGGGTAAAGCGGAATTAGTATAGCCACAGAGGCAAACTACAGGCGGCCCGCCGGACTGTGTCCGGCGGGCCGCTACTTTATTTTACAGGTTTCCGGTAAGTAATCCGTTCCCGTTTATGCAATACAGCTTTTTCAATCAGGAACAGCCGGGCCTGGTAGTCAGAAAGCTGCGCCGACAATTGCCGGATGTCTGTTTTTAACTGTTCATTTTCGCGGATCAGTGCCTGCACTCCAGCAAAAGTTACACCCGCAAAATCGTGACTGTAAATCAGCGTATCGCAACCAATCCTGCCCAACCCATCCTGTCCGAAGGCAGCATAGAAATCCTGTGCCATCGGTCCGTAGTGACGGATATGCTGCTGCCCTTTGTAATTCCAGGTGGTGAGTTTCATTCTGCTTATTTTTTTCAGCAGGACGACATGGTCAATGGGCAGAAAACGCTCTTTTTTCGTTGAGTCCGAGATTGAGGCCCAGGAGTTTTGTCCACGCCCGATCTGCACCCCTGTACGGACCGCTCCGAATCCTGTGCCGGGATTTGAATTGCCGGAGGTCATCAGGTAGTAGCCTTCCAGAAATCTTCCTACAAACTGATCATTAATCCCGACGAAAGTAGTTCCCTGACTTAGGGGGTCACTGTCACCGATCATAAATGACCCGGTTTTTCCATTTGTATTCATGCGGGTACCCATCGCAGTCGAATAATTTCCACTGGCAATATTCAGATAGCCAGCTGCCGTTGCGTTTGTGCCCGAAGCAACCAGCGAGGTGCCGATTGCCATACTGGCAAAAGCAGACGACGTGTTATAATGCCCGATGGCCACGGCGCTCGTTGTACTGGACGGTATAAAATTGTAACTGCCCAGCGCCACACCGTTTGTTGCGCCAACACTATTATTGCGCCCAATACCAACCCCATAACTCGCTCCGACCGCATTCGTAAATCCCAGCGCAACAGCGTTGGTACCTGAGGCATTTGAGTTGCCGATCGACACGCCGTATTCACCCGAAGGCCGGTTGCGATACCCAAGTGCAAGGCTGCTGTTTCCGACGGTTGTATTATTTTCCCCTATCGCCGCCGAGTAATCTCCGGATGCGAAATTGGTATATCCTAACGCAACCGCGCCCCTGCCGTATCCGATGCCGGAAAAGCTGCTTCCGGTAACATTGTCTATGCCAATAGCAGCAGACCCTTCGCCATATGCTTCGTTCCGGACTCCCAATGACAGCGACGCACCGCCCAGCGTTCCCCCCTTTATCGAGGCCGGCATACCTGTTATCAATGCGCCTGTTTTGGTATTAAACTGGATCTGATTTGTATTGACTATAGAAAACGGAGTCTGACTTGTTGATGCCTGTTCATACAAGGCCCGCCATTGCAGCCTGAACCCCTGCCCCCCCGGCGCACCGGCCATCCTCCGGAAGTACACGGTACATTCGTTACCCGGTACTACCATACGTCCCGGAACTACATTGCCGTTAAAAAACTGGCTCCGCATCAGAGAATTGCTGATTTCCAGGTAATCATTTGAACCGGAAACTGACAGCACGCCTAAATCAAACTCCAGAAACGTAATTTCGATTCCGATGATCTGTTCTCCGGGAGGGTTATTGAGTACAATGGAACGGTAACAAGTATATTCTGTTGCAACAGAATACCCGGAAAAAGATGACGGGTCCATCAATGTACCCGCCTGCACGGTAATATCTGTTCGTGGGGCGCTGCAGCTGACGACGTACGTATTCGTTTCCGGATTCGCTTCCGCCGTCCTGTACTTTCCCTGAACTATAAAATTACCCGTACTGTAAATTTCTACATGCTGCGTCGGTTTAACGCCGGCAGGGGAGTTAATACCTATCTGTCCGTTCGCCGTAAACCCGGACAGAAGCAGGATCAGAGAATGGATAATTGTTTGTAAAATACGTTTCATGCTGTTCTTCTGCGGTTAACGTCTAGCTGCAAAGGTATAGTCACCCTTTACCCGTCACAATCCCCCATTTGGGTGACACTGCTGATAATCATGGCATTAACAGCAAAAATGCGTAGTTCTACGTACTTCCCGCCGGAGTTTTTGCGGTAGTTTGCGGAATTATCTTTCGTTTCAGATATTTACCTGTCTGTCAGATTACCCCAAATGGGGTATACGGGCATCTACTATCTGCCATATGTCCGGTTACTTTACCTATACGGCTGTCCGACAAACACTTGATGGCATGCTCATCATGATGGCATGCTATGCCCTTTTCAGTTTCCTTACCCACCGCCAGCGTATATATCTGCTCTATACCGGCTATATCCTATGCATGCTGCTCCGGTTTGCCTTACGGGATTACGCCCGGCAAAACCCCGGACAACAAGCGCTTCTACACCTGTTCGAAGACACATTTGAGGCGGTTGCGGTTTGTACCTATAATCAGTTTGCGATCCGGTTGATGGCTATCCCCCGGCATGATCCGCCGGGATACCGGATGCTCCGGATCATGACGCTGAATCTGATCGTCACCGCCTGTCTTGAGTGGATTTTCTATGCATTCCGGTTACCTGAAGCCGCAGGTACGGCACTATTTGTAGTCAGCCGTTTACAACTGGTGGCAGGTACTGTTTATATTGTGCCCCGCCTGCTTCGGCGGCGCCATCCGACGCTTACCTATTTTATTACCGGAACCGCCTTTTTCGTAGCCGGGTCATTTACCGCGCTTATTCTGGCCCGAACCATCCCGCAGCCGGCGGCTATCCCACCGCTGATCTTCATGCAGTTTGGTGTAGTGATTGAAGTACTCTTTTTCACCATGGGCATATCGGCCCAGCATCGGCTTGATGAACAGGAAAAGCTGAATGCACAAGCGGCCCTGATTGAACAACTACAGGAAAACGAACGAAAACAACAGAAAATCAACCATATCCGCGACGATATTGCCCGTGATTTACACGACATGGTCGGTTCAGATCTCAGTACAATTGCTATGCTTACCGCAGCGATATCAACCCAGACAGCACCCTCCCGCGATATGCTCCGGCTGGTTGAACAAACGGCCCGGCGCGTCGTCGATACCATGCGCGAAATTGTCTGGAATCTGAATATCAGTAATCAGACACCTGAAAATATAGCCTTCCGGTTCCGGGAAATAGCCTATGAGTTTTTCAATACCGAAACGACCGGGATTACGCTGGAAATCGACCCTGTTCTGGCGTCTGAACTCCCCCCCGAGGTCCGGAAAGAACTTCTGCTGATTTATAAGGAAAGTCTGGAAAATATCCGTAAACATGCGGGGGCAAGCCAGGTAGTGGTCCGGCTGACAGAGCCTCTCAATAACGTATTACAACTGAGTATTCAGGACAACGGAACCGGATTTACGCCTGAAACACTCAGCCGGCAAAGCGGTCTGCAAAACATGCATCAGCGGGCGCACCGGCTGGGCGGAAAATTAACGATACTGGCTAAGTCCGGAGAGGGCGTTTCTATTCAACTACAATGTCCAATTCAACTTACTGTCCCGGCGTAAGTCAAAAACGCGGTTTCTGCATCCGATAGTAGTAAGCAACGGCTTCTGTAGCAGAATGAACATGGAGTTTTTCATAAATCCGCTTCAGATGCGAACGCACTGTTTCAACACTGATGGTACAGCTGACCGCAATTTCGCGGTTTGACATACCGCCGGCCAGTTTCTCAAGAATATCCTGTTCACGACCGGTAAGCACGCCATGGCTTGCTTTTTCAATTGCCGGTGGCTGGCTCAGCCATTGAATTGTCCGGCGGGCTATGGCCGGTGTCATAGGCGCACCACCCTCATGCACTTCGCGGATAGCGTCAAGGATTCGTACCGGCTGTGTGTTTTTCAGCAGATACCCGCAGGCACCTGCCCGGAGTGCGGTAAAGACCCGTTCATCATCATCGAATACAGTCAGCATCAGTACCGGTGTTGTCAGGCCGGCCTGGCGCATGGCCTGTACTGCCTCAATTCCATTTCCGCCGGGCATGTGAATATCCATTAGAATCACATCCGGCTTTCCCGCAATTACCTGATCAACAATACCCTGCGCACTTTCAGAATGACCCGCCACGACATAACCGGGCGTCCCGCCGATAATCAGCGCTAATGCCTGGCGGAATGGCTCATTGTCGTCAATGATCAGAATACGTAGCGGGTTGTTGTGCATAGTATAGCCAATGTAGCCTTTTTTTATCCATGACGGTTCATAGACATTTAATAATTTCTCATCTGCATTTTCCGGCACTTCCCGTAACTTGCGGGCTTACACGCTTTTTTTTAATGAAATCACAGGAAGTTTTCAATCGAAAAGATATACTCGCTTATTTTATAGTTGCCGGTATCGGTGCTTTGCTTCAGCTCATCATCGGCAGTCTTTTACAGGAATGGTTTCAGCTTGACTACGAACGGGCCCTTGCGGTTGGCTACATTTCTTCTTTTTTCATTGGGTTCATTCTGACCAAATTATTTGCGTTTAACGCCAAAAATTCCAGCAAAACGCGGCGTGAAATGGTCAAATACACCTTCGTCTCCATCATCTCAGGTCTGATCACCGTCTACGGCTCTGCTCTCGCCCGGATGATTCTTACCGAACTTTTACCGGTTGATACCTACACCATTCCGTATTCGGTCAAAGAAGTACATATCAACAAGCTGCTGGGCCACATTTCAGGGATGGGCATGAGTTTTGTCAGCAATTACATTTTACACAAGACATTCACCTTCCGGAACACCGGTTTCTACGACCGGCTGAAGCGGCTGCTGGGCATGTAGAGACGCAACATATTGCGTCTCCCATGCGCAACATATTGCGTCTCCTGTGCGTTAGCTTTTTTATAAAAAAATGAAAGCCGGAACTAACTATTCCGGCTTTCATTATTTTATGTCTATTGACATGTACACCTGATTCACCCATGAAATGCACCGTGCAGACACACATGATAATTAAATTTAAATTAAAAAAAATTGAAACCTTTTACGAGAAAACAATATTTATTATAGAAAATAGGACTAAATAGACGCTTTTTTTAATTCCGTATTATTATAGGCTTATATTTGTTAGGATGCTCCTATGGAAAAACGGAAAAAAAGTCTATTTCTGCGTCAACTCTTTTGCCTGCTGATGGCGCTCCACGTCATCAATGTCAGCATCGACGCACCGGATTATAACACACCTAAAGGTACAACGGGTGTGTTGCGGGAAGACTTGGCCGTTAATGAAATTGAGAGCTTAGGCGAACTGGTGCTTGAAGAATGGCTGGGCTTTACCGATGCCTTTCCGGAGCATGACGACGCCGAAGATGATTACGATGTGACCCAACTGGAACAGGATTTTTTCTTCTACCCTGTCGTTGGTGTTGTGTTCTGCCCCGCAATCAGGCAGCTCCCAACGCATAGATTTGTACAACTACCACCACCCCGGGTTTTGACCCGTGCTCGGGATATCATCCCGATGCCGCCCAGGCCTTTTTGCCTGAACGCATGATACCGTAAACCAATCCTCCGGATTGGGAGAACGCTATGTCTGTGGCTTTTCCGGCCGCCGTTGCATACGGTTATCAGCACCTTTCGGTCTTATCAGCATGTAGTATGCTATACGTCGGCGCACGTATCCGGCAGGCATTGCCCTATACAATGCTTTCCGCAGTTGAGCCGGCGCAGGCACCAGGCAGGTCATGCATATGCATCGACCGTATATGCCCTGGTATGCCCACCCAAATCAGTTAGTCGAATCTATAACCAGAGTTATGAAAATACACGTCGTTACAACCTCCATCCTACTGGCAGCATTCTTTTCTGCCTGTACATCTGACGAGAAAAAAACCGAAGCCACTACCGAACAGGTATTGCCGGTTGTTCAGTTAGCGGAACAGTCTACCACCTTACACCGCGAATACGTCGGGAATATCGAAGCCACCCGCAATGTCGAAATCAGGGCGCGGGTATCGGGCTTTCTTGATAAAATATTTGTGGACGAAGGCATGCCCGTCCGCAAAGGCCAGCTCCTGTTTCAGATCAACCCCGCCGAATATAAAACCGAACTGGCAAAAGCCGAAGCAGCCCTGAAAAGCGCAGAGGCCGCCGCCAAAGCTGCCGAAGTTGAAATGGGCCGCGTTAAGCTCCTGGTCGACAAAAAAGTAGTTTCCCCGTCTGAATTAGAACTCGCCAAATCAAAAGTAGAATCCGGGAAAGCGGCTATTGACGAAGCTCAGTCGGCGAAGGAAAATGCGTCGCTGCGCTTGTCACAGGCCAGCATCCGCGCCCCGTTCGACGGCATCATCAACCGGATTCCGTCCAAAATGGGCAGCCTTATCGAAGAAGGCGCCCTGCTGACCACCGTATCGGACATCCGCGAGGTTTATGCCTACTTCAACGTCTCGGAAAAAGAATACCTCGAATACATCCGCAAGAACAAAAACAAGCCACACGGCGAGGGCCAGCTGGTCGAGCTGGTGCTGGCCGACGACTCGCGGTATGGCCACAAGGGACGGATCGAAACCATGGAAAGTATTTTCGAAGGCAATTCGGGGACCATCGCTTTCCGTGCCCGTTTTGATAACCCCGAAAAGCTGCTGAAACACGGCGCAACCGGTAAAATCCGTCTGGCCAACGAGGTTGATAATGCCATTCTGGTGCCGCAAAAAGCCGTTTTTGAAATTCAGGATAAGAACTATGTTTTCGTGGTTGACAAAGCCAACAAGGTGAAAATGCGGAGCTTCGTGCCGAAAAGCCGGTTGTCGCACTATTACCTCGTTCAATCCGGTCTGGCTCCCGGCGACCGCATTGTGTACGAAGGCATCCAGAGTATCCGCGACGGGATGCAGATTACGCCCCGCCTGTTGCCACCCGACAGCATGATGGCCGTTACCCCGACCGCTTCGGATATGATCCGGAGTCAGGCCGATGAAAAGCTGACGGTACAATAATGCACTTCCTGTTCAGGGTAACGCTACCCTGAACAGTTCCCCCTGTTTATGGTTTCTGTCAGCCTGTGTACCTGCACGGGTAGGGGAAACCATATAGTTTCCGTTTCAAACCAGATGAGAAATTTATGTTTAATATATTCATTAAACGCCCGTTACTCTCAGCCGTCATCTCTATTCTGATTATGCTGCTGGGGGTTCTGGCGCTCCTGTCACTTCCCGTAACCCAGTTCCCTGATATTGTTCCGCCGTCGGTTACCGTAACGGCCATGTATACCGGTGCCAATGCCGAAGTAGCGACCAAAGCAGTGGCTATGCCCCTCGAACGGGCTATCAACGGGGTACCAAACATGACCTATATGACCGCGATTTCCGGCAACGACGGAACCACGCTGATTCAGGTCTTTTTTAAGGTAGGTACCGACCCCGACCTTGCCGCCGTCAACGTGCAGAACCGTGTTACTACCGTCCTTGATGAACTTCCGGAAGAGGTAATCAAAGCGGGGGTAACCACCGAAAAGGAAATCAACAGCATGCTGCTGTACCTGAATCTGGTCAGCAACGACCCGAATGTTGATGAAAAATTCATTTACAACTTTGCGGATATCAACATCCTGTCGGAATTAAAACGGATCGACGGGGTCGGCTTCGTGGATATTCTCGGAGCCCGCGAATACTCGATGCGGATCTGGCTGAACCCCGATCGGCTGGCAGTGTATGAGCTGTCGCCCGATGAAGTCATCAACGCTATCCGTGCTCAGAACGTGGAAGCCGCTCCGGGTAAAGCCGGTGAAAGCGCCGACCGTAACCCGCAGGTGCTGCAATACGTACTTCGCTACTCGGGTAAGTTCAACGAACCCGATCAATACCGCAATCTGGTGATCCGCACCAACGATGACGGGTCAACGCTCCGCCTGAAAGATGTGGCTGATGTTGAATTCGGTTCCCTCGACTACAGTGTGCTCTCCAAAACCGATGGCCGCCCGTCAGCGGCGATCATGCTCAAGCAACGTCCCGGCTCAAACGCGCAGGATGTAATCAACAGCGTAAAACAACGCATGGCGGAGCTGAAGGAAACCAACTTCCCGCCGGGCATGGAATACAACTTTGCCTACGACGTGTCGCGCTTCCTCGACGCGTCTATCCACGAAGTAATCCGGACCCTCTTCGAGGCCTTTATTCTGGTATTTATCGTGGTATTCCTCTTCATTCAGGACTGGCGGTCAACGCTCATCTGCGCCCTGGCCGTGCCGGTTGCCCTGGTGGGGACGTTTGCCTTTATGAGCGCCATTGGCTTCTCCATAAACCTCCTGACCTTGTTTGCGCTGGTACTGGCCATCGGTATTGTGGTCGATAACGCCATTGTGGTTGTGGAGGCCGTACATGCGAAAATGGCGGAAACCCATCTGTCGCCGCGTGCCGCCACCTTTGCCGCGATGGGCGAAATCAGCGGGGCGATTGTGGCCATTACGCTGGTGATGTCGGCGGTATTCATTCCGGTAGCATTCCTGTCGGGGCCGGTCGGGATATTCTACCGCCAGTTTTCGCTTACCCTGGCCATTTCAATTGTCATTTCGGGGATTAACGCCGTTACCCTCACCCCCGCCCTGTGTGCCATTATGCTGAAAGCCAATCACGGGGAAAGCAAGGGGCTGATGGGCCGGTTCTTTGCCGGATTCAACCGCCGCTATGATGCCTTATCCGACCGCTACAAAGGCTGGCTGAAGCCGTTTGTTAACCGCAGCGTGGTCACATGGCTTGTGCTGCTGGCGTTCATTGCCGGCACTTGGGGTATCAACACCATTCTGCCTGCCGGTTTTATCCCGACTGAGGATCAGGGGATGATTTATGTGAACGTAACAACCCCGGTTGGCGCAACCGTTGAACGGACAGAAAAAGTCATGGACCAGATCGAAAAAGCAGCCGCGGGGCTGGAATCGGTCGAAAACATTTCGACACTGGCGGGGCTTAGCCTGATGACCGACGGGGCGGGGGCTTCGTATGGCATGGGCATGATTAACCTCAAACACTGGGATGAACGCTCCGAAACCGTTGATGATGTCATTGCGCAGCTGGCCGACAAAACCAAAACCATCACCGACGCCAGCATTCAGTTTTTCTCGCCGCCGACCGTTCCGGGCTTCGGTAACTCCAGCGGCTTCGAAATCCGGCTCATGGACCGCACCGGCTCCGGCAACCTCCAGAAGACGAAAGAAGTGGCTGAGCAGTTTATCGCCAAACTGAAAGCACGCCCCGAAATCAGCAATGCCTTTACCAGCTTTGACCCGAGTTTCCCGCAGTATCTGCTCGAGGTGGATCAGGAAAAAGCCGCACAGAAAGGCATTTCCATTGACAACGCCATGAGTACGCTGCAAACGCTGATGGGTAGCTACTACGCCTCTAACTTTATCCGCTTCAACCAGATGTATAAAGTGATGGTACAGGCCGACCCGCGTTTCCGCTCGAAACCGGAAGATGTGCTGACCATGCGGGTGAAAAACAGCAAAGGTGAGATGGTGCCATACGCAAACTTTGTTACCCTCAAACGCGTGTACGGCCCTGAACAGCTTACCCGTTACAACATGTTTACCTCGGCCATGATCAACGGTGATGCCGAAGACGGATTCAGTAGCGGTGACGCTATTAAGGCGATTCAGGCAGTGGCGAAAGAGCTGCCGCGCGGTTACACCTTCGACTGGTCGGGCATGACGCGGGAGGAAGTCCTTTCCGGCGATCAGGCAATTTATATTTTCATTATCTGTCTGGTATTCGTGTACCTGCTGCTTGTGGCGCAGTACGAAAGTGTGTTTCTGCCCCTGGCCGTTATCCTGTCGCTACCGGCGGGGATTTTCGGTTCATTCCTCTGCCTGCAACTCGCCGGTCTGCAAAACAACATCTACGCCCAGGTATCGCTGGTCATGCTGATTGGTCTGCTGGGTAAAAACGCGATCCTGATCGTTGAATTTGCCAACCAGCGCCACAAAGAGGGGCTTCCGATCGTGAAAGCAGCCATTGAAGGCTCCGTTGCCCGGCTGCGCCCGATCCTGATGACATCATTTGCGTTTATCATGGGGCTGATTCCATTGTGTATTGCCTCGGGTGCCGGTGCGATGGGTAACCGCTCCATCGGTACGGCCGCTGCCGGGGGCATGCTGATCGGCACCATTTTCGGGCTTATCCTGATTCCGGGATTATATGTCATCATGGCCAAAGCCTCCGCCATGTTCAAATCAAACTCACCGAACGACGACGAGCCACACACGGCTCCGGTTTACACTCAACATCATGCCAATGGAACAACCGTTCAGTAAACGACACTATATAGCCGGCACAAAATCAATCATTACCGGCCTGCTCCTGACCGGGTCACTCCTGACCGGATCACTCCTGACCGGTTGCCGGAACGCCATCGTCCCACCGGCGATGCCTGTCTTGTCAACGCCGAAAGCGTTCAGTAAGAGTCAGGATACGACGAGTGTGGCCGACATGAGCTGGCGGACTTTTTTTCAGGATGCTAACCTTGTCAGCCTGATTGATACGGCCCTGGCCAAAAATCCGGACATTCAGCTGGCTATCCAGCGGATCACCGTGGCCCGCGCCAATGTAGAAAATGCCAAAGGTCTGCTGGCCCCGCAGGTCAATGCTGTGGTGTCGGCCGGCGTTGACCGGTACGGCAAATACACCCTGAACGGCGTCGGGAACTACGACACCAATTTCTCGGACCGCATTTCCGGCCCGCGGGTTATTCCCAACCCGACGCCCGATTACTTTCTTGGTCTTCGCAGTTCCTGGGAGCTCGATATCTGGGGTAAGCTACAGAACCAGCGCAAATCGGCACAGCTCCGGCTGCTCGCTACGGAGAAAAGTAAACACCTGATCACCACCGCCCTGGTAGCCGAAATTGCCAGACTCTATTACGAGTTGCTGGCCAACGACAGCGAACTGGACATTATTCAGGAAAACATTCAGCTGCAGGAACGCGCAGTTGAGCTCGTCAACGTGCAGAAGGATGCGGGCCGCGTTACCGAACTGGCGGTACAGCAGTTTTCGGCTCAGCTGCTCAACACGCGGGCGCTGGAGTTTCAGGTGGAGCAGGACATCATCCGGATTGAAAACCAGCTCAATCTGCTGCTTGGCCGTTATCCGCAGCCGATTCCGCGCGGCAAACAGCTCATTCAGGACCAGCGGTTGCCGTCGCAGATCAGTGCCGGTATAGCCTCGCAGATGCTGAGCCGCCGCCCCGACATCAAACAGGCCGAGCTGGAAATGGAAGCCGCCAACATCGACATTGCCGTAGCACAGGCCCAGTTCCTGCCGTCGCTTACGCTGTCGCCTTATGTCGGTTTCAACGCGTTCCGGGCATCGGTGCTGTTTAATCCGGCCTCACTGGCCGCCGGTATTCTGGGTGGTCTGGCAGCTCCGGTCTTTAACCGCCGTCTGCTCAAATCAAACCTGCTGATTTCGGAAGCGCAGAGTAAAGCAGCCTTTTATGGCTATCAGAAAGTGGTGCTGACCGGCTTCAGCGAAGTTTCGACCAGCCTGAAAGGGCTGGAGAATTACCGGAAAGTGGCCAGCCTCCAAAGTCAGGAAGTGAATGTGCTGAAACAATCCGTCGGTGTGTCGAATGAGCTGTTCCGGGGCGGTTATGCCGCGTATCTGGAAGTCATTACGGCCCAGCGCAACGTACTGGAGGCCCAGCTGTCGCTGATCAACACCAAACGAAACCAGTTTACCTCGCTCATTGATCTGTACCGGTCGCTCGGCGGGGGCTGGAACTAGTTGCTGATGGTTCTGGTGGTTCTGGGTTACTGGTTGTTCTGAGTTGCTGATGGTTCTGATTGTTTAGTGGTGGCACGACTCGTAGTCGTGCCCCCACATTTTTGTTGTGAGGTTTTTTTATATTAAGTTGCCATGTTTTTGCCAACCAGCAACTAAACCCCCAGAAAGAAGTGAGCAGCGCGCAGCTCCGTCGTATCATTCTGGCGTCCGGCATCGGAACGGTCATCGAATGGTACGACTTTTTTATTTTCGGCAGTCTGGCCGCCACCGTTATCGGGCCGCAGTTTTTCCCGAAAAGCGATAATCCGCTGGTACAGACGCTCGAAGCGCTGGCAACATTTGCGGTTGGTTTTGTGGTACGTCCGTTCGGGGCACTGGTATTCGGGAAACTCGGCGACACCGTCGGGCGGAAATATACGTTTCTGGTGACGCTGCTGCTGATGGGCGGATCAACCTTTGCCGTGGCCTTTGTGCCCAATTATGTCCGGATCGGTGTTTTGGCACCCATCATCCTCGTGCTGCTCAGGCTGGTGCAGGGACTTGCGCTCGGAGGCGAATACGGTGGTGCGACTACCTACGTGGCCGAACATACGCCCGACACCCGCCGCGGGTTTTACACCAGCCTGATTCAGTTGACGGCCACCATCGGGCTTGTCCTGTCAATTGCCGTGATTTTCACCTGCCGCACCTTACTGTCTCCCGATGATTTTCAGGACTGGGGCTGGCGCATTCCCTTTATGCTGTCGGGTCTGCTGGTGATTGTCTCGTATTTTATCCGGCAGAATATGGACGAATCGCCCTTGTTCAAGCAGTTGAAAACAACAAACACAGTATCGAAAAATCCGCTGAAGGAATCGTTTGTGAATCCGCAGAACCGCCGGCTGGTCCTGCTGACCTTGTTTGGGCTAACCGCCGGTTACGGGTGCATCTGGTATACCGCCCATTTCTATCCCAGCGTATTCATCGGCACCATCATGCACGTTGATTTTCTGCAAACCAATCAGATTATGCTGGTCGCCATTGTACTGGCAACGCCTTTTGCGGTCTTCTTCGGATCATTATCCGATAGAAAGACGTCGTCCTGGATCAGCCGTAAAAAACTGATGATGACCGGTCTGGCGCTGGCCTCGCTGACGTTTTACCCAATCTACCGGCAAATGGCCGCCGCGATTGAGCCTTCCGGCAAAGTTGTAGCGCAGACCACTACCGGCAACAGTATCGAAGCCGGTAAACCCATCCGGATCGAAACCAAGACCTTCACCGACGGCTCTTCGGAAGTCATTACGCAGGTACTGAACGATGCTTCGGCAAAACCTAAAACCGTTATCCACCTTAGCAGTAGTGCCCGCAACCAGCTTATTCTCTGGGTATTCATTCAGGTGTTTATCGTCGCGATGGCTTACGGCCCGATTGCAGCTTACCTCGTTGAACTCTTCCCGACCCGTATCCGCTACACGTCTCTCTCGCTGCCCTACCACATCGGCAACGGCATTTTCGGTGGCCTTACCCCGTTCATCGCCACGGCCCTGATTTCGTCGACCGGCAACCACTTTGCCGGGCTGTTGTATCCGCTCGGAATGGCCGCCATTACGACGCTGATCGGTGTATTTCTGCTACCGGAGTCGGATGGGACGATGGAGTAGTTATCACACAAACCGCGGTGTAAACCCGCCCTGCCAGGTGCCTGGCACCGGAATCATGTTGTCGCCCTTGATGTCGCAGCCTTCGAGTCTGGTAAGGGTGTTGTACCAGCTTTTCACGTACTCCGGCCGGACCTTTGCCAGGTCAACCAACAGGTGAAAACCGCCGCGTGTCTGTAAAAACGTCAGGCAGTCTTCGTTGATGACGCCGGTTAGCTGCCCTCTGACAGCATCAATGCTGACCCCGTCGAAGTCAAGGTCAAAATACACTTTCCGGCTGTGTGCTTTCTGAATTTCACTCAGCAGCTCCTGCTGCGGATTGTAATTGGCATACGGTCTGGTAATCAGTTCGGCCAAGCGGATCAAGCCGTTTTTGGCCGCCTTTTCCAGACTGCGCGGATTCGGGTTAATGTACAGCGCCAGCGCTTCCTGCGGAATCGGCTTGTGCTTCTGGTAGTATGTGCCGACAGGGCATTCGAGCTGCTGTATTTTCTCAAACAGGAACTCTTTGGTGGCCGTAAACCGCTTCAGCTGCTGTTTATCCGACGAAATATGCACCACATCCTTGCAGTATTTCGACCGTGCAAACAGGCAGCAATAATAGGTCTCATGCGGTTCCGTATCCGGCAACCAGTCGATAAAGGCTTTCAGGGTGGCTTCGTCGGTAATAATCTGGTAGTTCATCTGGTGGCGTCTCAATGAAATGACAAAATAACCGGCATTTTTACGGAAACGGAAATCTGCTATACCAAAAACCGGCGGCTGAGACGGCTTCAGTCCCAACCGCCGGTTGCCCGACAGGGTTATTTTCCTGCTTCGCGCGGCTTACTTACAGCCCGTCCCGGTTACGGTATAGGTAGTTGTATCACTGCTTACATTTCCACAACCATCATTATTCGTAACAGTCAATGTATATGCTCCTGCCTGGTTAATTCCATCAAAACTCAGGGTATAGTTGCCTGCATTCCGGAAAACGTTGCTGAATACATACCCATTTGGCCCCGTGATAATAAAACTGTTGCCACTGCCCCGGCCTTCGAGCTTCACCGTACAATTGCCTGTCGTAAGCGTCCCGTTTGCGGTTAACGAAATAGCGTCTGCAACCGGAGCGGTCGAGAATTCATAGGCCCCCATGTCAATGGTACCATTAACGATCCGGCTGTTACCGGCCAAATCAACAGACGCTACATTGACCGCATTGGCACCGGTATTAATCGCGGGCGAGCAGGTTTTCAACGTAAAATCACCGGCAGCAGCATTGGTAAACAGCGGGTCCTGCGTCGTGTTGTTGCCGCCATCTACGTACGTGCTTGCGTTCGGTTCAATGAGGCTGTTTGTTAACCGGACAAATGCCCCGTTTGATGTTGAAAAATTAGATGGCGCTGAGCCGTTACCCCAAACGATGGTGTTTACCAAATCAACGGCTGTCGAGTTGGTTGCGACAAAAACGGTACCGGTAGCGGCCGTATTGCGGCTGATCGTGCCGTTCACAATGGTTGTGCTGAGCCCTGACCCGAGGAACATAACCCCGCCTGCCCCCGATGCCTCATTCTTATCGAAAAGAACGTTATTCAGAGCACCATCGCTACCAAAATCAGCATAGATTGCTCCCCCGTCAGCTGTTGCCTTATTTTCCAGGAACCGGACAAACCCCGCTTTATAGGGGCTGCCAAATATCGCATACAGCGCCCCGCCTGCACTTGCGGTATTCCGGCTAAGCGTAACGCTGGTCAGCTGACTTAACTGCCCGCCATTCGTTGCGAAAATGCCGCCGCCTTCGGCAGCAGATGCATTTTGGGTAATGCGGCCATCCGTAATGCTGTATGAGGTACTTGAACCGGTATAGAGGCCTCCACCTTTACCGGAAACTGCCGTATTCTGGCTGAGTGTCAGGGTGCTGATCAGAGCGTTACTGGAATTTATAGCATAAATTCCGCCTCCGTTATTTCCGCTATTCTGCTCAACAATGCCCCGGGTAATTGTAAAGCTTGATCCGTTCGATGCGTGCATCCCTCCTCCATCTCCGGTTACAGCCGTATTCTGATTGATGGTCACATCGCTTACTGTTCCCTGACTGGAATTAGTAGCGTAAATTCCGCCCCCGTTATTGGCTTTGTTCTGCGTAATGGTTGCCCGCGTCAATGTGTAACCTGCACCGCCGCTCGCATGAATCCCCCCGCCATCACCGCTCAGAACGATATTATTACTAACCTCGACATCTGTTAGCTGAAAGGGGTTTTCAGCGGACAAACCACCCCCGAAGATGCCGGCACTATTTTGCTGAAACGTACAGGAAATACCGGTAAATGAACTCCCGCAACATACCTTTAACCCACCACCGGAGCCCGTTACCGCCGTATTTTGCGTAAACTGTACGTTTGTTAAGGTGCCGGTACTGGTATTAAGTACGTACATGCCGCCTCCCAGGCTGGTAGCTATATTCTGCTGAATCACCGCATCGGATAAGGTATATGTACTGCCGCAGCAAATATAAATGCCCCCTCCCGAGGCAGCTGTGTTCTGGGTTATGGTAACGCCGGTAATCACTAACGGTCCATTTTCAAGATCCAGCGCCCCTCCGTTATTTGTTGCCGAATTTTGGCGGAAAGACGAATTACTGATCGTACACGAACTACTGCAACACATATACACGCCCCCGCCGTTAGCGGCGCTATTGCCCGTAAACGCAACCCCGATAAGCCGGAGATTAGTGGTTTCCACGCCAATGGCCCCGCCCTGCGACTGGGCAGAATTACCGGTAAGCAACGTGTTCTCAATGGTCAGACTATTGGCACTGCCACGCCCGTAAACAGCGCCGCCATTGGTAATACCCGCCCCGCTGCCGGCATTGCCTCCGGTGATTACAAGCCCGTTGAGCACCACATTGGTAGCATTTTCGTACGTAAACACATGAAATGAGTTATCGGATTTATCATTCTGTGTTCCGATATCGCCGCTGAACGTTGTACTGGATGGTTGTCCGTTAACGGCATCAATCGCCCGCCGGGCCGTCAAACTGGCTTCATTTCCGTCGAAACCGCCGTAAATCTGCACATTCGAGGCCAGTGTAAAACTCGTGGCGCGGGCGGTGGTGGAAGTAGGCTTGTAGATACCGGTAGCAATCCAGACCTGGGCGCTGCAACTCGATGCCTGTGTAATCGCCGCCTGAACCTGGGTCGCATCAAATGCATTTTGCCAGCTGCTGCCGTCTTTCACCATTGCGCCGCCGTTCTGCGTAACATAAATTACCCCGTTACAAGGAACTCCGGTAGCCGCATCCGTTCCTATGGCAGATGCGGAACGGTCATCTGCCATAGCCCATCCCTGAATACTGGCCAGGCAACCTGCTAAAGCTGTTAATAAAAAGAAAGTTAACCGGTTAAACGTGTAGTCCATAAAGTTATAGTATATAGTTTGGCGTGGTTTACATAAACCACGCTTAAATATATTATAACCACTATATGATTATAGTACACTAAAAAACCAGTATTGAAACTTTAATTTAATATGTGTATATAAATTTACGTTACTTCTTACTACCTGAACGAAAAACTGCCGGCAGCGCCCGCAACACATTACGGGAACTACCGGCAGTATATATTGCTCATGAAACCTATAATCAGCTGCTTTTCAGCCAGCGGCTACTCACCGTCACCAGCAGCAGCATGGCAATGATGACCAGAAAGGCCGTAGCCAGACTGCTCAGGTCGGCAATGAAACCGATCAGCGCCGGACCGGACAGCATACCGGCATAGCCCAGCGTTGCCACTGCCGGAATGCCCAGGTGCTCGGGCATGTCGTGCTGACTACCCGCGGCCGTAAACAGTACCGGAACCATATTTGAGCAACCTAACCCAACCAGTGCATAACCAAGCAGCGCCGCCTGCCAATCCGGAATAAAGGTGGCAACGGCCATGCCCGCCGCCGCAATTAATGACCCGATCACCAATACCCGCGTCCCGCCCAGGCGCTGTACCACCGCATCGCCGGTAAACCGCCCGATGGTCATCGTGATCGAAAACGCCGCAAAGCCCCAGCCTGCCATCGCCGCATCGACGCCCCGCTCCGTGGTCAGGAAAACACCGCTCCAGTCAAGAACAGCTCCCTCAGTCAGAAATGCGATAAAACAAAGCACCCCGATCAGCAGCACAATGCCTTTCGGAACCGCAAAAGCCGGGCCGCCGGAAGGCTCGCCCCCCGACTTCATAAAACCGTCTGAAACATAGAGGCTGGCCGCAATTAATAAGGCCAGAAAGCCTGTTGCGGCTGGCAAGGGAGCGATTCCCAGCCCTAAAACACCGCTCATGCCGGCAGCTCCGGCAAAACCACCCACGCTGAACAGGCCGTGAAAGCCCGACATCATGGCTTTGCCGCTTTCACGTTCCACGATAATGGCCTGAATATTCATGGTACAGTCCGTCGCTCCGATACTGGCTCCGAAAACAAACAGGGCAGCGCCCAGTAACGGAATGTTGGTTACCATTACCAGCAGGGGCAGCATCAGCCCAATTCCGCAGAGCCCCGTCAGCAATACCGGACGACACCCTAACCGGTTGGCCAGGTTACCGGCTACCGGCATGGAAATCATGGACCCGATGCCAACGCAGAGCAGCAGCAGCCCCAGCTCACCGTCGGAAAGGGCATTACGGTTTTTAACAAAGGGCACCAGCGGCGCCCAGGCAGCATAACCGATTCCGGTCAGTAGAAACGCAACACGGGTTGCCAGCAGATGGCGGTTTCCGGTCAATCGGACGGGTTGTAAGTTGTTTGTTTCCAATGAGTAACTGATTTTAATGACGGCTTCACCGGCTTAACCAGGCCTTGCAACCGGTTATTTGATAATGTTCGGTGGCAGCACCCCGAAATTTCACCCCATTTTAATGCTTTCTGGCCACTTTCTTACCATTTTCGAAGGCCGTTACGTACAATAATACTGTGTTTTCACTACTTGAAAACACCATTCCCTATGATGAAGTTACTACTTGTTGAAGATGATGAGCTGCTGGCTGCTACTGTAAAGAAGGAACTAGCGCTCTATGGCAACCGGGTCGATACTGCTTTTGATGGGCAGAGCGGGCTGACAATGGCCCTTGAAAA
Source organism: Arsenicibacter sp. R0_47 (assembly GCF_057652235.1). Taxonomy (NCBI): domain Bacteria; kingdom Pseudomonadati; phylum Bacteroidota; class Cytophagia; order Cytophagales; family Spirosomataceae; genus Arsenicibacter; species Arsenicibacter sp. R0_47. The sequence goes on along the minus strand of NZ_JBYFCJ010000009.1, from coordinate 42,860 downwards.
TGACTATGATGTGGTTGTGCTGGACATTAACCTGCCGTTGCTGAACGGGTTTCAGGTCTGTCAGCTGCTGCGGACCGACAAACCCCACATACCGGTGCTGATGTTAACGGCCCTGGAAAGTCTCGCCCATAAAAAGGAAGGGTATGGCGTCGGTGCGGATGATTACCTGACAAAGCCGTTCGATCCGGATGATCTCCATGCGCATATTCTGGCCCTCTACTCCCGCTTCAGCGAAGTCAGTACAACACAGATTCTCCGGCTGGCCGATCTGGAACTCAACGGCGAAACCCGGCAGGTAACCCGCTCGGGGCAACCTATCGAGCTTACTGCCCGTGAATATGCCATGCTGGAATACCTGCTGCTGAACAAAAACCGCATTATTTCCCGGGTCAATATCTCGGAGCGGATCAAAAAACGCAAGGTCGGGGCCAGCATCAACATGATTGATGTGTACATCAATTACCTCCGCCGGAAAATTGACAGGCAGTTTTCGCCTAAACTCCTGTATACAATCATCGGGGTTGGGTACATGCTCAAAGACCCGACCATTCCCTGATGCATCAGACCATAATGATAAATTCGGTCCAGCCGCCGGCGTTGGTTTTCAGGGAAAATGTCAGGTTGTGATTCAGCAGAATCTCCCGCGTCAGGGTGAGCCCGATGCCCTGCCCGTCGGGTTTGGTGCTGTAGAACGGATTAAAGAGATTGGTTGATACCACCGGATCAATCGGCTGCCCGTTGTCACGGATAACCACACGATCGGCCTGCGCAATTACCGCTACCACCTGACCGGCACTACAGGCTTCAATGGCATTTTTGATGATATTCACCAGTGCCTGCTCCATCTGGACACGGTCGATCTGCCGGTACAGTACCGGTACAGAAGCGGTAAACGTTAACCGGAGCCCGTCGGCTTCGGCGCGGGGCATCATCAGCTGCACCACCGAACGGGTGACCTCCACCCAATCGTTGTTTGCCGGTTGCGGCACGGGCAGACGAACCACATCGGCAAACCGGCGCATGAACAGGTTCAGCCGGTCGTTGCGTTCAATGGCAACCTGGACGGCGTGGCAGACATCGGCCTGTTCGTCTTCCTCTAACACGCTTTTTGTCACATCCAGAATCGAGTTTACCGCCCCGATCGAGTTATTGACTTCGTGGGCCATCATCCGGATCACCTTGCCGTAGGCCAGCTTTTCGGTTTCCAGAATGGCCTGTGTCATCTCGGCAACAATGATAAACGACCGCCGGAAACCGCGGTCCATGAAGTGCGATTTCTGCACCCGGTACGTCTCAATGCCGTTGACTTTAATCGTACGGCTTTCGGCGTCGGCCAGGCTCGCCAGCTGCGCGGCCAGCGGATGGTCGATTGCCTGTACTGCTTTCCCGATCAGCGCCTGTCCGGGCAGTTGCAGCCATTCGATGGCTCTCGGATTTACCGCCGAAATCCGCTCATCGTAGTCAAATACCAGAATGGCAATCGGGGCGGCATCAATGAGTTTTTCGAGAAAAAATTGCTGTTCCATCTGGCGTGTCCGTTCCTCTCTCAGTTGATCGATCATCAGGTTATAGACCGTTATCAGCTGATCGATTTCGCTTTTACCGGTTGGCACAAACTTGGTCGTAAAATCCTTATCGCGGATACTTTCAATCCCCTGTGCGATGAATTCAATCGGTTTCCGGAAGTTGTTATAGAGATAAACCGCCACAAAAACAGACAACAGTACGATGACCTCAGAGGCGATAAAAATCAGTTTGTCTTTATAGACCCACTGAAAAATCAGGTAAATCAGCCCCAGATGGACAATAATGATGTACAGCAGAAACTGCACGCGCAGCGATACCCTGAACTCTTTTCTCATGGTTTACAAAAATTCATCCCCTCCAAAACGTCCGGAACAACCAGAACCCAGAACCACACAGAACAATCAGAACCAAATCACTCCTCCCCCTTATAATCCTGAAAACCAAACTTTTCAAGCCGGCGGTAAAGTGCAAAGCGGGTGATTCCGAGGGCACGGGCTACTTTTGATACCTGGTTGTTATGCAGCAGCATGGCCCGCCGGATCATTTCGTACTCCATCTGGTCAAGCGTCATGGTCCCGACCTCGGGCATTTGCTGGCCTCCCCGCGTCCCCGACGCGCTGATATGGGCCTGAAAGTCTTCGACATCCAGTACGTTCCGGGTTGCGAGCAGTACGGTCCGCTCCACAATGTTTTTCAGCTGGCGGATGTTGCCCGGCAACGGCAACGTTTTGAGCCAGTTCTGCGCATGACTGCTTACCCGCAGCATGGGCCGGTCATAAATCGTTTTCAGATTATTGACAAAATAGTCTACCAGGGCCGGAATATCGTCGGGGCGCTCGCGGAGGGCCGGCAGCCTGACGGTAATCAGGTTGATGCGGTAAAAGAGGTCTTCGCGGAACTCGCCGCGGGCAACCATCTCTTCCAGATTCCGGTTGGTGGCGCAGATCACCCGGACATCGACCAGTTTGCTGCGGCTGCTACCCAATGGTTCAAAGGTCCGGTCCTGCAACACCCGCAGCAGCTTCACCTGACTGGCGGGGTCCAGTTCCCCGATTTCGTCCAGGAAAATAGTGCCTTTGTCGGCGAGTTCAAACCGGCCTACCCGGTCGGTCCGGGCATCGGTAAACGCCCCGCGGACGTGGCCAAACAGTTCGCTGTCAAACAACGTAGCCGACACCCCACCTAGATTGACCTTTACAAATGGCTTTGTGCGGCGTTTGCTGTTCTGATGGACGGCCTCGGCAATCAGCTCCTTACCCGTACCGCTCTCGCCGGTAATCAGCACCGAAGCATCGGTCGGAGCCACCCGTCCGACCGTTTCCAGAATAGAAATCAGCTTGGCGTCATTACCGATAATCTGGTCAAACGCATGTTTCTGATCTACTTTACGGCGCGAGACCGATACCCCCCCAGCGTCGGTATCGGTCGTCTTCTGCGTCAGATTCAGTAGTGTTCGTATCGACTGAAGGAGGTGATCGTTCTGCCAGGGTTTGGTTATGAAATCCTGCGCACCGGCTTTCATCCCCCGCACGGCCAGGTCGATACTCCCCCATCCCGTAATCAGAATGACCGGCACGGCCGGATGCATTTTCCGCACTACGCCCAGCAGCCGCAAGCCTTCCTCGCCCGACGTATTGATCGAAAAATTCATGTCGAGCAACACCAGTTCGGGTTCATTAGCGGCGAGGGCCTCAAGCGCTTTATCCGGCGTTCCGGCCGCGAGCACATCAAACCCGTTCTTCCGCAACAGCAGCGAAAGGGATGTCTGTACCGCAATATCATCGTCGATCAACAGCAGCATGAAGCAGAGGGCGTGGCGCGTTGAGCACAGCGTCAGGAGGCAGCGCATTTTCTGCGCTTAAACCTATACTCAACGCGCTATCCATTGGTTAAATGTTTTTGAAAAGACGTTATTCTTCTGCTAAGTATATCCAATTGCTCAAATAAATGCTCTTTTTCCTGAAGGCTCACGTAACGCCGGCGTTGAATGACGACAAGTATATTCGCACATTCAAAGCATGACCGGTGGGCAAAATTGAGAAACTGATTAAACTCTTTACCCGACGTTGACCCGGAGCCTTCAGCAATGTTGTTGGAAATACTCATACCTGCACCACGGAGTTGTTCAGAAAACCTGAACAACTTTTTTGCTTCAAGATTATCAGCAATGTCGAACAATGTATCGCCGATATCAATTGCCATTTTCCAGATTTCAAGAGATTCGAAGCGAAAGCGTGTTTTCATTTTCGTACAAGTGATTGGTTCGACGTCAAAAGTATAGGCTCTCCCGCTTTTTCACTTTACCATTCACTAATCTCCTGCACAACACCACCACACTCTCTGCCCTACGCTCTTAGCCCTACGCCCTACTCTTCATGCAGCGCAACGGCCGGATGGATGGTGGCGGCTTGCCGGCTCGGGAACAGGGCACAAAGCGTTACCAGTCCGTAAATGATGGCAACCGCCAACGCAATCGCCCCAATATACACACCCGATGCCAGATCAAAGACATGCATGATCGGAAACTGAACGGCAAACAAGAGCCCGAACAGCAGGCTGAACGTTGCCAGCACCCAGATTTCGGCCACAAACTGCCACGATACCTGCCTTGCCGTAGCCCCGATGGCGCGGCGCAGACCAATCTCCGAACGGCGTCTGGCAATGCTCAGGTTCAGTACCCCGAATAAACCCAGTGCTACGTTGATCAGCAGAAATGAACAGATAATCAGGAAGATAATTACCGGCACCAGTGTCAGGTTATGCTGATTCTTCCGGGAATCAACCAGCGGGTTTACCTCTACGTTCCAGCCGACCAGCATCGTCGACATCTCTTTCACCAGCTTCGCCTCGAACATGGCATCGGTTCCGGGCTTTGTTTTGACCAGGTAAATTTTGTCCCAGGTATTTTTGGCCTCTATCATCTCAAAAACCGCCGGCGCGTTGGTCATAAACTCCCCTTTGGCCTTAAAGTTGTCAATAACGCCTACTACTCGGAAATCACCGAAGACCTTGCCCAGCGGGTTTTCATCCACAAACAGGGCTTCCTGTGTTTTGCGGTTAATAACCACGGGTTTGTACTTACCGCCCTGATCGCCCTTTGTATACCAATGACCAGCGACCAGCGGCATATCCAGCGTTTGGGCAAAATCGGCGTCAGTGGTATAAAAGTGAGACATCACATGGCGTTTCTTGTAGTCAACGCCATTATTCATCGTATTTGCCGAAAACGGATAGTTGGAACTCATCCGGGACACCGATTCTACCTCCGGATAGGCCTTCAACCGCTGTAGAATGGTATTTACCTTATCCTGCATCGCCGTTGTGTCCTGGTTATTGTTGAAGTCAACGGCCCAGACACGTTCGTAGCTGAAACCCAGCGGCTCCACATAGTTGCTGACGTTAAATACAATCATGGAACCCAGCCCGAACAAGACCAGAAAAGACGCCCAGATTTCTACCATCAGCAAGGCATGGGCTTTCTTTTTATTCCATATTAATCGAAAAAGATGACGGATCATGGTTTATTGAGAGATTGTGCGATTGAGTGATTGAGTGGTAAAGTATGCGGTAAACGCTTCACTCAATCACTCAATCGCCATTCACTAATTATGACTTAAGTGCTTCAACAATCGACAGTTTAGACATGCGCAGGGCGGGGGCAACGCCGGAGAGCAATCCGAAAATCAGACAGACACCGATGCTTACCAGAAATACATTCAGGTTAATGGTCAGGTCGGCATAAGCAATCCAGCCACTGTTGTTGATGAAATAAATGGTAATCAGTGTCAGGAGCAGGGCGATGGTGCCGCCGATAAACGTAATAAAGATGTTTTCGACGATGAACTGCATGAGCAACGTCCGGATCGGCGCCCCGAAGGCTTTGCGGATACCGATTTCCGACGACCGTTCCATGATCCGGCTCACGTTTACATTCACCAGGTTAATGGCCGGTAAGCCCATCAGCATCAGCATCAGGAAGGCAATGACGCTGTAGAAGATCACCTTTACCTGCGGGCCACCTTCCATAAAAATGCTGAGTACACTTTCTACATACGGGGCACAGCCTACTTCCAGCATTGCATACTTAAAGCCATTGCGGTTACCAGGCAGCGGAATACGCCGGATTTTGTCCTGAAATTCTTCCTGAATCGCTTTCCGGTCAGATACTTTTTTGGCCAGAATTACCGCAACATAGCCTCCCATGATGTCATCCTGCTCGTAGTTACTTTTCGGAACTGTGTAGGGAAAATAGATGTCCGCGTACGAGAAAAACCGGGTTGGCGGGCTACCTTTCACCACGCCAATCACCTTATAATGAACACTTTCCACTTCAATATCCTTACCAACCACCGGCTCCGACAAATCGCTGAAATACTGGCGCCGGAAGTCATCGGTAATCACCGCGACCAGTTCGCCGTTGCGGATATTCTGGTCATTGTAGGGTTTACCTTCCAGAAACGTAAAGTTCATCACCTCCCAGAAGGCGGCGTCGGTATACTTGGTATTCAGCTTGATCTTTTGCGAACCGGCATAGGCGTTGGAGGTCCTGAAGAAGCTGGTAATCGTTACTTTTTCGGGTGTTTTCAGGCTCTTTGCGTATTGTGTCAGGAATTTAAAGCTCATCGGACCCGTGTTCTGCGAGGTGCGGCTTGAATCCCTGAGCGCCATTTTTTCAATATAAAGCGACCGGTCACGATTGGTTTCCGGATAGTGGCTCCCAATGAGGTGGTCAATGAATGAGGTCAGGACCATCAGCACGGTTAGTGTCAGGCTGATGCCGAACAGGGTAATGAAGGTATAGAACGGATGCCGCAGCAGGACCTTCCAGGCGATTTTTATGTAGTTCGTTAGCATAGTGTCAGGGTTGTATCGCCTACCATTGTACCATCAAAAAGCCGGATCAGCCGGTGCGTTTTTTTGGCCATCGCTTCGTCGTGCGTCACCATCACGATGGTCGCGCCATCCGTGTTGAGTCCTTGCAGAATGGACAGGATTTCGTTGCCCATCACGCTGTCGAGGTTCCCCGTCGGCTCATCGGCCAGGATGATTTCGGGGCGGCCGACAATGGCACGGGCAATGGCGACGCGCTGTTTCTGCCCGCCCGACAACTGTTTCGGGAAGTGTTTGACGCGGTTGCTGAGGCCAACGCGCTCAAGGGCTTCCTGCGCCATCTGCCGCCGCTGCGTACCGGAAATCTGTTTGCGGTACAGGAGCGGAATCTCCACGTTGTCGAGCACCGACAGGTCGTTGATGAGGTGAAAGCTCTGGAAGATAAAGCCCAGCCGCTGGTTCCGCAGCCGCGCCAGTTCCTGATCGCTGTAGCTCGTTACGGGTTGCCCGCCCACGCTGATACCGCCTTTGCTGGGTGCATCCAGCAGGCCGATGATGTTGAGCAGCGTACTTTTCCCGCAGCCCGACGGCCCCATGATCGACGCAAACTCGCCCTGCCCGATGTGCAGGTTAATGTTGTTCAGTGCCAGCGTTTCGATGGTGCTGGTCCGGTAGACTTTTTCGATGTTCGTTAGTGTTATCATGTTTACTTGAGTTTCTCGTTTCGTTCAAAATCATACAATGTCAGCAGGCGCAGGCTGTAGTAGGCCTGCCAGTAATCCCGCAGGGCCAGAATATAGTCGCGGCGGGCGCGGTCTTTTTCCTGCGTCGCAATCCCTAAATCCGTTACACTCAGGTCGCTGAGCAGAAAGCGGTTCTGCGCAATCTGATAACGTTCACTCCCGATTTTATCCGCCTCGGCGGTGAGTTTCACCTGCTGCCGGAGCATCTGAAGCAGGGTAACCTGCGTGTAAATTTCCTGCTCAAAGGTTAGCCGGTCCTGCTGAATGGCCTGTTCGACAAACTGCTGGTTGGCGCGGGCCGTTTCGGTACGGGCCTGAGCACGTCCCCACGTCATGATCGGCAGCGTAAACTGCACCTCCAGAAACTCCCGGTCCTGCGGCTGCCGGTAAATATCGGTCGGTCGCTGGCCCCGGTTCGACAGACCGAAGGCAGCATTGAGGGTGGCATTGAGGCCGTTATCGCGTTTGGCTTTGTCGAGGTCACGGTCGGCTTCGAGCTTGCGGCGCTGAAAGGCAATGGCCGCTGACCGGTTCGAAAACGCCTGCTTCAGGGCCGTTTCCATATCGACCGTAAAGTCAGTCAGCTGCGACGGAATATCCAGCACCAGTGCCCGCGCCGCCGACTGGTCGCGGTAGCCGATGTAGGTTTTCAGCTTCAGGGTCGCCACTTCCGCCGTTTGCCGCGCCGATGCGAGGTCTTTCTGCGCCGTCAGCAATCCCAGCTGAAGCTGTAGCAGGTCATTTTGTGATAGCTTGCCGAGCTTCATTTTTTCCTGCGCAATTTTGTACAGCGTATCGTTATTACTGCGGTTCTTCTCCGCAATCTGCAGATTTACCTGCGACACAAGCAGGTCGAAATAGAGCGATGTCACATTAACCGACACCTGCTCCAGCCCCTCAATGGCCTGCTGGTTACTTTCCTGATACCGGATCGGCTCAATTTTGCGGTCCCATTTCATGGTGTTGAACCGGAACAGCGGCTGCTGTATCCCCACCGCAAACGGAATCCCGTTATACAGCGTGTTGTTGCGCTGAAAATCATCGAACCGCTGCAACTGTTTCTGCACAAATACCGACCCGCCCGTCATCGGAATATTCTGGGTCAGGGCCAGATTCAGCAGCGAATTGTTGTTCGAGATCGGTACGAAATTGATGGTTCCGTCCGGCTGGGTCACCTGCGTATAGGAGCGGGTAAAGCTCGGCAGGTAGCCATCCAGACTCAGCTGAGGCTTATAATCGGCCAGAAACGAGCGGTATTTCCAGTAGTTGGTTTTAAACTGCGTCCGGACCTGCTGCGCGGCCACCGACTGCTGTTGGGCCAGCAGCACCGTTTCTTCGAGAGTCAGCAGTTGCGGCTGGGCAACGGCCATGTTAAGTGTCAGCCAGCCCGCCAGCACCATAACCAGCTTCCGGACAGCAATCAGGTCATGGCTCATTTGTCGACGGGGTTAATGGTGAGTTCTTCCAGGTGTTCGTATTCGCTCGTGTCAGTGATGATGATTTTTTCACCCGCCTGCAAACCGCTTTTAATTTCGACAAAGTCAAAGCTCGTCAGCCCGATTTCCACCTCGCGGCGAACGGCTTTGTTGGTGCCGCTCAGCACAAACACCGACTGCCGGCGTTTGCCTTTAAAAACCGGTCCGTTGGCTACCCGGACCGCCCTTGCGTTGCTGTTAGTCACCACAAATACCTCGACCTTCATGTTGGGCCGCAGCGAGGTATGGCGGTTATCGTCGAGCTGAATGGCAAACTGAACGGTGTTGTTCTGCACACTCGGCTTTACCTGGGTAATGGTGCCGCGCAGGTTAGTATCGTTGATTTTCACCACCACCGGCAACCCCGTTTTCAGCTGATCGGCGTACACATCCGAGGCCGAACCGTCGATCCTGAAACTGCCCAGATCGGCCAGTTTAGCCAGCATTTCGCCTTCGTTGACGGCCGAGCCGACGTGGTCATTCACCCAGGTGAGCACACCGGCACGGTCGGCCAGAATGTCGGCCTGTTTCAGTTTATGATCCAGCACCTTGAGGTTGGTCGATTCAATCTGCGCCTGAAGCTGTGATTCTTTCAGGCTCGCCCCCATCGACTGCCGGTTATAGGTTAGTTCATTTTCGAGTTGTTTCTTTTCAAGCAGGGCAATTTTGAGGGCGTTTTCGGCACGGGTTACGTCTTCCTGCGTACTCCCGCCGACTTTAAGCAGGCGTTTGGCATCGTCTACCTCAGCCCGTAGCTTATTGATGTTCAGGGCTTTGATCTGATCGCTGATGTCGGCATCAAACAGATTTTTATTCAGCTTCATCCGGAGCTGTTCAATGCCGTTCTGCTTCAGTTCCAGCTGGTCTTTCAGCTTTTCAAACTCGATCTGACTCAGCGATTTATCGAGTTCAATGATAGCCTGCCCAGGTTTCACCCGTGCGCCGGGTGTGAGTAAGATCCGGCGGATACTTGCCCGGATGGGGCTGGTAATGATTTGTTCGTAGGCAGGAATAACTTCGCCGGTTGCAGTGAGGGTATTTTCGACCGGCCCCACACCAGCCGTTCCGATGCGGATACGGTCGGCATCTACCGACGTTTGCAGTAATGACCGGAAGTAGATTAAACCGGCCACCACCACCACGCCAATAACGGCCACCGTTATACCCCGGCGGGTTCGGGAACGGCTTGTGATTTCAGGTGATAACTCTTTGTCCATTGGTTTGTTGCGTTACGCTCTTTCTAATAGCGAACGCAGTGCCAAACCATAAACCATTAATTATCAACCCATTTCTTCTTATCAAGGGACTTAGTACCTGTGCGAAACCGCACATCACGTTGCATTTCGCACAGGCTTTTGTGCGGAATGCACAACGCATGACAAATCCGCAGGCATTTCGTATGGTATACCCATAAACGGAAAATGCCCCCAACCCGATGCAAGGATGTGCAAGACAACCAATGCGGGTTGGGAGCATTATAAGCGATTCAGCCCGGTCAGTTGCAGCCCGTTCCGGTCACTGAAAACGTATAGCTAACCGGTGTTTGTCCGGGATTACCGGATACGGTCACCGTATATGTTCCGGGTTGATGGATGCCGGATGCTGATATGTTTTTCCCGACTATAAAATTCCGGTAAACGCTACTGAACACATACCCGCTGGTATTGGTGATTACAAATGACTTACCCCATCCCTGCCCGGAAAACGTAACGGGACAGTTGCCGGTGCTCAGCACCAGCAATGGCTGATCAATTGCCGGACTGATTACCGACAAGGCAGCTGGCGGCTCGGTCGCCGTTACGCTGATGGCCGCCGAGGCCGTTCCGGAGCAGACACCGGTTACTCCCGTTACCGAGAGCGTGGTAGCCGAGGTAACGTTTGTTAAGATCAGCGGATTAGCTGTTGATCCGTTGCTCCAGGTAAAGCTATCTGCTCCCGAGGCTGTGAGCGTGGCCGACCCGCCTGAGGTGATCGTTTGCGAGGCGGGCGAAACCGTAATCGAAGCCCCATTTAACGATTTGCCTGCACCTCCACTCATCGTTGGCGCACTACATCCTTCGACATTCACCCAGCCGGTTGAAGGCACCATATCAGGCGTACCGGATGCTGAAGCTAACCGGAAACCTCCTTGCTGTGTATATAACTCCCATTCAGAGCCTGTCCATCGGATATAGTTTTGGAAGGACGGACCATCTAACCACTGCTGCACGCCATTATAGAGCCCGTCGGGCGCATATTCCCCGTCTGCGTAGCAATCGGAAATTCCGGAAACGGTAATATTCTGCGAAGCACTACCACACGGAACACTTGATACACTCACAGCCGCACTCGCCGTAGCCGAACAAGTTCCGGTTACTCCCGTTACCGAGAGGGTTGTCGCAGAGGTAACGTCCGTCAGTACCAAAGGATTCTCCGTTGATCCGTTGCTCCAGGTGTAGCTGGTGGCGCCCGAAGCAGTCAGCGTGGCCGACCCGCCCGAGGTGATCGTCTGAGAAGCGGGCGAAACCAACACCAGGCATTGCAGCGGAGCCGCACAGCTTGACAATCCCCCATTGGTAGCAGCATAGATTGTATTGCCGGCTACAATAACGTCATTCACCACATCATCGCCCAGCCCATTGGCAGCCTTGGTGTAGGTGGTGAAGGTTTGGCCCCCATCGGTCGAGATACTCAACCCACTACCGGTAGCTGCATACACCGTTCTGCCGACGGCATACACCCCGCTTATCGGCCCTGTTCCCAGACCATTTGTTCCGCCTTCTACGCTGCTAAAGCTGTTACCACCATCTGTTGAGATATTCAAGAATCGAGAATAACCTCCATAGACGGTTGCGCTACCTGGCGTCGTGGCCGCTGGTAAGACAAACGTACCTCCTGAAGAATATACGCTACCACCGCCAAGAAATCCATCCGTCTCGCCTTTTTGAACAAATGAGTTCCCGCCATTGGTCGAAATATTGAACGCCGAGTCACCGAATCGCCCGCCTGCATAGACGGTTGCGCTACCTGGTGTCGTGGCTGCCGGCAAGACATATATAGAAGAAATAAACAAATTGGCGTATTCATTACCGGTTTGTTTCTGCACGAAGTTATTACCCCCATTGGTCGATATATAAATTCCATTTCCATAAGATGCACCATAGATGGTTGCGCTACCCGGCGTTGTAGTTGCTGGTAAGGCAAATAGTCCCGTAAGATCAGAAATATTCAGTCTGGTAGTGAAGGTTGTGCCGCCATCCGTCGAGATACTTATTCCGGCATCGGTAGCGGCATAGATGGTGGTACTGCCCGATGAAGTACCCTTCAACACATATACACTAGTTACTCTATCATCCGAGAGCCCGTTGGCTACTTTGGTTTTATTGGAAAAGGTGTTGCCGCCATCGGTCGAGATGCTCAGGCCATTATCGGTCGCGGCATAAATCGTGTTACTGGCGGGAGCGGTGGCAGTCAGCGCAAACACCGCGTTCACCACGTTGCTACCGAGGCCGTTGCCGGTGGTTTTGGTTGTATACGTTGTGCAAACGGGGCCACTCTGTGCATAGGCAGTAGCGGAGGCCAACCCGCCAAGGAAACAGATCAGCAGGAGCGCCTGCACAGCCCGTGAACGGGTCAGAAGGCGGGCTTTTACAGAAACATAAAGGGTAAACAGAGACATAGTTACGAGTGGTTTTAAGAGTACATGGATGGCACGCGCTTACGGTGGGTTTTCCGGTTTGCCATTCAGGACTGGCAGGAAACTGATGTACGAGTGCCACTGCAAAGGTCCTGCGGGTTTGGCAAACTTGCCCGAAAACATACACATACAATCCTGCCATTCTACGTATACAATCCTGCCATTGTAACCATTAATCCTATTTAAATATAAAAAATGACCGTTTTTGTGGCAATCACTGTCCGGAGCCAGGCCGGTTGCCACAACACAAAAAAGGAGGTTTACCCTCCCCTTTGTGAAGCAACATATGGTTACTTTTGTTACTTTTGATACCTGTTGTTTCCGACAAGGGACACCACCGTAACGAGAACTTTACCATTTACAGGCAATGGCCTCCTTCCTATATAATTGCCGGCAGGCTGCCTGTCTGGTCTTTTTGTTTGCATTACTGGCTAATAACGCCCCGGTCTTTAGCCAGAGCTATGCAGAGTCCGTTATCCACGCTACGTCACCGGCTTCTGATTATATCTTCCGGGTGCAGTACTTCGGGCAGCAGCCGGGTTTTGACAACCGGAACGTACTGGCTATTGGTCAGGATAAGGCTGGTTTTATCTGGGCAGGTACAACCATAAACGCTTATCGGTTCGACGGGAACCGGTTTAAGCCCCTGCCAGCGGTAAAGGGGCCGGGCCGGCGGCCGTCTACCCAGGTGTTTGATCTTACCGGAATGGATCTGGACGGTAATCAATGGTTTTTCACAGCCAACCCCAGTGGCTTCCGGCAGATTACGCTACTGCCCCAAGGCCAGTCAGAACCTGTTTTATACGATTCGCTTTTCAGAAAGCCCTTTCCGCTACAAAATGAAGCTATTCAACCCGCTACCCGCGAATCATCGGATACGGCTAAGGCAACGCTCCGGTATATCGCGACTGAATCCAACACCCGTGGCCTTTGGGAAATCGGCCGGAACGGTACGGTCCGGCGGATCTACCGCCTGTCTGACCGTACCGGCATCCGGCACCTGCATCAAACTCCCGGCGGGACCCTGCTGGCAACGGTTTCTGACCTGATCACAAACCGCATCAGTTTACTGGAAATTTCCACCAGCGGGAAACTCCTGCGGCAACTGCCCTTACCGGACCAGCTGGCTGCGTTTCACGTCGATGAAAAAGGGGCAATTTATCTGTACCGGAAAGTGCTGGGCTATGAGTTACCGGCAACCTGGCCGCATCTGGAACCGGCCCGGCTTGACAAATTTCTGTACCGGATGTCGCCGGCGGGAGAGCTGACTACCCTGCCCATTGCGCTCCCTGCAGGTTTGTTTCAGGTCTCTGCTCAGGAAAATTTTACCGGTATACAGGCCACCTACGACGCTTTCCGCAACCTGTTCTGGGTCAGGACCAAAACCGTTCTATTTGCCTGGCACCCGACGCATGGCGTCGTATTCGACGACCGTGCAGCCGGCGCTCCCCTGGCAACCACCCACGACCTGACCAGCCTGTTTATTGACCGCACGGGTTCTGTCTGGGCAGGCTCTTCGGAAGGGATTTTTCTGATTACAGCCGAAAAAAGTCAGTTCAGGCGCTATTTGTATACCCCGGCTCAATCCAGTTCGTCGCCCGGCTTCGCGATTCGCGGCATCCTGCAACTGGGAAACGAATTATGGGTCAACTCCTCGACTACGCAGCGGGTGAATCTTACCACCAACGCGTATACACCGCTGAGGAGTATATCCAATCCTGACAACTATCCCGTGCGGGGAATGTATCCCATGCTTCGGGGGAACGATGGTTTTATCTGGTCGGGGGCCCGCAGCCTTGTCCGGCTCGATCCGGCAACCCGCGAGCACCGCGAATTTATGCTTCCAGCCCCTAACTACGTATATGCCCTCTGGCAGGACGGACGGCAGCGGATCTGGGTTGGTACTGAATCGGGCCTGAACCTTTTTGACCCGAAAACCGGACAAAGCTCGATTTTCAGGCGTTACAACCGGTTTCCGGAACTGGCCCATAATGCCATCTACGGCTTTTTTCCTGACAAACAGGCGGGTGGTATCTGGATCGCCGCCTCGTCGGGTCTGTACCTTCTGGATACCCTCCGCGGCATTGTGGCCCGGTATAGTGATCAACTCCCTGCTCCGTTTCAGCTGCCCGCTACCCAGATTAACTGGGTGCATGCAGACCGTGATGAACCAGGGGTTTACTGGCTGGCTACGCGGGGTGAAGGGCTGATCCGGTGGACCAGGCGGACCGGACAAACACAGGTCTTCACGCAACGGCAGGGATTGCCTGATAATACCATTTACAGCATCGACGAAGACGCCCGGCACCGGCTTTGGTTGCCTACCAATGCCGGATTAGCCTGTTTCGGGAAACAGGCGCCGCATCAGGTGCAGATTTATATGCCGAAAGACGGCATCGCCCATGAGGAATTCAACCTGATGGCCCGCTGGAAAGCCAGGGACGGACAACTGTTTCTGGGTGGTCTCAACGGCATAACGGCTTTCAGACCCGACCAGATGGGCGCGGACTTACCGCATACCTTCCCGCTGCTGGTCACGAACTTCCAGCTCCTCGACACCCGAACCGGCCTGATGACCGACACGCTGAACCATTTTCTGGCCAATAAACAAGTCCGGCTACAACCGACCGACCGGTCGTTTGTACTGTCGTTTGCCATACCTGATTATCGATTCACGAAGAATGCGCGGCTTTGGTACCGTATCCGCGGCTGGCAGGATACCTGGGCCGTTCAGCCCGGCATGGACCTGCACATTATCGGCCTGCCCCCGGGCACCTACCAGCTGGAAACGCGTGTACAGGCAGCAGGCGGTCAATGGCTTACCGACGTTTTATCCATACCGGTAACTGCCCTCGCTCCTTTTTATCAACAGCTTTGGTTTTACCTGACCGGTCTGTTCGTGTTTCTCCTCGCAGGTACCCTGGTTGTCCGTTGGCGTACCCGGAAGCTGATAGCCAGGAACGAGCAGCTGGAAGCAGAGGTACTGCGCCGGACGCAGCACATTGAAGCCGACAAAATCCTGATTGAGCAGCAATCGGCCCGCCTCCGGGAAAACGCCGAACTGAAAACCCGTTTCTTTACCAACGTAACCCACGAGTTCAGAACCCCGCTGACCCTGTTGATGGGGCCCATTAACTACCTGGCGAAACACGTTACCGATCCGACAGCGACTGAACTGCTCACAGTCATGAAGCGCAATGCCTACCAGCTACTGACGCTGGTCAATAACGTGCTCGATCTGACTAAAGTTGACGCAGGCCGGCTGCTGCTGCTGGAAAAACCGACCGATGTGGCCGTGCTTATTCGCCAGCAGCTTAGCCTGTTTGCGGCACAGGCAGCCTACAATGAGGTACAGTTGAAGGCTGACATTCCTCAATCGGATTCATGGTATCGGATGGATGCCGAAAAAGTAGACACAATTCTTAAAAACCTCATTGCCAACGCACTGCGATTCACTAAATCAGGCGGCCAGATTACAGTGTCCCTGTGTACAGAAGCAGACGTGATCCGGATGTCAGTCCGGGATACAGGCATTGGTATTCACCCCGGCGATTTACCGTTTATTTTTGAGCGTTACTACCAATCGTCCCGACCGGATGTTCCGTTGCAGGGCGGCACAGGCATTGGTCTGGCCATTGCTGCCGATTTTTGCCGGCTCTGGGGTGGTCAGCTAACGGTTGAGTCGCCACCGGGCGTTGGCAGCACCTTTACGCTGACGTACCCGCTGCAACCGGTAGCCGCGCCGGCCCAACCAACTGCACCGGAAGCGTTACCGGTTGCGGCGCCACAACCGGCAGCTGCTGTAGCCGCCAATCACCGGCCGGTTTCTGCTACAGACCGGATCCTGATTGTGGAGGACAACCTGGATATGGCAGCCTATATATCCTCGTTATTGACGCCTCATTACCAAACCAGAACCGCCGCGAACGGACAGTTGGCCATTGACTGGCTGACTAGTTGCAGCCCGGACGAATTACCACAGCTCATTATCACCGATATGATGATGCCGGAGCTCGATGGTATGGGGCTGATTGGTGAAATTCGCAGACACCCCACGCTGAACACCATCCCGCTGATCATGCTTACCGCCCGGACAGATGCAAACCTGCGGCTAAAAATACTGGAACTGGGCGTTGCCGATTTTCTGACCAAACCATTTGTCGGCAGTGAATTGCTGACGCGCATTGCCAATCTGCTCGAGCGAGGCCGCGAACAAACTACCTGGCAGCTTACGTCCGACAACCAGGAAACGCCTATTGCTGGCAGAACCGAACCGGAAGCGAACTGGTTATTAGCCCTTGAACAACATATTCAGGCCAATCTGTCGGATACGGACTTTAAGAATAGTTCGCTGGCCGACCTCATCCATGTCAGCGAACGTCAGCTCTACCGGCTTATTAAAGTCAATACGGGATTTACGCCGAATCAGTTTATTCAGGAAATACGCCTGCAATCGGCAAGAGAATGGCTCGAAAACGGCAAGGTAAGTACGGTAAAAGAAGCCTGCTATGCGGTGGGCTTTCAGCAGGTTTCGTACTTCTCCCGCATCTTCCAGCAACGGTTTGGCCTGTATCCCAGCGAAATCCGCCCGACCAAAGAACCTGCTGAAAGTTACGTGACACTGTAAAAGCATTGTCTTTTGGGAAAACAATGGTTGTTACGGTAGCCATGTGGCCTGTATTGGTATATATTCCTGTAAATCCAGCCGGGCCAATAGCCTGTCAGCCGTGTTCAGGCGTATCATTCTTATTCTAACGCCTTGACCATTCGCTCCGATGCGTACCTTTTTCCGGATTTTTCTGCTGATTATTGTCCTGCTGCTACTTGTCTGCGGAGGCACCTTTCTGTATCGTAGCCGCGACCGGCAGCCGGGCTACAGCCTCAACCTCGACATAAAACCGGTTGCACCCAAAGGGGTAAAAGCCGGTTTTGCAGCCCTGAAAATTACCCCGGCGCTTCCCGATACCTGGACGGATAAAAACAACGACGCCAAATATTCGGAGGAGGATGGCGACACCTATCAGGACCGCAATAACAACGGCAAATTCGATGCGTTCTGGATGGCCGGCTTCCATAGCCAGCGCCCTGCCAACGGCATTCACGACGACCTCTGGGTACGGGCCGTCGTGATCGACGACGGGCAGACACGGATGGCCATTGCGGCCGTCGATGTACTGGGGCTGTCTCACAACAACGTTGTCAGTATCCGGAAAGCACTACCGGCCGAAGCGGGCATTACCTACAGCATCGTCTGCAGTACACACAACCACGAAGCCCCGGACATGCTCGGCATGTGGGGTGAAAGCATGTTTAAAACCGGCGTGAACGCGGAGTACCAGGCGTTCATTGAGCAGCAGGTAGTGAAGGCGATTACGGAAGCCGCCAGGGGCCTGCAACCGGCACGGCTGCGTTTTGTACAGGACCTGAGCGGGGCCGACACGCTGATTAAAGATACCCGCAAACCGGTTGTCAAGGACGCGGGCCTGTATATGATGCAGGCGCTGGCCGCCGACAAGGATAGTACGCTGGGTTCACTGGTGGTCTGGGGCAACCACCCCGAAACATTGTGGAGCAAAAATCTCGACATCACCTCCGACTTTCCGCACTATGTCCGGACTTACCTAGAAAAAGACCTCGGCGGCACGGTGGTCTATGCGTCCGGTTGTGTCGGTGGGTTAATGACGACCCATCCCAGCCAACCGGTGCAGGACCCGCGAACCGGTAAACAGATCCTGGAACCTTCGTTTGAGAAAGCCGACGCTGAGGGCCGTCAACTGGCGAATCTGGCCCTGAACGCCCTGAAAAGCGATACGGGCAAAGCCGTTTCAGCCATCAACATCCGCCTGCTGGCCCATACGTTTGAGCTGCCGCTCGACAACAATATGTTTAAACTTGGCGTGGCCCTCGGCCTGCTGAAATTCGGGTATAGCAGCTGGGGCAATCTCCGGACCGAGATTGCCGGCTTTACGATCAATTCGGCAGCCGGGCCATTAGCCAGCTTCCTGACCATTCCGGGTGAGTTGTATCCGGAAATTGCCAATGGCGGAGTGCAGCAGCCTGAAGGTGGTGACTTTGGCATTGCGCCGGTTGAAACGCCCCCGCTGCGGAATCTGATGAAGGGAAAATATAAGTTTGTCCTGGGCCTCGCGAATGATGAGTTGGGATATATTGTCCCGAAAAGTCAGTGGGATACCGAAGCGCCGTTTACGTACGGGCTTCAGAAATCGCCGTATGGGGAGGTTAACTCGGTCGGGCCGGAAACCGCCCCCCGAATTCATCACGAAGCGGTTAGTTTGTTGAAGAGGCTGTAGACACTAAAAACTCCCCGAGAGCTTAAAGCTCTCGGGGAGTTGGTTATCGAAAATAAGACGCAAGATGTTGCCTATCGAAAATGAGCAAATGAGACGCAAAATGTTGCGTCTCTACGAGAGGTCTTCTGAAATAAATTTCCGCAGGGCCTGATGCGGGCGAAGGCCGTTTTTGGTACCGTTGCCGTTCACCGTAAAGGCGCGTTCGGGCGAGGCCGATTTAGCGCGGCTGGCCAGATTGGCCGTCGAAAAATACCCGGCTTTAACCTGCTGCCATTCTTCCTCAGACATGGCGCCACGGGCCGCCTCCCCTTTTACATAGCCGTCGTTGAAGCTATTGATCCGGCTGTCAGTCTGGCTAATCCGGGCTTCCGCCACCAGATCGCGGAGTTCAGCTTCCAGCGTTTTCTGTTTCGTTTTTAACTCGTCCAGCGACGGCAACAGCACAAGCTCATGTTCCAGCACCGACTTACGCGTCAGCTGAGCGGCCAGTTCCTGTTCGGCCGGAATCAGTTCTTTATTCAGCCGCTTCATGCGCCGGCGCAGTTTCCAGAACCGGATATCAGCCTGTAACCAGCGGAACCAATAAGCCGAGAGGACCGGCAAGGCAATGCCCAGACAGACCGCCCCCGCCAGCGCAAACAGAATCCCGCTCAGCACAAACGACAGCAATGCCCACGGACTGTTTACCAGCACCAGATTCAGGGACTCAGACTCCTGCAGCTGCTTTTCGATTTTGCTCATCACGGCAGGGCTTAACTCCTGCACCGCTCCGGTCGCGTCTACCGGCGCACCCGTAATCTGGAGCTGCCGCACCGATTTATTGATCGCCGCCTTCAGCTGATCGGTCCGGTAAGCTTCGTACCGGAACCAGCCCAGTACCGCCAGCGTCAGGATAGAGAACACGGCCAGAGCCAGTTTAAACTTCTCGTACTTCGAACGGTTTTTTTCAGGTTCTTCTTGATAGGGCTTTTCGATAAGCCGGTCATAAGCCGGTTTGAGCAGGATCGATACCATCGCCAGACCGACCGCAAAGGCCCATGCCTCGTTGGTGTCCCGGATATTGAGCGCATAGGCCACAATCTCGTGCGAAATGATCAGGTCACCGGCCACAAAGGCAATACCGGCCACCAGAAACAGCAAACCGCCCAGCAAGGAGTAGTCGGGAGACGCCTTATCCCGGCGAACCTGCAACCGTTCGCGTTCATCATCAATGGCTTTACGGTCGTTGTTCAGCCGTTCGGTCCGGGCCGACTGTACACTCAGCTTCAGCAGGTGATCCTGCAACTGACTGTAGGTTGTTTTATGATTTTCGGTTGCTTCGGCCAGCGTTTGTTCTACTTTCTGTAGCTCCTCACGCGTGTGACGGGTCTGCTCGGTCAGCCATTCATAATTGACCTGACTGGACAGATACCCTTCAAAATTGGTCCGGTCAACCCCTTCAACACCACTGCTATAGCCATGCTGAAAATCCTGATTCTGTGTTGGTTCCATCTGAAAATACGATTATGCCAGGCAGCACCGCGATTACTGACCGTCAAGAATTTCCTTTTGCTGCTTCTCGGTCAGGCGCGATCGTAATTGCCGGGCCAGATTAAACTCACTGATAAACAGACTAACAAGCATATCGCGCCGGGCGTTCAACCGGTCGAGACTGGCCTCAGCGCGGTTCAGGTTAGGGAGTATCTGCCACTTCTGCGCACGGATGTCGTCGATCTCCCGTTTCAGCTGCTGGATTTCAGATTCCCAACCGGCCAGTTTTGTGCGTTTATCCGTGTCCAGTAACTGATTAGTGGCATGCGTACGCAGGTCGCGGTGCAGGACGGTCAACGTACCTAGCAGCAATTTACCCGCCAGCAAAAACAGGAAAAAGATAAAGACAAATAAGGCCACCGCATTCAGCACCGGCTGGGTTTGCAGCGCCTGCACGAGCACAAAAAACGAAGCCGCCAGCGGTAAACCCACTTCTTCCAGCAGGCGGCGGGGCGTTACGGGTGCTGACGTCTCGTGCAAAAACGAGGTACGGCTGAACAGGTTAAACATACCCGCCAGAAACACACCAATAGAAATCAGGGCGCTGTTGCGCGGAAAGGCAGGCAGCAGCGTATCGGCAATCAGAAAATAATTGCCTGTACACATGACCACCGAAATGGCCAGGCCAGCCAGCGTCCGGGGCAGGTGATGCTCGGCGGGTTGCCGGTTTTCGAGGCCCGAATGCTTGTGCTCCAGCTCACCGATCAGGTTTTCTTTCTGTTCAATGAACAGGTTCAGTTCCCCGATCTGCTCGTTATACCGTTCGACCGTACGCTCCAGATCGGCCGTGCGATGGGCAAAATAATGTTTGATCAGCGCCACTTTTTCGTCGGCGCGGGCTTCTGACAAGCCAAACAGCACCGCTTCGTCGCGCAGCAGATCTTCGTCTTCAAGCCAGGCGGGTACAGTATCAGCTACCACCGGCACATCAGCCGGTACATGTATGGTTTCCTGTTTGTCCGAAAACGGCAACGGGACAGGCACGGGCCGGACAGTGTTACCCGTCGGGGCCGGTTCTGCCACAACCGTCACCGGTATGTTTGGTTGTTGTTTACCTGCTGGTCGAAACAAATTCCTGAATCGTTCAGTCAATGTCATCGTATCGTATCGGCTACTTATCCGATTTGCTCTTTGTGTATAACGCCGGAGAACAGGCCAAAATTACCTGACAGCCAGCCGGTAAGCGGCTTTCCGGTATGTCAGCCTCTATCGTTCGGCGCTTAAATATGAAAAAATCCCGCCAATATCGGGCCAAAAAACGCGGTCTAGAGGCTAAAAACACGTTTCAGCGAATTCCAGAGCGCCCGTTTCAGGTTCTGGTCGGCCTCCACGGTTGGCAAGGAGTCGGCCATCAGAAACGAAATGCCCTCGAAGCGGACCGGCTGATAGCGATCCATCATAATGTCAAGCCCGATCTTGCGGAAGGGTACCCCAAACGTAATGAAGTGGTGGATGTACTTTCCGCGCAGCAGATCCGCAAAGTCAATGTGCCCGATGCGGTGCAGATTCAGCAGTTCAACCCCGTCAAGATTGAGATTAACGGCTTTCAGAATTTTTTCCAGGAACAATAAATCACTGGCGGTCAGCTCTTCATCCGCCAGAATCAACACTTTCTGATTAATGACCGGCGGTGCTGATTGGGATACCGGCGGTTGCGGCACCGGTGCCGGCTCAGGGGCAACGGCAATCACCGGCGCGGGCTGTATCTGTACTACCGGCACTGGCATCGGTACGGGTTCCGGTTCAACCTCCGGGGCTACAACCGGACTGACTACGGCAGGTTGGACCACGACAGGCCGAGCCACGATAGGCCGGGCCACGACTGGCTGCGGTGTAATTACGTCCATCACAACCGGCGGCGCAATGGTTACCGGTTCAACAACCATTACCGGCTCAGACAGCTCAGGTTGAGCGACCGGTTCGGTGGCCGCCGGAATCACGCCTTTGTATTCCGGATTTACGCCCGCAAACATGCGTTCATCCAGCCGGAACAGCTGGTCGCCCTGATAGAGTGTCTGATAAAAATGCTTTACTGACATTACTCACTTTTCAATTCGTACCACTTCACCTCTTTCAACGGCATTCGCCTTCCGTCGAATGTTTTTTGCTCCGGCCCGTAATATTTGACCAGATAATCCAGCACTTTGGGTTCCGATTCACCTAAGTCCCAAAGTTTCTGTGTCCGCTGCATCCAGCGTATTTTCTCTTTCCAGCCGTCCCGTGTAAACCGGTTCTGGATAATCAGTTTCGGCGAATGACAGGACGTACAATGTGCTTTTACCAGCATAAGCTGTTCATCCATGGCCATCCCCGTTTCCGGATCTTTCTTTACCGAATCAGCCGTCATCACCGCTTTCGCGGCGGCCTTAACCGGCAATTTTTCAGCCGGTTGCACAAAGGCAGCGAGGCCGGTGACGACTGTCAGTGTTAGTAGGATTGCGTGCAGTTTTCTCATAACGATTACACGAGTTTAACGGCAATCCGGTGACAGGCATTGTTGCAGTAGCCTTCGGGGTTCCACTGTGGCATTACCATAGGCTGGGCCACACCGGCATCGTCAACGGCCTTCGCCCAGATTTCGTAATAGCCTTTCTGCGGCAACCGGATTTCTGTAGACCACTGCTGCCACGCAAGCCGGTTTTTCGGAGCTTTCAGGGTTGTTTTCTGCCAGGTAGCGCCAAAATCGACCGATACCTGCACCTCCCGTACGGCCCGGTCACCGGCCCACGCATGGCCGCGCAACGCAATTGACTGCCCGACCGGCACCGTCGCTCCGGTTTTCGGGAACGTAATCAGCGATTTCACCGGCATCGACTCAATGATTTTGAACTCGCTTTCCGGCGGATCGTAGCCCGGCTCAACGGGATTAATGGGTACCTTATAACTCTTACCCGTCATTTTCGTTCCATCGTGCACTTTATTCCGGACCGAAATCGTGTGCAGCCACTTACCCGAAACCGACGCCGGCCACCCGCCGATCACAAGCCGCAGCGGATAGCCGTGGGCCATCGGAATGTCCTGTCCGTTCATGGCCCAGGCAATCAGGGTTTCATCTTCCAGCGCCTTCCGCATCGGTACGCCGCGCGAAATCGGCGATTGCTTCGGATCAAGGCTCAGGTGCAGGTCGCGGCCGTAATAACCGATGTAAACGGCATCGTCTTTCAGCCCCACATCGGCCAGAATATCTTTCAGGCGGACACCGGTCCATTCGGCACAACTCACCGCCCCGTCGCCCCACTGGTTACCGGCTGTTTTCGGGTAATAGTTCGCCCGCCCGTTACCGGCACATTCAAGTACCAGCTGGTAGGTATGGGGTTTAAATTTCTTTTTCAGATCGGCCAGGGTGTATGTCTTTGATGCCTTCACCGATTCACCGTTGATGGTCAGTGTCCATTTGGCCGCATCAACGCTTTCCGGCATCAGCCCGTTGTTGCGGATGAACATTTTGTCGGCCGGCGTTACAGCGTCATCCAGCAAATGCGGTACCGCTTCTACGTTCCAGGGCTTATTGTTCAGCACCAGCATGTCCTTGTGTTTTGCCGGCATCGGGTCCGGCTCCGTCCCGAACACAACGGGCAGGTAATTGGCCGGCATCCGGTCAGCAAACACAATGTCGGTGCCCAATAGCGTAGTCATGGTTGCCAGGGCTGAACGTTGCAAAAAGCCCCGACGGTCGAAAAGATGATTCATTTTATAATTCAGGGTTATTTATTGGGGTTGCTGTTAGGTTCTGGGTTACTGTTGGTTCTGAGTTGCTGATGGTTCTGTTGGTTCTGAGTTAGTAGTGGTGGCATGCCACCAGCCCAGTTCACTCTTTCACCGCAGCGGCGGGCCGCTCTTTCACTCTTTCTCTCTTTCTCTCTTTAATTCCCAAAGATAACGCCGTTAACAGAAAGATAACGCATGCGGGTTGCGATCCAATCCATATATTGTGGGCTGAAAACGGGCCGTACGGCCGCTCATCCGACAAACAATCCTGTTCATGGTAACCCAACCTGTTCAACCGCCTGCTTTTTTACGGAACCCGACGGCCTTTATGCTCTTTGGCACCGTGGCAGCGTTCTGCACCTACGCCTGTATGTATGCGTTCCGCAAAGGCATCACCGCCGTTACGTTCGAAGGAATGGAATTTGCGGGGGTCAGTTATAAAATCTGGCTGATCACGGCTCAGATTCTCGGCTATGCGTCATCGAAAGGACTGGGTATCAAGATCGTATCGGAGATGTCGCCGGCCAAACGGGCGATGAACCTGTTGCTGTTTGTCAGTATTGCCCTGCTCGCGTTGCTTGGGTTTGCGCTGGTACCTGCGCCCTACAACATCCCGTTTCTGTACCTGAACGGCCTGCCGCTCGGCATGGTCTACGGCGTGGTGTTAGGCTTTCTGGAAGGCCGCAAACAGACCGATGCATTGGTAGCCGGGCTGACGGCGTCGTTCATCTTTGCCTCCGGTTTTGTCAAAACCGTCGCGCTGACCATCAAAAGCAGCTGGGGTGTTACCGAATTCTGGCTTCCGTTCGTGACAGGCTCACTCTTTGTGCTCCCGATGCTGATTTCGGTCTATGCACTGACCCTCCTGCCACCTCCTACCGAGGAAGATAAAGCCCTCCGCACCGAACGGCGCCCGATGACGAGCAACGAGCGCCGGACCTTTATCCGGACCTTCCGGCCGGGGTTGGTTATGCTCATTATTTCGTACGTGTTCCTGACAGCCTTCCGCGACTTCCGCGACAATTTCGGACCGGAGATTCTGGCGGGCGCAACGAGTGACGGAGCCCCGCTGAGTCCCGCAATTTTTGCCAAAACCGAGACACTGGTGGCCGTCGGGGTACTGATTCTGATGGCGGGGCTGCAACGGGTGAAAGATAATTTCCAGGCGTTCACGCTGGTCAACGGCATGATCCTGGCAGGTGGTCTGCTGGTGGGCGTCAGTACCTGGGTTTACCAGAGCGGCCACCTGTCGGCAGGCAACTGGTTTCTGCTGACAGGGCTTGGCCTTTACATGGCCTATGTGCCCTGCAACGGCTTATACTTTGAGCGGATGGTGGCGACGTTCCGCTATGTCAGCACCGTTGGCTTTCTGGTAACGCTGGCCGACTGGTACGGTTACCTGGGCAGTGTCGGAGTATCGTTGTACAAAAATTTCGGGCAGGCCAACATCAGCTTCCACGACTTTTTCCTGTACGGCGCCTACGTCCTGGCCGCTTTTTATACCCTCATGGTGGTGGGATCGTATGTGTATTTCCGGGGCAAATACGAGGCATTTCAGAAGGCCTGATCTGATTTGCCCTGCTCCATTCCCGTACGGGCGACCCCACGTGGTCGCCCAATGTTCCCACGTGGTTGCCCATTGTTCCCATGTGGTCGCCCATTGTTCCCATGTGGTCGCCCAATTCATTGATTATATATTTGGGCGACCATTGTATTGATTAAAAAGGGCGACCACGTGGGGTCGCCCGTACGGGAGCACAATCAGAATCAATGATTATTAATGCGCTTCCAGCCAATTGTCACCGGTGCCGATGCCGGTTTCCATCTTCACGGCCATCGGAATGGCGTTGCGCATGATGTTGTCGACGTTTTCACGCAGCATGTCCAGTTCGGACCGGTGTGCGTCGAAGACCAATTCATCATGCACGGTCAGGATCATCTTTGATTTGAGGTGGTTCGCCTGCATGAAGTCGTGGATCTGAATCATGGCAATCTTCAGCATATCGGCCGCACTCCCCTGAATCGGAGCATTGATGGCGTTGCGCTCCGCAAACTGGCGGTCGGTCTGATTGCGGGAGTTGATGTCGCGCAGGTACCGGCGGCGGCCGAGAATCGTTTCTGCGTAGCCGCAGTTCCGCGCCTTTTCGATGGTTTCATCCATGTACCCTTTCACGGCGGCAAACTGCGCAAAGTAATCGTCGATAATCTGAGCGGCTTCTTTCCGCGGAATTTTCAGGCGCTGTGCCAGCCCGAAGGCCGAAATACCGTAGATAATCCCGAAGTTGATGGTTTTGGCTTTCCGGCGCATGTCACCCGTTACCTCGCCAATCGGCACTCCGAACACTTTACTTGCCGTACTGGTGTGAATGTCAATGCCATTGTTAAAGGCATCGAGCATGGTCTGGTCACCGCTGAACGCAGCCATGATCCGCAGCTCAATCTGCGAGTAATCGGCCGACATGATCACGAACTCCTCCGAACGCGGCACAAACGCCTTGCGGATTTCCTTGCCCCGTGGCGTCCGGATCGGAATATTCTGCAAATTCGGGTTGGTCGAACTCAGCCGGCCCGTTGCTGCCACCGCCTGATTAAACGACGTGTGAATCCGGCCGTCCCGCTTACTGATCAGCAACGGCAGGGCATCCACGTAGGTATTTTTCAGTTTCACCAGCTCGCGGTAATCCAGAATTTTCCGGGCGATTTCGTGCTCTTCTTCCAGCTTCGAGAGAATTTCCTCGCCGGTCGCATACTGGCCCGTCCGGGTTTTCTTGGCGTTTTTGTCCAGTTTCAGGCGCTCAAACAGGATTTCACCCAGCTGCTTCGGCGACCCGATATTGAACTCACTGCCGGCAATGGTATAAATCTCCTGCTGCACCTGCCGGATATCGACGTCCAGCGTTGCCGACAGATCGGCCAGCGCCTTCTGATCGACGCGGACGCCTTCCAGCTCAATATCAGCCAGTACGTTAACCAGCGGCATTTCAACCTGCTCAAACAGTTTGTTCAGGCTGTCTTTTTCGAGCAACGGCGCAAACATTTCCTTCAATTGCAGTGTGATGTCAGCATCTTCAGCCGCGTATTCGACCACCTTCTGCATCTCCACGTCGCGCATGGTCAGCTGCTTCGGCCCTTTTTTACCAATCAGTTCTTCAATCGACACCGGATGGTAGTTCAGGTAAGTCATGGCCATAATGTCCATGTTATGACGCTGTTCCGGCTCAATCAGGTAGTGGGCCAGCATGGTGTCGAACAGTTTACCCTGCACCTCAACACCGTATTTTTTCAGCATCAGGATATCGTATTTCAGGTTCTGCCCGATTTTTCCGACCGCCGGATTCTCAAGCACTCCTTTGAATACATCGACAATCGCCTGTGCTTCGTCTTTATCGGCCGGTACAGGCACGTAGAAGGCTTCCCCCTTCCGGTACGCAAACGACAGCCCCACCAGATCGGCCTCAACCGGATCAACCGCCGTGGTCTCTGAGTCAAAGCAGAACGATTCCTGCAAGCTCAGGTAGTAGGCCAGATCCTGCCGTAATTCAGGGGTATCCACCAGCCGGTAATCGTGGCGGACGGTATGAATGGTTTCGCGGCGGTCCGATAGCTCAGGGGTTCCGGCTTCGTAGGGCACTTCCAGAAAGGCAGGCTGCTCCCCGTCAGTGGCCACTTCGTTCGTCACCTGGTCCGGCGTAGCTGACGCACCCGACGCGACCGGTATCTGCACCGGCTGAGCAGTTGTATCACTGTCGCCAAAGTCGAACGGCAGGCCTTCTGTTCCCGACGGTGTAGGAGCCACCGGTGCAAATAAGTCCATCTGACCCGCCGGTGCGGCTTTCGCGGCCGGCTTTGCGGTCGTTGCCGCTTTGGCCGCCGGAGCCGCCTCATAGTCAGTACCCAGTAACCGCCCTTTCAGCTGACGAAACTCCAGTTCGTCCATCAGCGCAGACAAGCGCGGTTTATCATATTCCTTGAGTTGAAGCGCTTCCGGATCAAACGGAATCGGCACATCGAGGTGAATCGTCGCCAGTTGTTTCGACAGCAAACCCTGTTGCGCAAAATTGACGACGTTCTCCTTTTGCTTTCCTTTCAGCTTATCGGCACCGGCAATCAGGTTTTCAACGGTTCCGAACTCCGCAATCAGTTTCTGCGCCGTTTTTTCGCCTACACCCGGGATGCCCGGGATATTGTCGACCGCATCACCCATCAGTCCGAGGATGTCGATCACCTGATCCACCCGCTCGATCTGCCAGCGGTCCAGAATCTCGGCTACACCCAGTTTTTCGGCCGGTTTGCCCATAAAGGCCGGTTTGTAGATAAAGACGCAATCGTTGACCAGCTGCCCGTAATCTTTATCGGGCGTCATCATATAGGTCTCAAACTCACCGGTAGCACAGGCCTTTTGCGACAGTGTCCCGATGATATCGTCAGCCTCGTACCCATCCAGCCATAACAGCGGGATGTTCATTGCTTCCACGATCTGTTTGATGTACGGAATCGCTACGGTAATATCCTCCGGCTGCGACTGCCGGTTGGCCTTATACTGATCAAACTGCTCATGCCGGAACGTTTTTTTCGACGTATCGAAGGCCACGCCGATGTGGGTAGGCTTTTCCTTGGTCAGCACCTCCAGCAGGGAGTTCATAAACCCAAAGATACAGCTGGTATTCAGGCCACGGGTGGTAATCCGGGGGCTTTTATTGAATGCAAAATGTGCCCGGTAGATCAGGGCCATTGCATCGAGAAGAAATAATTTCCGGTTCATAAAAATCTGACAGGCAGCAGCTTTGTTGTTTTTTCAATTGACAGAATTACAGGATATACGGATTATCGAGTACATCTTATCCTGTTCATCACGTAATCATGTCTGGCGATCTTTTTTTGACAGGATTACAGGATTTACGGATTATTGAGTGCATCTTATCCTGTTCATCACGTAATCATGTCAAGACAATAACAATCCTGATTCCAGCGGCAAAACAACCGAAAACCCGGCAAAAAACAAGCGGTTGCCAGGCCCATAGCCTAACAACCGCAAGAAAACATAGCTATTGTTTCGGGTTACTGTGCCGGTAACAATACACGGTCGATTACGTGAATGACACCGTTTGTTGCCACTACGTTTGCCATCGTCACATTAGCAGCGGTTCCGTTGTTGCCGGCGCCAAGAATTGTCACAGCATTAGCTCCGACATTAACCGTAGCAGTACCTGATTGCAGGGTCGTAACCGTACCGCTTGTCAGGTTGGTTGAGAACACACGGCCGGGTACTGCGTGATAAGTCAGAATTGTTGTCAGTTGTGCCGGTGTTGCCTGCTGAATCGCAGCCGCATCCAGACCGGCAGCCAGAAACGCAGCATTTGTCGGTGCAAAAACCGTTACGGCTGCCGTTGAGCTGCTCAGCGCTGTCAATAACCCCGTACCTGCCCGAGTGGCTGCTGCCGCCAGTAAACTAAAATTTTGCGGCTGGCTGGTGATTACCTGCACCAGGTTACCGGTTGGCGGCATCAATACTTTATCAATAACATGAACGACACCGTTTGAAGCCATTACGTCAGCCTGCGTTACACGGGCACCGTTTACCGAAACGCCGGAGTTGTCTTTCGTCACGTAAAGCGTACCATTATTCGTCAGCAATGAGTTGACTGCTGCGTTATTACCAAAATTAATTGCTGACGATTCTACCTTTGATCCCACAACGTGATATTGCAGAATATTCCGGAGTGTGGTATCGGCCACGGCATTAATGGCGGCTGCATCTGCAAAACCAGCTGCCTGAAACGCCGCATCAGTTGGCGCAAATACAGTCAGTGTACCCGATTGAAGGGCGGTTCCCAAACCCGCCCGCTGAACAGCAGCCCGCAGGATGGTAAAATCAGCGTTGGTGTTAACAATGTCGGTAATGGACTGCGAGGTCATCGTTGGCTCGTCATCTTTCGAACAACTTACTGTCGCAAAGGCAATAGCACTTAGTAAGGTCCATGCAAAGGCACGGAATCGGTACAGGCTTTTTGAAGTTTTCATTAAATTAATCCGTAAAAACGTTGAACAAATAATTCACTCTCCGGCTACTTGCCGGAATGTCAGTTTGAACGGCATGTTTATTTTATTTGTTTACACTTTTTTCAATAATAGCTATATAAATTTTCTTATCAATTCATAATGAAGCACTTATCCGATCTTGTTTTACTGGGAGACCCGCGTCTGTATGAAGTCTGCACGCCGGTTACGGAAGCAGAATTACCGGAAGTAGCCCGAATTGTGGCCGATCTGCATCAGGTACTTATGGAGTTCAGGGAGGTATATAACGCCGGACGGGCCATTGCGGCTCCGCAACTGGGGTACATGAAACGGGTTGTCTATATGCACATCGACAAACCCGTTGTTTTTATTAATCCTGTGTTTTCAGATGAAAGTGCGGAATTATTCGAGCTATGGGATGACTGCATGAGTTTCCCCAACCTGCTGGTCAAAGTACGCCGCCACCGCAGCGTGACCATCAATTACATGGATGAACACTGGCAGCCCCGGTCATGGACGCTCACGGATGACCTGTCGGAACTGTTACAGCACGAAGTCGACCACCTCGACGGAATTCTGTGCACCATGCGGGCAATCGACGAAAAGTCCTTTTCCTGGCGGCCGACCCCAACGCCGGTTTAGGCGCTGAAGCCGATTTTTACGTGAGTACCGTCGCAGTAGGGTTTGTTGGCGCTGCCTCCGCACCGGCAGAATGCCGTAACCTCGGTGCAGCGGGTTTCGTTGCCATCGGTGTTTTTAACCAGCAGATTGCCATATACCAGTAACGGGCCGTTGGCCAGCGGCTCAATGATATTTTCAATCGTCACTTCCGGTGTATCGGCTTCCGGCTGGCTCGTTTCATTACGGTAGTAGGTCAGGGCTTTCGACGGGCAGCGGTCTACCTGTTCGATAATGCGGTCGGTCGTACTTCCGTCCATGTGCACCCACGGCCGGTCTTTCGGGTTAAAAACGGTGCGGAGCTCGGTCCAGCAGCGCTTTGAATGAATGCAGGTGGCTGGTTTCCAGACCACCGTAATTTCTCCGTTTGTGTATTCCTTTACGATTTCAGGTTGTTGCTCGTTCATAACGTCCCGTCGGTTTTCGTGTATCGTGACTTACCGGGTCAGGCGGGTCAAACGCAAAAAAACACCCCGCTGCCAGCCAGCGGGGTAAACTTAAGGGAATCTTTCGTAAGGTGCAATCTAAACCCCTACACTGACACGCTCTACGACCGCATCCCAAAGTGTAATGCGTTTTTCCAGCGCTTTGATGGTCCACTCAGCGGCTTCCTGCCACTTTGCTTCGTCGTCGCCGCACAGTTCCTCTACCATCTGCATGGCCAGGTGACTGTGGTGGTCGCCGTCAAGCTCAATGTGGCGTTCAAGGTAAAAACGGAAGGTACCAAGCATAGCCTGGTGCGTTTCGTCGAGCTGCCGGACAATTTCAATAAACATCGACGGAATCAGGTCTTCGCGGCCAAATGTAAAGGCGGCGGCAATAATATGCGGCTTGCCGGTGGCGATGATGGCAAAGGTAAACAACACAAAGTCGCGTACGCCATCGGGTAAAGCCTGTAGCGCCAATGCGTCCTGTACTGTTTTTCCGGACTGAATATCGGCCAGCAGTTTCTGAATGGGCGCCGTGTCGGCTTCCATCTGCGCCATCGCTTCCAGATAAAGCTCGTAGTGGCTCATCCGCCGTGGTGCTCCGCCATTGAGGGCCGGAGCTTCATCGCTCTCCTCGCCGGCTACGATTTCATTGATCAGGTATCGTACCTGTCCTGACCCGACCGGCACCCAGGGTACCGATACACACGTCAGTTTAGCTTGTAACGCCTTCAGCAGGGACATAAAATCCCATACGGCAAACGCGTGGTATTTGGCAAACTCCCGTAAACCGTCCAGATCGTGTACGGCCGAATAAACAGGGTGATGTATCAGTTTCTCCCGTACAGGAGCCAGCGAATCAACTAGCTTCGTCAAATTATTCATACAACAACGTGGGTTATTCTCACCTTTGATGTACGGTTTGTTCAGGAAAAAAGTTTTACATCCGGGAAAAGTAATTCTATTGACTTGGCAATGCGCCATCTGGCCGGGCGGTGATTTACCGGCCAGACAATGACCAACCACCGGCCCCGTCGTCTTTATGGCATCATGCCTTCAATGACGATGAAAACAACCCGCTACCCTATCCTGATGACGATCCTGCTGTTACTTTCCGTCTGGAGTATCCATGCATGCCGTACGGAGCCAACAGCTGCCTATCCGGCGGATGCTGCTTACTTCCCGCTGGAAACCGGCCGCGTTGCCGACTACCTCGTTACCGAAGAACGGTATTCGCTGAGCCAGCCTCCGCAGATTACCAGCTATCAGCTCAGAGAACGCACCGGCCAGGCTTACCTGAATGCAACCGGCGAGGTGGCCTACCGCCTGCACCGCTACCGGCGGACGGGTGAAACAGACGTCTGGCAACCCGATTCGCTTTGGTCGGCTTACCGGACCAACGTAAAAGCGTACAGAATTGAACATAGTGTGACCAGATGTGTGCTGGCATTTCCTATCTTTGAAGGCCAGCGGTGGCAGACAGACTTTGCGTATCCACAGCGTAATGCCGCTTTTCTACGCAACATTCACGAATCATTTAACGTATTAGGAAAAACATACCGGCAAACAATAACCGTGGTGGAAACGGGCGATTCAACGCTGGTCGGGCAACACAGGCAGCTAGCCGTTTATGCGCCGGCGATCGGGTTGATTTACCGGCAAAACATACACCTGTCGTTTTGTACCGATACACCGGATTGTCTTGGCCGGCACCAGATTGATTATGGCATCCGACAAACCTTTCAGCTTATCAACTATGGGAAAGAATAAACTACTGTTTTTTTGTTTGTGCCTGATCAGCCTTGCGGCCTCAGCCCAGACCACCGTTTCCCGTAAATACCTTGTTCTGTTAAAAGATAAAACCAACAGTCCGTATGCTGTCAGCCGGCCACAGGAGTTTTTGTCGCAGCGGGCCATTGACCGCCGGACGCGGCAAGGTATTGCCGTTGCCGAACGTGATCTGCCCGTCAATCCGTCGTATGTAACCCAGTTAAAACAGGCCGGTGCCACAGTCCGGTATACGTCCCGCTGGATGAATGCGGCCCTGATTGAGGCGACCGATGCCGTGCTGACAAAGGTACTTGCCCTGTCGTTTGTCAAAGGCCTTGAGTTTAACCGCTCACTGGCGGGGGCGCAACCGCTCACTGCCGACCCGAATGCGCGGGTAGCGGTCACCAGCAACGCCCAGCAACGGAAAATGGGCACGGCCGCAAATGCACTCCCGTACGGGTTGTCGCGAACCCAGCTGACTCAGATCGGTGTCGATAAAATGCATGCGCAGGGTTATCGGGGCGAAGGCATGCTGATTGCCCTGCTCGACGCCGGCTTCCGGAATGCCAACCGCGTACCGTTTCTGGATAAGCTCTTTGCCGACAACCGCGTGGTGGCCACGAAGGATTTTGTCGAAAATGAACTGAATGTCTACGACGATGATGCCCACGGGCTGCATGTGCTGTCGATTCTGGCCGCTACCTCCGACAGCCTGCTGTATGGGGCCGCCTTTAAGGCCTCTTATGTGCTGATTGAAACGGAGGATGTCCGGTATGAAACCCAGATTGAAGAAGCAAACTGGCTCCTCGGCGCCGAATTTGCCGATAGTACCGGTGCCGATGTCCTGAGCTCTTCCCTGGGCTATACGCAGTTTGACGATTACTCAACCAGCTACACCTATGCGCAGCTGAACGGTAAAACGGCCCTGTCTACCCGCGCGGCGCAGATCGCGTCGGAGACCGGCATGGTCATCGTTGTATCGGCCGGCAATGAAGGAAATGACCCGTGGCGGTACATCAGCGCGCCGTCGGATGCGGCGGGCGTGCTGGCAATCGGTGCCGTAGATGGCTATGGCGCACGGGCCGCCTTCAGCTCGTTCGGGCCGTCGGCCGACGGGCGGGTGAAACCGGACGTGGCCGCTTTCGGGCTCGGGACCATTATCGGCCTCCCGACGGGTGTTATCGGCGCCGGCTCGGGGACCTCCTACTCCGGTCCGCTGGTGGCGGGGCTTGTCGCAGGCTTCTGGCAGGCAAACCCGACGCTGAAGGCCACCGATGTTGTCCGGATCATCCGCGAATCGGGTTCGCAGTATGCAACGCCTGACGCCTCTCTGGGTTACGGCATCCCGAACTTCAGCCGGGCTACACTGCTGGCCCTGCCGGTAGACCGGTTCACGATTGCCCCGAATCCGGTGGGCAGCGACGGAACAATCACCATTTTATGGCCTACACCAGGCAAAACCACCATTGACCTGACCCTGACGGATGCCGCGGGCCGTCCTGTCTGGCGTTCACAGGCTAAACCCGACAGCCGCATGACCATTACGCTGCCGCACCAGGTAATGAGTATGCCAACCGGCATCTATTACCTCTCGTTGCTGAATGGTGATCAGAAACAAACGCTGCGGTTACTGAAACCGTAAGCGCTATTCCTTGATTACCAGATCGTATTTGGTGAGTAGTCCAGGCAGGTTATAGAGTGAGAAACGGGCTTTTTTCAGCTTGTTGTTATCCGGATCAAGGCGCAGGTTATACGATGTCGAGAAGTCGGCCTGCGTCAGGTTGTTTTCGGCAAATTTTGCCAGTTCCAGATTACAGGCCGCGAAAACCGCACTGGTCAGATCACACCGCAGAAAATGCGCTTCCTTAAGCGAGCATTCCTGAAACCGGGCTTTTTTCATGTTCCGGTCCAGAAAAACGGTGTAGTCCAGCTGGCATTCGGTGAAACTGACGCTGAAGCCAAAGACGCTGCACGTTCCGAAATCAACGTGGGTCAGCGAAGACCCGGAAAAGGCTACGTCAAGTAATTTAGTCTGCTTTATCTCTGCCTGTGTCAGGTTGCAGGACTCAAAACGGCAGTTGACAAAATTAGCACCGGAGAGGTTAGCTTTGGTCAGGTCGAGTTTACGGAAGATGCATTGCTCAAAGTCCTGACCGGCCCATAAGGCTGGCAGCTCGTCTGTATGGTCAAAAAGTTGCTGATAGTATTCCATGTGGCCGGAAAAACGGATTCAGGCCGCGAAGTTAGGTAAATCCCCGGTAGAGAACGCCTTCGGGTTCCGGATTTCGAACCGGTACCCAATGCCATGGACCGCTGCAATCCGCAGTGTCGGGTCGGCCTGCAGCAACTTACGCAGACGCGATACAAACACGTCAATGCTCCGCCCGACAACTACACCCTCATCCTGCCAGACCGATTTCAGAATCAGTTCGCGGTCGAGTACCTGTTGTGGATGAGCAATAAACAGCCGCAGGAGTTTGGCCTCACGATACGTCAGTTCATACGGCACATCACCAACTACCAGAACCGGATTCAGCGTGTGTAAACGCGATTCGCCGAAGAACTGCCATTGCGGCTCCTCCGGTCCGGCAGCTGCCTCCGGAACCTGTTCTGCTACCGGAACTGCCGCAGGCATAACCCGTTTTTTACGGTTATAAACCACATAAGCTAACGCGGTCAGTATACCCGCCAGCCCGACGGCATACCCCTTATTGTCTGGTTGTGCGGGGGGATTTAACGGTGTAAACCGCACCTGTATCACGTAACAACCGGCATCCTGCATCCGGCCGGTACACGGGACCGGTTCGTTCGGGCGCGTGTACCGGAACGAATAGCCCAGCTGCAGCTCGCCCTGCTTACAGTCGAATACGGCCACGTCATAATCCGCTTTGATGTTCTGGCGTTTCAGGGATTCAGCCAGAATCGCGGGCAGCTCATCATAATTAAAATTGCGGATCATCCGCAGCTGAAAGGTTTCCTTATCCAGCTGCTTAACCGCTTCGATGCGGGTGGTCTTGTCACCGGCCAGCGTCAGGAGCTGATGGGCCGTCCGGCGCATAGCCAGATTAACCTGTTGTGCAAAAGCCTGCTGCTCCGTAACGGGTATACTGACTCCGGAACCGGCAAACTGCACAAACAGCCCGCCGATGATAAATACGGCAATGATTAGCAGCGTATTCCTGTATGTACTGAATGCCGATGTACTCATACGAACAAAACCTTCCCGAACCGGAATTCCGGTTCGGGAAGGTACAAAGAATTGACGATTTTAACAGCCATCGCCACGTACACCGCGAAACAGCAGCCAGGCAAACATCCGCAGGGTAATGACCTGCCGGTTGATGCGGTCGGTCCGGTATAACGGATCAATAACCAGTTCATCGCCGGGAAGTGCCTTTGCCAGAATCTGGTGAATCGGTACGTTCCGGTATTCAGTTTTATCGCTCATACCGCCTTCGGTAATCACGACACCTTTCCGGCGCAGGTACACACGAAAGGGCACTTGTTTACCCTTTTCAGAGCTATTGCCCTGATCAACAAGGGTCATAACGCCGCGCGAAAGCAGGGTGAAGTTACTGTAATCCAGCGGGTAGCCGTTCAACTGAATCGAATTACTAAAAAAGCTGGCCGATTGCGCCATGGCGGCGGCAGATATAGTCAGAAAGAGTGCGAAAGTAAGAACAGTCGTTTTCATTGTACCAGGATTTCGTTATGAGGTAAAGCGTATGTTTCGTCAGTTGTCATCAGGATAATGGCATCCCC
The DNA here is from genome assembly GCF_057652235.1 of Arsenicibacter sp. R0_47. Classification (NCBI taxonomy): domain Bacteria; kingdom Pseudomonadati; phylum Bacteroidota; class Cytophagia; order Cytophagales; family Spirosomataceae; genus Arsenicibacter; species Arsenicibacter sp. R0_47. The sequence continues at coordinate 6,404 of NZ_JBYFCJ010000009.1, read as the reverse complement.
TTTTTTGCAGCGGGCCAGTATTTTTTCAACCGGCATCTTTTTCACAGCATCCCCTGAAAAGCTAAGCAGGGTTTTCGTATCCTTATCGCGGATAGCGACCCGGAAGGCAATCGGCTCAACGGCTTTGGCATAATTCCGGCCCAGATCAACAGTCTGTACCGAGAGGTCGCCGGTGGCATTCATCCGTACCGAACATTTACCCGATGGCGTATACTCATTCACAATCATGCCCGAGCCCAGAAAGGCAGCCGCGCAATGCTGAAACCGGTTTGTATCGGGACTACTGTTCAAACTGGCCAGATAATAAAGAGCCAGGGAGAAAAAATACGTTACTGTGTTCATGTTGTTGTATGATTTTCGTGAGACAGCAAATGTATCTTCCCGCTTTCTGAATGGGGGTAAACAATTGTAAAAGTTTGTAAAACCGCTCGTAAAAGTTATTAATTATCTCATTATATGCTGATTAACAAAACCCGTCTGACCGTTATTACCGGCGATATTACCAACGTCCATGCCGATGCGATTGTGAATGCGGCTAACTCAAGCCTGTTGGGCGGGGGTGGTGTAGACGGTGCCATTCACCGCGCGGCAGGCCCCGAACTGCTGCACGAATGCCGGTTGCTGCACGGCTGTAAAACCGGCGACGCTAAACTAACCAAAGGCTACCGGTTACCGGCCGCCTATGTCATCCACACGGTCGGTCCGGTCTGGCGCGGCGGGCATCACGAGGAGTCAAAACTGCTGGCAGGCTGCTATTACCGGTCGCTGGCAATCGCGTCAGAAAAGGCACTGGAGACGGTAGCCTTTCCGGGCATCAGTACCGGCATTTACGGCTATCCAAAAGAAAAAGCCTGCGATGTCGCTATTTCGACCGTCACAGGCTTTCTGCAAAATGATACTTCGCTGACCGAAGTCATCTTTGTTTGCTTTGATGAAGAATCGTTCCGGCTGTATAATGACCGGATCAATCCCGAAACCATTGTTTAATTTCCGCCGTCGGCCGGCACCGGTTCGTTTGACTGCCTTTCGGCTTTCTTCTTCCGGTCCGCAAACTGAGTAGCCATTGCTGCTTTGTAGTTGCGGTTTATTTCCCGTTCCGGCTTCACCTCAAAGGCAAGCTGCGGCGTCGGCTGTTGGGTAATGATGGTGGCCGGCTTCTTGTAATCACCGGTTACGACCTCCCGTCCGGCAAAATCCGAGGTTCTGACACTCGGACTTTGTTCCCATTTACGGGCAACCTGCGCTTTGTTCGGGTGCTTGTAGTTATGCGTTGAGTAAGTAACATCACGCTTCAGTTTTGCGTCCTGCGATAGGGCCGGCCCTGCTGCGATCAGTCCCAGAATCAATGCATACAACAGCCCCCGCCGGTCAGACGACGTGTTGCTGATGACATGATTCATATTTTCTATGGTTTTGTTGTACAGCGTGCAAAAGCACGTTTATACAATATTAACCATAAAAACAGCTACTATACTTATAGTTTTAGTTATTTTTCTTACGAATCATGCGTAAAATGGACTCCGAATCTGTAAAATCAGCCATAACGTCAACTTTCACCCACTGGATATCATTGGTTTCTTCGGAGTGTTCAAAGGCTTCATCCGGGTTTGCTTCGAGCAGGAACCGGATGTCGTAGTGCAGGTGTGCAGGTATCTCCCCTTTCGCCGGTATCGGGTGCACATCGATGTCAAAAATGTCCGGCGACACCAGCCGGATTGACCGCAGGCCGGTTTCTTCTTCTGCTTCTTTCATGGCCACGGCTGCCACATCCGGATCGCCGTCGCAGTGACCACCCGGCTGAAACCAGCGGTCCAGTTTCCGGTGATGAATCAGCACGGCCTGACTACGGTCGGGCGAGACAATCCAGGCCGAGCCTGTAACATGCCCGATGAGCAGGGAGCGTTCAAAGCAATCCGGCTGTTGTTCCACAAACGACAGGGTCTCCTGCCACATAGCCCGTTCATTTTCGTCAAACGGCTCATATTGACGCAGCAGCGTCAGCAATGGTTCGCGATGCATGAGTTTTACGTACGAACCCGGAGACTCCGTTAACAAGCCGTTAACAAAAACACAATGGTCAAAAGTCTATCGGGTATATTTTTTCTGGGTAAAAAGCCGCAATTTCGCCCCCACATTTAACAATCCCTAAACAACCAGCTCCAATGCGTAAAGTTATCCTGAACGCGGTTGCCCTGTGCCTTGTCGCGCAACTGGCTACTGCTCAGATCCGTCTCCCTCAGCCAAGCCCCGGCGCAACGATTATCCAGACCGTCGGTACTACTGATTTTACGGTGAAATATTCGCGCCCGAGCCTGAAAGGCCGGACACCGTTTACCGGTTCATTTGTACCCGCCGGCAAAGTATGGCGCACAGGCGCCAACGGGGCGACAACGTTCCAGGCAACAACTGACGTTGTGGTAGAAGGCCAGAAACTGGCCGCCGGTACGTACTCGATCATGTCGATCCCGAATGCCAGCGAGTGGACCATCATCTTCAACAAGAACCTGAGCGTAACGGAAGACAGCTACAAGCAGGAAGAAGACGCCCTGCGCGTAAACGTGAAGCCAACGACCGGCAGCAACCACGAGACGTTCACTATCAGCTTCAGCGACCTGACCGACAGCACGGCCAATATGAACATTATGTTTGGTCCGGCGAAAGCAACGGCGAAAATGTACGTTGATGTAAACGCCAACGCAGCCGCAAACGTGATGAAGGCCGTTGCCGATAAACCGGAAGACGCAGCCGTATTACAGGCGGCCGCCAACTATAACCTGTCGAAAGGCACTAAACTCGACCAGGCACTGGCATGGGCAGATAAGTCAATCGGGCTGAAAGAAACGTACCGTAACCTGTGGATTAAGTCGCAGATTCTGGCGAAAATGGGAAAATTCACAGAAGCACTGCCTATTGCACAGAAAGCGCTGAGCATCGGCGAAAGCACCAACGACGGCGCATTCCCGTTCTTCAAAGACGCCATTGCTAAAGCCGTAACGGAGTATCAGGCAAAGCTTCCTGCACCGACGGCACTCAAAGGCAAACCAAAGAAAAAATAATTGATAGGTATACGTGAAAACGCCCCGGCTAATGGCCGGGGCGTTTTTTTATTCAGGAGCGGAACACCCGCTGGAGTAACCAGGCAATGCCCATGACCAGCACACAGCCAATGACATTCAGCCACAGGAAGGCGGTCAGGTCAATCATATAGCAGTAGACAACCAGAATTTCGCCGATAATGGCCGCCCAGAAGGTTGCCTTGCCGCCGATTCCTTTCATGTAAAAGGCTACGACGAAAATCCCGAGGATAACGCCGTAGAACAGGGAGCCAAGGATATTTACCGCCTCAATCATACTGCCGAATCGGTTGGCAAACTGCGCGACAATAATACAGAAGATACCCCAGCCGACGGTTGCCCATTTAGAGGCACTGAGGTAATGCCGGTCATCGCCGGTGGTATGCATCCGGCGTTTATAAATGTCAATGATTGAGGTAGATGCCAGTGAATTATACGCCGCTGCGATTGACCCCATTGATGCACTGAAAATGACCGCGATTAATAAGCCGATCAGGCCGTGGGGCAGATAATCGAGCACAAACCGCAGAAAGACGTAGTTGACATCGCTGGTATCGGCCGCCGGGTTATTCTTTTTGATCAGGTCAACCACGCCGGCTTTTATTTCCTTCATGGCCACGTCGGTCTCCTCCATACTCTTTTTGGCTTCAGCCACGGCTTCGTCGTTATCCGCATCCATAGCCGATTCCAGCATCACCACATTTTTCTGCCGTTCCTTAGCCAGTAACTGATGCCGGATTTCGAGCAGCTGGTATTGCGTGGCATACTGGCTGTTTTTCAGCTTATCGGTTTCCTGCTTGTTAAAGAAGATCGGCGACTCATGGAACTGGTAGTAGCTGAACACCAGTACCCCAACCAGCAGAATCAGAAATTGCATCGGCACTTTCAGCAGACCATTCATCAGCAGACCCAGACGGCTTTGCCCGACCGACTGCCCGGTCAGATAGCGCCCTACCTGCGACTGGTCGGTCCCGAAGTAAGACAGCTGGAGAAAAAAGCCCCCGATCAGTCCCGACCACACATTGTAGCGGCTGTTGGGATCAAATTTAAGGTCGATCAGGTTCATCCTGCCCGCCTTGCCGGCAACCTTCAGGGCATCGGTAAAGCCGACGCTTTCCGGCAGCAGGTGTACGGTCATGTAGCCTGCCAGCCCCATCGCCAGGGTCACGATAAGCATTTGCTGAATGTGCGTGTAGGAAATGGCTTTTGTGCCGCCCGTAACGGTGTAGATCAGTACCAAACCGCCCATAATGAGGTTCGTCCAGTAGATGTTCCAGCCTAAAATGGTCGAGAGGATGATAGCCGGTGCATAAATCGAAAGCCCCGTCGATAGCCCCCTTTGCAGTAGAAACAGCAGTGACGTCAGAATCCGGACACGGCCATCGAAGCGTTCCTCAAGGTATTCATAAGCGGTAAAGACCCGAAGCCGGTGAAACATCGGCACAAAGGTTACTGACAGCACCACCATGGCCAGCGGCAATCCGAAGTAGAACTGCACAAACCGCATGCCGTCGGCATAGCCCTGCCCGGGGGCAGACAAAAACGTGACGGCACTGGCCTGCGTAGCCATCACCGACAGGCACACGTGGTACCAGGGTAACGACTGTCCGGCCAGCAGATAATCGTCCATATTGCGGTTTCCGCGGCTCCGGTACAGGCCGTAAAAGATAATACTGGCTAATGTTACGATAAGTATGCCCCAATCCAGTCCGCTCATGAAAAGCTAATCATTAGGTAGTAAAACAAAACGATTTCAACAAGAAGCGCCCCGATAACGATGGCATATAGTTGTTTCCAGGAGCTGACGAAGGGAGGCAGATCAGGTATTTTTCCGTTCATAAAGGGCTAGTGTAGGCACATGGCCAGGTTGAATTGACGAAATTAGGTAAAATTTCAGGTATCAACTTCTATACCAACTATCCGCCGGCCGCTTTATTGCCGGTTATTTTGTTAACAGAATTGTTAATGCTCTATCTGCTATCGGGATTAGCCGCTCTTCTTTGAATTCGCCGATTTATATGATAGTTTGCAGGTAAACGCATTCCCCTTACATGGAAACACAACCCTTGACATCACCCGAAAAAAAGATGTTTGATTTAACCGGAAAAGTGGCTGTTATCACGGGCGCCAGCAAAGGCATCGGCGAGGATATGGCCCGCACGTTTGCGCAGTTCGGTGCGAAAGTGGTCGTCAGCAGCCGCAAGCAGGACGCCTGCGATGCCCTGGCCGCCGACATTATGGCTCACGGCGGCGAAGCAACCGGTATTGCCGCCCATGTCGGCGATATGGATCAGCTGAAAGCGCTCGTCGACAAAACCGTTGCGGTTTACGGCGGTATCGACATTCTGGTCAACAACGCCGCTTCGAACCCCGTTTTCGGTCCATCGCTCGACTGCGACGGATCAGCGTTCGACAAAATCATGCAGGCCAATGTAAAAGCTCCGTTTGAACTGAGTAAGCTGGTATACCCGATTATGAAACAGCGCGGCGGCGGCAGCATCATCATGATGAGCAGCATTGCCGGGCACACCCCTGATCCGGGCCTCGGTATGTACAGCGTCAGCAAGGCGTCCCTCAATATGCTGACGAAGGTTCTGGCGAAGGAATGGGGCGCCGACGGTATCCGCGTCAATGCGATCTGTCCGGGACTGATCAAAACGAAGTTTTCGCAGGCGCTCTGGCAGGACGACAGGATTCTGAGCCATTTTACGAAACGGCTGCCGATCGCACGGATGGGTACCACCGACGAAATCAGCCCGCTGGCCCTGTTTCTGGCCTCCGGAGCCTCATCCTACTGCACCGGCAGCTTGTTCTATGCCGATGGCGGGACGGTGATTTAAGGCAACCTCGTATGTGTGTCGGCCGGTTATGTACTGGCCGACAATATGTTAATTGCTGATCAGCAAGCGGGCATTATCCCTGAAAATGAGTTGACTTTCCGGATTATACCTGACAATTCCGGATGTTGAGCGGAAGTTTGTCGGAATCGTTACTTTGTGTTTTAGCCATACCCGTTCTCCCTTTTTGGGTAAACGTTTTACCGACCATACTGCCGGATTTGTCCATTCGCCGTCTCTGATCGTAAATATTTCCAGTGGTCCCTGATACTCAGAAGCCCCCATATCCAGGCTCCCGTTGATGAATCTAGGGTTACCTGCATAATCTGTAATCCCGACAAGTGCGGTGCTTGTTTCCGGATTAGCCGTATCAATTGCTTCGGATCCTTTTTTCAACTTTACAGAACTAATTGACTCAACAGGGCTTTCTCATAAAACCCTATGCATGGTCATAAATTCGATTAGTGAGTTAAAATCATCCGCAAACTGATCG